>NZ_QAII01000027.1:5871-21052 GCF_003060965.1 Caulobacter sp. HMWF025 | reverse complement strand
TACGACGCTGCGCTTCGGCGCGCTCCTCGGAATCCAGAACGCCCAGCACATATTCGCCGGCCAGGGGGCGGTCTTCGTCACGCATGGGGGTTTCGGTATCGGTCATGCTTCAAGACACGCGCGTAGGCTGAGCAGGCTGCGACGGATCCAGCTTTTCATGGTGCCCAGGGGTACGCCGATCCGCTGGGCGAGGGTGTCATAGGTAACCCCCTCGAAGAAGGCGGTCCGCACCGCTCCGGCATGTTTGGGGTCCAGCTGGTTCAGGCAGCCGTCCAGACGCTGACGGTCCTCGTCAGCCTCGATCAGGCTCGACGCCAGGGGAGAGGCGTCAGGCAGGGCTTCGGCCTCGTCGACCCCGGCCATGACCCGACCGCCGCGCGCCCGCAGCTTGTCGATCGACCGGTTGCGGGCCATGGACACCAGCCAGGTGATCGGGCTGGCCTTTTCGGGATCAAAGCGGTCGGCCTTGTTCCAGACGCTCAGATAGACATCCTGCAGCACGTCTTCCGCCTCCTCGCGGTCATTCAAGATACGGAGGCAGACCCCAAACAGTTTCGCCGAGGTGTGACGATAGACGTATTTCAGGGCATCGGAGTCCCGGTTGGCGACGCGTGCGATGGCGCGCGTCAGCAGGGCGCGGCTGGAATCGGCATCCATCAAACAGGCGTTCCTCAAGCTTACAGGCGGCCGGACCGTGGCATGCCGCTTCGGGAGAGGCAATCGTCCAGACGTGTCTCTAGTGTCGGGTTGCAGCGCGCATGGCGAGGAAGCCGGCGCTGGCCGCAACCGTCGTCACCAGGGTTCCCCAGGCCATGTCGGCGAGAGTGACGGTGGTCGACCAGACCTTCAGGGTGGCCTGGTTGGTCAGGTCGTAGGTGGCATAGGCGCAGAAGCCGAAGGCGGCCGCATTCAGCAGCAGGCGTTTCCAGCTGTTCTCGCGCATGGCCGGCAACACGGCCAGATAGAGGATCGCGAAGATGTAGATCAGGTAGAAGACCACAGCGGCCACGAAGTTGACCTGGTCTGCCATCAGCTCGCCGATCCGGGGCCGGTACAGGCGGGGGGCCATCAGGGTCAGCCAGACGATGTCCATGGCCAGGAAGGCCCCGGCGCTGGCCAGGTAGCCGTACAGGTTACGTTGCATTGTCAGTCCTCAGACAGATTGCGCGACGGGGCGCAGGCGATAGTGGCTGACGCCCCATTCCTCGCCACCCCGATGACCGAACAGGCCGGACGTGGCCAGGAAAAACAGCCGCCAGCGGCGGCGCCAGACCGTGGCGGTCTTGCCATAGACGTCGTCCAGAACCGGATCGATGGTGGCGCGGTTGGCGTCGAAGTTCTCCAGCCACTGCTCGGCGGTGCGGGCATAATGGGATCCGCTCCAGCGCCAGTCCTGCTCGACCTTGAAAAGGTCCGGGAACTGGGCCAGCAGGTCGTGGCTGGGCATCACGCCGCCGGTGAAGAAGTACTGGGCGATCCAGTCGGCGGGATCATCGACATCGAACCGGTAGGGGGCGTTGCGATGGGTAAAGATGTGGATGAACAGCAGGCCGTCCGGCTCAAGCCAGGTCCGGACCCGGGTCAGCAGGGCGCGCCAGTTGGACATGTGCTCGAACATCTCGACCGATACCACGCGGTCAAAGCGTTGATCGGTCGCGAAGTCGTTCATGTCGGCGGTGATGACCGTCAGGTTCCCGAGTCCGCGCTCAGCGGCCCGGGCCTCGATAAAAGCCCGCTGCGACGCCGAATTCGAGACCGAGGTGATGGTCGAGTTGGGGAACCTTGCGGCCATCCACAGCGACAGCGAGCCCCAGCCGCAGCCCAGTTCAAGGACCGCCTGGCCGTCCTGCAGGTCGGCGTGGGCTTCGGTTTCCGTCAGGGCGGCGACCTCGCCGTCTGCCAGGGTTACGGCACCGGGCGGATAGAGGCCGCTTGAGTATTTCAGATTGGGGCCGAGCACGGCCTCGAAGAAGGCCGCCGGCAGTTCGTAGTGCTGGGCATTGGCCGCGTCAGTGTGAGCCGCAATCGGATGGGCCGTCATCTCGCGGGCAAAACTGGCCGAGACTTCCGGAGTCGCCGAGGCAAGGCGGCGGCGGGCATCGCTGACCAGAAAATGGATGGCCGCCCGCGAGACGATGTCGGGGATCGGGGCATCTTCAAACGCGTGGATCGCGGCCTTGACCAGACTCATGGGCATCCTTTCTTCACGTCAGGCCTATCCGCAAGGCGCGCGCTAAATTTGCCAAGCTACGCACGGCCGGAACCTCTGGATGCGCAACGCGTCCAAACGCCGTCTGGCTCCGTAGCTGAAGGGTCCGCATCGATCAGCCGTTGCCCAGGGAGCCTTCATTGCCCGCGTCGCCCTCCACGCCCCGTCAGAGCATCGCCGTCGTCGGCTCAGGGATTTCCGGCCTGTCCGCCGCCTGGCTCCTCTCGCGCCGGCATGACGTCACCCTCTACGAGGCGGACGACCGGCTCGGCGGCCATGCCAACACGGTCGAGATCGACGGCGTTGCCGTGGACACGGGCTTCATCGTCTACAACGAGCTGAACTATCCCAATCTGGTGGCTCTGTTCCGGCATCTGGACGTGCCGACGGTCGACAGTGACATGTCGTTCGGGGTTTCGCTGGACCATGGCGCGCTTGAGTACAGCAGCAACGCCCTGCTGGCCCAGAAGCGCAATGCCCTGAACCCGCGCTTTCTGAAGATGCTGCTCGACGTGACCCGCTTCTACAGGAACGGGACGCGTGACCTGGCGCGACTGGAAGACGAGGGGCCCTGCCGGCTCGACGACTATCTGCGGCAGCAGGGCTTTGGCCAGGGCTTCGCAGAGGACCACCTTCTGCCCCAGGCCGCTGCCATCTGGTCGGCGTCCATACAGGACATTCGCGAGTTTCCGGCCGCCGCCCTGCTGCGCTTCTTCGACAATCACGGCCTGATGCTGCCGATCGACAAGCGGCCGATCTGGCGCACCGTGGTCGGCGGCAGCCGGTCCTATGTTTCGCGGCTTGCGGCGGACTTCAAGGGCGAGACGCTGCTGCAACGCCCGGTCCGCCACATCGCGCGCGGGCCCGACGGGGTGACGATCGAGGACGCTACCGGTCAGTCGCGGCGCTTCGACCAGGTGGTGATCGCCGCCCATGCCGACCAGGCCCTGGCCATGCTGTCACGACCCTCCGCGGCCGAGTCGACGCTGCTCGGCGCTTTCCGCTACAGCCGCAACCGGGCCGTTCTGCATCGCGACAAGGCCTTGATGCCACGCCGCAAGACGGCCTGGGCCAGCTGGAACCATGTCGGTCTGCGGGCCGGGGCCGGGGAGGGCGGCGTCACCTACTGGATGAACCGCCTGCAGCCCCTGACCAGTCAGGACCCGTTCTTCCTGTCGCTCAATCCGGGTCAGGATCCGGCGGTAGGGGAGACTCTGCATGACCAGGTCTATGAGCATCCGCTGTTCGACGGTGCGGCCATGCAGGCCCAGCGTCGGCTGTGGTCGCTGCAGGGCACCCACCGGACATGGTTCTGCGGGGCCTATTTCGGATCCGGCTTCCATGAGGACGGTCTCCAGGCCGGGCTCGCCGTGGCCGAGCAACTGGGCGGCGTGCACAGGCCGTGGCTTACGCCGGACCCCTCTGGCCGGATCTTTCTGGACGCGGACAGCGTGACCGATCCGCAGGCGAGGGTCGCGTGACGGGCAAGTCCGGCCTCTATGTCGGCACGGTGACCCACCAGCGGGCCCGGCCGCGCCGGCACAGCCTGCGCTATCGCGTCTTCATGCTGTTGCTGGACCTCGACGATCTGGAGGGACTGGATCGGAGGCTGAAACGGTTTTCCCGCAACCGGTTCAATATCCTGTCTTTTTTCGACCGCGATCATCTCGACGAGTCGGGCGCTCAGATCCGCCCGGCGATCGAGGCCAGCCTTGCGGCGCACGGGATCGACCTGCCTGCCCCCTCGATCTCCGTGCTGTGCATGCCGCGCGTGTTCGGCCACGCGTTCAATCCCCTGACCGTCTATTTCTGCCGCGACGCTGCAGGTCGTCTGGCGGCGATCGTCTATGCGGTGCGCAACACGTTCGGCCAACGCCATGACTATGTCCTGCCGGTCAACGGTACTCGCAGCGGCTGGGTGGCGCAGGGCTGCAACAAGGCCTTCTATGTCTCGCCCTTCCTGCCGATGGACCTGCGCTATGCCTTCGAGGTCGCCGAGCCCGGCGAGAGGGTCCTGGTCGGGGTTGATGTGCACGACGAGGACGGCTTGCTGCTGGCGGCCAATTTCGAGGGCGCGCGCCGGCCGCTGACCGATGCCAGCCTTATGCAGGCCGTGTTCAGCCATCCCTGGCAGGTGATCGGCGTGATGGCCGCCATCCACTGGGAGGCGGTGAAGATCGTGCTCAAGGGGTTCCGGTTCTTTCCGCAGCCCCGAGCGACGCGGAAGCTGCTGCGTCCGGCGCTGGGCGACGCGCACGAAAAAGGCGGCGCGGGCTGAGCCCACGCCGCCTGGTTCAGGTCACCGGGACCGCCGTCGTCAGTAGACGAAGCGGATGCCGGCGAAGAACGAGCGACCGACCGCCGCATAGCGGGTGACGACCGGATCGTCCTGATAGGCCCAGCGGTTTTCCGTCTGGTCGGTCAGGTTCAGGGCCTCAAGCGTCAGCGTGATGGCCTTGTTGAACTTGTAGGTCGCCGAGGCATCGACGTTGAAGGTGCTGTCGTTGCCGAGGAAGTCATTGACCAGCGGCGAGTCGCAGAAGCCCGGGTCGCAGGTGCCGGTGGCGATCGGGTAGGTCGTCCGGTACTCGGTACGATAGGCCGTCGAGACCCGCGCGCTGAACTTCTCGACCTCGTAATAGACCGTGAAGTTGAAGGCGTCCGGCGAGGCCCCGGTGAACGGACCCTTGGCGGTGACCGCCTTCGTGCCCAGGCGCGAATTGGCCGGGGTGACGATGTACTCGAGTTCCGACTCCAGGTGCGTGGCGTTGAACTGCACGCCCAGGTTCTTGAAGTACCAGGGCAGGAAGGTCAGGTCCTGCTGGTAGTTGAACTCGATACCGCGGATGTAACCGCCCGGCGCATTGCCGAACTGGCGCACGTCGAAGGGGTTGTCCGCATCGATATAGGCCAGGGCGTTGACGTTGGTCTGGGAGTCACGCAGCGCCTTGATGCCGTCCGCATCCAGGAAGGAGCTCAGGCTGGCCGAGTTGATCAGGGTCTGCGGGAAGCTGGAGATGTCCTTGTCGAACACCGCCACCGAAACCAGGGCTCCGGGCGCGAAGTACCACTCGAAGCTCAGGTCCATGTTCACGGCGCGGAACGGGTCCAGCTTCGGGTTGCCGACGGTCAGCGAACCGCCGACCGTGCCGCCGTTGGTCGGAACGCTGATGGCCGTGACGTTCGGGGCCAGGTTGCCCAGCAGCGGCCGTGCCATGACCTTGGCTGCGCCGAAACGCACGATCATGTCGTCGGTCAGCTCATAGGCCGCGTTCAGCGACGGCAGCAGGTCGGTGTACTTGTTCTCGCCCGAGATCGGACGCGAGGTGTTGGTCAGGCCGTCCGACTGCACTTCGGTGACCGCATAGCGGGTGCCGACATTGCCGCGCAGGGGGCGGCCGAACAGTTCGGTATTGTAGTCGAACTGCACATAGGCCCCGGTGTCCTTTTCGAGGACCGAGTAGCGGTTGGCCGCGCTGGCCAGATAGGACAGGCGCCAGTCGCCGTACTTGTTGATGCAGTTACAGTCGAACTTGAAAAGATCGACCATCTTCTGCAGGTCCGGAACCAGGAAGGCGGTGGTGGTTCCGGCCGGCACGTCCAGACCGGTGCCCCAGTTGATCACCCGGCTGACGGCCGCGACGTTGGAGCCGGCTTCCTTCAGGCTGGGGTTCAGGGTTTCGCCGGTCAGACGGCGATACTCGGCGGTCGAGAAGCCGTACTCGCGCTGGCTGACGCCGAACTTGATGTCCAGATTGTCGTCGGCCGCATACTTGAAGTCGAGGCGCAGGGTCTCGTAGTCGTTGTTCACGAAACGCTGGAAGTGGCGCAGGGCCGAATAGCCCTTCACGAAGTCCCAGGCCGAGGTCTGGGTCGCATCGAAGCCGAGGTTCAGCAGGGGCATGTCGCCACCGCCCCGCGAGTCATAGACCAGATAGTCGTTGCCGGTCACGCCCTGACCCGAGTCCAGGCGGATGAAGTCGGCCAGCAGGCCCTGGGTCTTGTTCTTCGAAGACGACTTTCCGTAGACGGCGGTCATCGAGAAGTTGTCGGTGAACTCGTGGTCGATCTTCAGCGAGTTCTGGCGGAAGTAGGTGGTGAAGAAGGCCGCATCGGCCGCCGAGCGCAGGTCGACATTGCCCAGCTTCAGGTAGTCGGCATTGGCCCCGGAAGCCGACAGGGCGGCATCGATCAGGCGAACGCTCGGGCGACCCACGAAGGCGTTGCGCATGCCCAGGCCCAGCGGGTCGGACACGTAGCCCACCGAGCTGAGGCTGTTATAGTAGTCGTAGGGCTCGAGGTTGAAGGGGTTGAAGCTGAACTGTGTACCGGCCACGAGGCCGCCGCCGTTCATCGACTCGCCGCAGTCAATGGCATCGCGGATTGCCGTGGCAGTCTGCGACACGCAGGTGTTGTAGAGACCGCGCTTGGTGGCGGCCGAGGTGGAGGCCGTCGCGGTGTTGAGGCCGGCGGCGGTGTTGTTGCGGTTCAGGCCGACGGTCTGGACCTGGTAGTTGACCGAGTCCTGCTGCAGTTCCGAATAGACCCAGTCATAGCTGATCGTCGTCCGGCTGGTCGGGCGCCACTGCAGGGCTCCGGTCAGGCCGAGGCGCTCCTGGGCCAGGTCTTGCTGGTTCAGGGTCGCCAGGGCAGGGATGCGCAACAGCGGCCCAGCGGCCGTCGTGTTCGTCGCGCCGGCCGTATTGGTCAGGGTCGAACCGATCGGGTTGTTGATCAGGCCATAGGCCGTCGGGTTCGAACCGATCAGGGTGTTGCAGTACGAGGCGTTGGTAATGTTCAGGCCGACGATGACGCCGGCGTTACAGGCCGTCCCGGTCGGAGCCGCAAAGCCCTGACGGGCCAGGCGCGACGCGCCGCTGGCCGGGTTGGCCGTGGTCGCGAAGGTCGAACCGCGATAGGTGTATTCAGACTGGCCGGCCTGGCGCTGATAGCTGTCGATGGTCTGGTTGCGCTTGTTGTAGGCGACCGAGAACAGGGCCCCGAAGTCACCCCAGTTGGTTTCCCAGCGATCGGAGATCAGGCCGGCACCACGCGGTGAATGCGTGCCGCCGTTCTCATAATAGGCGTCCTGCAGGGACAGGGCGAGGCGACGGCCCTTGAAGTTCAGCGGGCGACCGGTTTCCAGATCGACAGTGGCTCCCAGCGAGCCTTCGTCGGTTTCGGCCGATGCGGTCTTCTGGACCTTCAGGGCGTTGAACAGTTCCGACGCGAAGGTGTTGAAGTCGAAGCCCCGCGAGCGGTTGGCGGCGTCACCGGCGATGGAGGGGCCGGCAGTCGAGAGGGCTTCCAGTCCGTTCAGGCGGACGCGGGTGAAGTCGCTGCCCAGACCACGGACGGTGATCGTCCGGCCTTCGCCGTTTTCGCGATCCACCGAAACGCCGGGAAGGCGCTGCAGGGATTCGGCCAGGTTGGCGTCCGGGAAGTCGGCGATGTCCTCGGCATTGATGGCATCGACCATCACATTCGAGGTGCGCTTCAGGTTCAGGGCGCTTTGCAGGGCCGCGCGATAGCCGGTGACGACGATCTCTTCGACCTGATCAGCCTCTGCCGCAGGGGCGGGCGCAGGAGCCGCCTGTGCAGCTGCGCTGCCTGAAGTGGCCACCAGGGCCGATGCGATGACGAGTGCGCCCAGCGACGCCTGGCCCAGCAGGGTCCGCGCGCGGGTCTTCTGGCGATGGTCGTTCATTGTTCCCTCCCGAACAGGTCACGGCAGGCGCGACTCTTTTGGGACGGTCGCGCCTTCGGATACTCCGGTTATCGCTAACTGTTACCGGTGTCATTTGCAACAGAAACCGGTGTCATTGCCGCACTGGGTGGCTTTTCGGCAACAAGCTTGGCTGGAGCGAAACGGAGGGCGGGTCTAGGCTTGCGGGAGCCAGGCCCTGAGATCGCGCAGGGCGCGCAGACTCATCAGGCGCTTCTTGGCCCGGCCCCGTTCCTTGAGCGGAATCTTCACCCCGTCCTCGCCGGTCTTTGGGGCGTCCATGGGCGGCAGCAGGCCGTAGTTGATGTTCATCGGCTGGAACGAGCCCTTGTCGCCTTCCAGGTGCCCGGCGGTAACGTGATTGATAAGGGCCCCGAGGGCCGTGGTCGCCGGCGGAGCCTCAAGCGTTTCGCCCTTGCGCTCGGCGGCGGCGAAGCGACCGGCCAGAAGGCCCATGGCGGCGCTCTCAACATAGCCCTCGACCCCGGTGACCTGGCCGGCGAACCGCAGGCGCGGCGCGACCTTCATGCGCAGGTTGCGATCCAGCAGGCGGGGGCTGTTGATGAAGGTGTTGCGATGCAGGCCACCCAGCCGGGCGAACTGGGCGTTGGCCAGACCCGGGATCATCCGGAACACCGCAGCCTGCGCTCCGTGCTTAAGCTTGGTCTGGAAACCGACCATGTTCCATAGCGTGCCCAGGGCATTGTCCTGGCGCAGCTGGACGATGGCGTAGGACTTGACCAGCGGATCGCGCGGGTTGGTCAGGCCGACGGGCTTCATCGGGCCATGGCGCAGGGTTTCGCGGCCGCGTTCGGCCATAACCTCGATGGGCAGGCAGCCGTCGAAATAGGGAACGTTCTCCCACTCCTTGAACTCGGCCTTCGGGCCTTCGAGCAGTGCGTCGATAAAGGCTTCGTACTGGTCCTTGTTCATCGGCAGGTTGATGTAGGCGGCGGCGTCGCCGCCGGGACCTTCCTTGTCGTAGCGCGACTGGCGCCAGGCGATGTCCATGTCGATCGAGTCGAGATGGATGATCGGCGCGATGGCGTCGAAGAAGGACAGCTGCCCCTCGCCGGACAGGTCGAGGATCGCGTCGGCCAGGGCGGGCGAGGTGAGGGGGCCGGTGGCGACGATCACGCTGTCCCAGTCCTCCGGCGGCAGGCCGGCGATTTCCTCGCGCACGATGGTGACCAGCGGATGGGCCGCGAGACGGCGCGTGACCTCGGCGGAGAATCCGTCGCGGTCGACGGCCAGGGCTCCGCCGGCCGGCACCTGATGCTGGTCGGCCGCCGAAAGAATCAGGGAATCGCAGGCGCGCATCTCGGCATGCAGCAGGCCGACGGCATTGTACTCCCAGTCGTCGGACCGGAAGGAGTTGGAGCAGACCATCTCGGCCAGACCGTCGGTATGGTGGGCGTCCGTGCGGACTGGGTCGGGGCCGTCGCGGCGCATCTCATGCAGGATCACGGGCACACCGGCCTGGGCAATCTGCCAGGCGGCTTCCGATCCGGCGAGGCCGCCGCCGATGACGTGAACAGGGGCGAGATGTGAGGTCTGTGTGGTCATGGGCGACCTCATACCTCTGGTGGCGGTCTGACGAAACCTGTGTCTAGTCTGACATCGGGAGCGCGGTGGTCCTGCGCGATGCGGTAGGGGGATGCGAATGGCTTCGTTTTCAGTAACGGCCGCCGTGGGTTCGGGTTTCGGCATCGTTGGGCGCAAGCCTCTGGCGGTCCTGGCCTGGGGCATTGGAATGACTCTGCTCATGATCGTGCCGATGGTCGTCTTCTTCGCCCTGATGGGCGGGCAGTTCATTGAGGCCTTCGCGATGGCCCGACAGGGCGGCGCGGCCCCCGACTCGGACGCTGTCCAGAAGATCATGGCCCTTCAGTCGGGCATGCTGGGCTACAACCTGTTCAGCTGGGTCTGGGGCACGCTCGTGCGCGCCCTGATCTGCGCCGCGATCTTCCGGGCCGTCCTGATGCCGGCCGACTCCCGCTTTGCCTATCTGCGCCTCGGCGGCCGTGAGTTGTGGCTGACCCTGCTGTTTCTGGTCGAGACCGTTCTGGCCTTCATCGTCTTCTTTGCGGCGGTGCTGGGCGCAGCGCTCCTGATCGGGATCGGCTATGCCGCCTCCGGCCAGGGCGGCGGCCAACCGTCGGTCGCCTTCGGCCTGATGAGCGCCGGCGTCGTTCTGGCCATCGTGGCGGGGTTGATCTGGGTCGCCCTGCGGCTGTCCCTGGCCGCGCCCATGACCTTTGCCGAGGGCGAGTTCCGGCTGTTTGAATCCTGGACCCTGACCCGGGGCCAGGGCTGGCGGTTGCTCGGCGTGGCCGTCCTGCTGGTCCTGATCCTGCTGGGGGTCGAGGTGCTGTTCCTCATCGTCCTGCTGGCCGTGGGGCTGGGAAGCCTGTTCGGGATGGTCGGCCATTCGGGCCAGCCAATTCAACCCGAGCAGATCGAGGCCTTCTTCCGTCAGCCCCCGGCGGTTCTGGTCGGTATTCTCTGGCCGTGGATAGCCGGGGCCGTTGCGGTCAGCGTCGTGGTCGGCTCGGTTCTGTCGACGGTGATCTTCGCGCCCTGGGCCTCGGCCTATAGGGCCCTGACATCTGCCCCCCAGACCGGTGAGGAGCGCTCGCCAAGCCCGGCCGCCGCGTCGTAAACTGATCCCGGCCTTCGCGACTCGGCAGGTCGCGAAGGCTTTCAAGGGGATCGGAACATGACGCAGAGATCGGTCGCGGTCGGAGCGACCGTTCGGGCAGGCCTGTCGGACCTGGGCGCGGCGATCAAGGCCTGCTGGGCTGCGCTGGTTCTCGCCACGGTCCTGGCGGCGGTGTCGCGCCTTCTGCCCCCCGCAGCAGCCCTTCTGGCCCCGGTCCTGCAACTGGTCGCCCTGAGTCTGGCAGCCGGAGCCCTTTACCGCCGGCGCTTCGAGCGTGCGAGCGGCTTGAAGGGGCTGCGGTGGGGCCGTGAAGAATGGCACCTGATGGCCGCCCAACTCCTGTGCGCCGCCTTTCTGTTTGTCGTCCTGTCGGTTCTGGCCCTGGTGGTCGCCGCGGTGACCCTGGGCGTCGCGCGGATGAGCCTGCCGGGTTTTGATGCCCTCTCGCCGGCCGGATGGCAGGATGCCCTGGCCGCGTCCGGCGTCGCGGGTTTCGTGGTCGGTCTCGTCCCCCTGCTGAGCCTGGCTATTATCGTCTGGCTGGCTGCCCGCCTGTCGCTGGCCGGCGCGGCGACGGTGGACCTGGCCGGCATCCGGGTGCTGAGCAGTTTTCCCCTGACCCGTGGACTGGCCGCGCCGATCCTGGCTTCCGGCTTTCTGCTGGCCCTGCCGGTGATCCTGCTGGGCGCGGGTCTTCGCTTCGCGGGCGGCACCGACCATGGCGGGCTCGAGCCGGTCGTCGCGATCTGCTCTGCGGCTGCGGTCTATTTCTATCTTGCCCCAGTGTGGACCGGGGCCCTGGTTCATATTTACAGACAGCGTCGGCCGACCGACGCCTCGCAGACGCTGGACGCCTAGATGACTTCGCTTTCGCCCACCCGGGCTGCTCTCGAAGGGTTCCGGATCATGCGTCGCCAGCCCCTGGTGGTGCTGGCCTGGGCCGTGTTCTCGCTGGTCATGCTTCCGCTGCTGGGCCTGCTGGTCAAGGTCGGGCTGGGCGAGAAGCAGCGGGCGGACCTGGCCCTCCGCTCGGGCTCGGCCGACCCCCGCGAGATCCTCGACATGGTCTCGCAGCTGGGGGGCGTGATGATCCTGCTGATCGTGCTGGCCCTGGTGCTGGGGGCCATGCTCTCGGCAGCGATCATGCGGGCGGTCCTGCAGCCCGAGCAGCGGGCCTTTGCCTATCTGCGGGTGGGGCGCGAAGACCTGCGGCTGCTGGTGGTGTCCCTGATCCACCTGGCGGCCGGGCTGATGGTGACGGTGATTCCGGGCGGTATCGTCGCCCTGGCCACGGCGCTGCTGGCCGGGACGCCGGCCGGCGGCTGGGTCGGCTTTCTCGGCGGTCTTGTGGTGATCGGCCTGTCGATCTGGGTTGCCGTCCGCCTGTCGCTGCTGGCACCCCATGCCTTTATCGCCGGGCATATCGACCCGCGCGCCGCTTGGCTGCTGACGCACGGCCAGTTCTGGCGCCTGCTGGCCATGGTGGTGATCGTGATTGTCGCCTGTATCGGGGTCTCGATCCTCGGGACGACGGTGTCGGGCATCGTCGTCGCCGTGATCGGGGGCGGGCTTGAAGACAACGTTCCGCGCAGCGTCGGCGTCAATCCGCGCCTGATCCTGTCCCTGCTGGCTAACCTTCTGCTGGCCCCGGTCTTCCTGACCCTGCAGGCGGTGATCGTCACGGCGGCCCCCGCCGCCGCCTATGGCCAGCTGGCGAGGGGCAGGTCGGGCTAGGTCACGGACTTCAGGCCGCCGCGCTCGGCCGGGTACCGACCCGGTCGCGCCAGGCGGTCAGGTGCGGCGCGTCGTCCGTCGGGATTTCCAGCCCGGTGAAGGCCGCGAAGTCGATCGTGGTCTGGGCCACGATGTCGGCCATGGAATAGGTCGGGCCGGCGATGAAGTCGCGACCCTCCGACAGCTCCCGGTCCAGCCAGCGCAGGACCCGGGTCACCGCTTCGCGGTTGGACTCGCCGAAGTCCTTGTACTGGGTCAGCAGCGCCGCCGTCAGGGGATGGGCGTGGCGCCAGAACATGCCGACCGGGGTCATCAGCTGGAACTCGATGCGGCGAATCCACATGTCGACCTGGGCCTGCTCCAGCGGCGTGGCCCCGAACAGCGGCGGGGTCGGGTGCAGGCCTTCCAGATAGCGGCAGATCGAGACGCTCTCGCTGATCATGGTGCCGTCATCAAGCTCCAGGGTCGGCACCTGGCCCAGGCTGTTGCGGGCCTTGTGTTCGGGTGACTTGTGGCCGCCCTGCCGCATGCCGATGCGGATCTCCGGCAGATCGATGGCCTTTTCGGCCAGGAAGATCCTGACGCGGCGCGGGTTGGGCGCAGGATTGGCTTCGCCATAGAGCTTCATGATCGGCCTCCCTCTGGTGCGACGCTGCCGGCCGCTTTCAAACAGATGTTAGGGTTTGGGGCAGGCTGTGCAAGCTGGAGGTGTGGCGTGGTGGAATTTATCTCCGGGACCTGTCGCGGCGACGCGAAGCTTGTTACGCGTTGCTCCTGAACACTCCTTTGTTTCGAGGCCTGCATGTCCAAGTTCTCTGCCTCAGATGCCGCGTTCGTGGGCTTCAGGCTGGTGCGGGAGCATCCCAGGACCGTCGCCATCTGGGCTGCGGCCATGACGGTTCTTTCGCTGTCGGTCAGCGCGCTCACCATCCAGCTGGCGGGGCCGCAGCTGGCTGAATTCATGGCGATGAGCAGCGAGACCAATCCGGAGCCCGCCGCGGTGCTGGGGATCATGAAGGGGCTGGCCCCGGTCATGCTGCTGTCGATCGTCTACAGTGTGGCGCTGTATGCGGTAATGCTGGCGGCGGTGAACCGCATGATCCAGCGGCCGGCCGATGATCGCTCGGCCTATCTGCGTCTGGGCCAGGATGAGGTGCAGCAGGGGATTACGCTGATCCTGGTCAATCTGCTGCTGCTGGGCCTCTATCTCTGCGCAGCCGTGGCTTACGGCGTGCTGTTGGCCATCGGCTTCGCCGCCGGGGGCGTGGTCGCGGGCCTGCTCGGCCTGATCGGGTTCGTCGGTCTTGCCTGCCTGTTGATCTATGTCGCCGTGCGGCTGTCTCTCGCCTCGGCGATCACGTTTGACACGGGCAAGGTCGCCGTGCGCGCGTCCTGGGCCATGACCAAGGGCCATGTCGGCGGTCTGCTGGGGGCTTACCTGCTTTCGGCCATCATGTCGGTGATCGTCTATCTGCTGTTCATGACCATCATCGCGGCGGTCGGGGCCATCGTCTCGGGGGGCATCACCGGCCTGGGCGGCCTGTTCGAGCCCGACATGAGCTCGCTCAAGGCCTTCTTCACGCCGGTCGGACTGGTTCGCGCCGCCTTTGCCGGCGTGGTCTCGGTGCTGACCACCCTGATCCTGTTCTCACCGGTGCCGACGATCTATCAGGCCCTGAAGTCCGGCCGAGGCGAACCCACCGAGGACGCTGCACCCGCCGTCTAGTCTTCAGCTTCGCTCCCTCCGGCTTTTGCCGGGGGGAGCGGCAGCGGTTCCCGGTCTCAGGCGCTCTTCTTGCTCTTCTTCAGCTCGGCCACCCGCGCCTTGCGGCGCGCTTCGTGGCGGTCGAGCACCTCCTTCAGATAGCGGCCGGTCCATGAGGCCTCGACCTTGGCCACGTCCTGAGGCGAGCCCACGGCAACGATCTCGCCGCCGCCGTCGCCGCCTTCGGGGCCGAAGTCCAGCAGCCAGTCGGCGGTCTTCACCACGTCCAGATTGTGTTCGATGACGACCACGGTATTGCCCTGGTCGACCAGCTCATGCAGCACTTCGAGCAGCTTCTTGGTGTCCTCGAAGTGCAGGCCGGTGGTGGGCTCATCGAGGATGTAGAGCGTGCGACCGGTGGCGCGCTTGGACAGTTCCTTCGACAGCTTGACCCGCTGGGCCTCGCCGCCCGACAGGGTCGTGGCCTGCTGGCCGACCTTGATATAGGTCAGACCGACGCGTTTCAGCGTCTCCATCTTGTCGCGGATCGGCGGCACCGCCTTGAAGAAGTCGGCGGCCTCTTCCACCGTCATGTCCAGCACGTCGGCGATGGTCTTGCCCTTGAACAGGATGTCGAGGGTTTCGCGGTTGTAGCGTTTGCCCTTGCAGATGTCGCAGGTGACGTAGACGTCGGGCAGGAAGTGCATCTCGATCTTGATCAGCCCGTCGCCCTGACAGGCCTCGCAGCGGCCGCCCTTGACGTTGAAGCTGAAGCGGCCCGGGCCATAGCCGCGGGCCTTGCTCTCCGGCAGTTGGGCAAACCAGTCGCGGATCGGGCCGAAGGCCCCGGTATAGGTGGCCGGGTTCGAGCGCGGGGTGCGGCCGATCGGGCTCTGGTCGATGTCGATGACCTTGTCGAAGTTCTCCAGCCCCTCGATGCGCTCATGTGGGGCCGGGGCGTCGCTGGCATTGTTCAGACGGCGGGCGGCGGCCTTGTAGAGCGTCTCGATGGTGAAGGTCGACTTGCCACCGCCGGACACGCCGGTGATGCAGGTGAAGGTGCCGACCGGGATCTCGCCGGTCACGCCCTTGAGGTTGTTGCCGGTGGCCCCGATGACCCGCAGCATCTTCTTTTTGTTGATCGGG
>NZ_QAII01000027.1:0-5861 GCF_003060965.1 Caulobacter sp. HMWF025 | reverse complement strand
GGCCCCGGTCAGGTATTGGCCGGTGATGCTGGCGGGATTGGCCATGATGTCGGCCGGCTTGCCCTGGGCGATGATCTCGCCGCCGTGCACCCCGGCGGCCGGGCCCATGTCGATGACATAGTCGGCGGTCAGGATGGCTTCCTCGTCGTGCTCGACGACGAGGACGGAGTTGCCGAGATCGCGCAGGCCCTGCAGCGACTGCAGCAGGCGGGTATTGTCGCGCTGGTGCAGGCCGATCGACGGCTCGTCCAGCACATAGAGAACCCCCGTCAGGCCCGAACCGATCTGGCTGGCCAGGCGGATGCGCTGGCTCTCGCCGCCCGACAGGGTGCCCGAGCCGCGTGACAGGTTCAGGTAGTCCAGGCCGACATCGACCAGGAACCGCAGGCGGTCATTGATCTCTTTCAGGATCCGCCGGGCGATCTCCATCTGCTTGTCGGTGAACTGGCCTTCCAGGCCGGCGAACCAGTCCTTGGCCGGGCGGATGGCCAGCTGCGACACCTGGGCGATGTCCATTCCGGCGATCTTCACGGCCAGGGCTTCGGGCTTCAGGCGCTTGCCGTGGCAGACCTCGCAGGGGGTGTCGGACTGGTAGCGGCCGAGTTCTTCCCGCACCCAGGCGCTGTCGGTCTCGCGCCAGCGGCGCTCGAGATTGGGCAGCACGCCCTCGAAGGGCTTGTCGACCTCGTACTTGCGGGCATTGTCGTCATAGACGAACTTGATCTTCTGGCCCCTGGAGCCGTGCAGGACCACGTCGCGCGCGTTGGCTGGCAGCTTGTGCCACGGCTCGTCCATCGAGAAGCCGTAGTGCCGGGCCAGGGCCTGCAGGGTCTGGGTATAGAGCGGCGAGGGGCCCTTGGCCCAGGGCGACACGGCCCCCTTGTGCAGGCTCTTGTCCTTGTCGGGCACCACCATGTCGGCGTCGAAGGCGAGCTTGGCCCCCAGGCCGTCACAGGCCGGGCAGGCCCCCGCCGGATTGTTGAACGAGAACAGGCGCGGCTCGATCTCGGCGATGGTGAAGCCGCTGACCGGGCAGGCGAAGCGTTCGGAGAACAGCAGCCGGCGCGGCTCCTTCTCGCCCTCGTCAACGGTGGCCCATTCGGCCACGGCCAGACCGTCGGCCAGCCGCAGGGCCTGCTCGATGGAGTCTGCGAGCCGCTGCTCCATGCCCGGCTTGGTGACGATGCGGTCCACGACCACGTCGATGTCGTGCTTGAACTTCTTGTCGAGGGCCGGGGCGTCCTCGATCGGATAGAACTCGCCGTCGATCTTCAGGCGCTGGAAGCCGGCCTTCTGCCATTCGGCGATTTCCTTGCGGTACTCGCCCTTGCGGTCCCGCACGACGGGCGCCAGCAGGTAGAGGCGGGTGCCTTCGGGCAGCACGGTGATCTTGTCGACCATCTGGCTGATGGTCTGGCTCTCGATCGGCAGGCCGGTGGCCGGCGAATAGGGCGTCCCGACCCGCGCCCACAGCAGGCGCATATAGTCGTGGATCTCGGTGACCGTGCCGACGGTCGAGCGCGGATTGCGGCTGGTGGTCTTCTGCTCGATGGAGATGGCCGGCGACAGGCCCTCGATCAGGTCCACGTCCGGCTTACTCATCAGCTCCAGGAACTGGCGGGCATAGGCTGAAAGGCTCTCGACATAGCGCCGCTGGCCCTCGGCATAGATGGTGTCGAAGGCCAGCGAGCTCTTGCCCGAGCCCGACAGGCCGGTCAGCACGACCAGTTCGCCACGCGGGATATCGACGCTGACGTCTTTCAGATTGTGTTCGCGGGCACCGCGCACGCGGATGAAGTTCAGTTGCTCAGCCATGATGTCCGGAACGCTTGGATCGCGATTTGGGGGCTGCCGGGAAGGTGCAGCGCAGCGGCTATATGTAGGGCTCGGTTGGGGGAGTTAACACAAGAACAAGATGCGAACAAATGTCGCGTGCGTTGCCAGCGCCAAACTGCTGACAGCAGGTGTCAGCAGGCCGCAGCCGCCCGGGAGCCCGGCGTGATGTCCGCAAACGGTTAACCCTGCCTGGAAGCGTGGCCTTCAGCAGTTTGGCGCTAATTGGTCCCTGAACGGAGCACACCATGGGCAAAGCAGCCAATCCCGCTGACGTCTCAAAGGCCGGCAAGGGCAAGAAGGCCATCAAGGATGCCAAGGGCCCCAAGCCCCGCTCGGCGGAGAAGGACTTCTGGACCTTCACCATTGGCGTCGGGTCGCTGATCTATGTCCTGGTGACGGCCGTTCCGAACTAGCCCGGCTTGCTCCCGGCCAGGGGAGTGGATAGTTTCTGGGTGCTGGGTACGGCTGATTTTATGCCGGACCCCTCGCCGATGACCGCAGGAGGCTCCCATGATCAGCGCGACGGAAGACCACTTCGTCCTTCCCGTCTCTCTGGCCGCGAGCCTCTATGTCAGCCCTCATCACTCTGGATTCTGTTTCCGCCGCCACGCCTGACGGTCGCGGACTTTTCAAAAACCTGACCCTCTCGATCGGGGCCGAGCGCATCGGCCTCGTCGGACGCAATGGCGTGGGCAAGTCCACCCTGCTGGCCATTCTGGCCGGTACCCGCCTGCCTTCCGCAGGCGTTGTCAGTCATGCGGGCTCGGTCGGATACCTGGACCAGAGCCCCGATCTCACCTCGGATGACCGCCTGATCGCCCTGCTGGGTGCCGTGGAGGCCTGGGACCGGCTGGCTCGGATCGAGGCGGGGCAGGGCGACGCCATCGACTTCGCCGACGCTGACTGGACCCTGCCGGCACGTCTCGACGAGGTCCTGGCCGAGGTCGGGCTGGAGGGGTTCGATCCGGTTCGGCCGGCCTCCTGCCTCTCGGGCGGTCAGGCCATGCGCGCGGCCCTGGCCCGGCAACTGCTCGCTGCGCCTGATGTCCTGCTGCTGGACGAACCGACCAACAATCTGGATGCGGAGGCCCGCGACCTCGTGGCCCGGATCCTGTCCCGCTGGCGGGGCGGGGCAGTGGTCGTCAGTCATGACCGGACGTTGCTGCGCGGCATGGACCGGATCGTCGAACTGTCGTCTCTCGGTGCGCGGTCTTACGGCGGAGGCTATGAGCTCTACGCCCAGCGCAGGGCGGAAGAGACCGCCGCCGCAACCCGCGATCTGGACGAAGCTGAGCGGGAGAGCCGGCGCGTGGCCCGCGATATCCAGCAGGCCCGTGAACGCAAGGCGTGCCGTGATGCCGCCGGACAGCGCTTTGCCGACAAGGGCAGCGCGCCCAGGATCCTGCTGGGGGCCATGGCCCGCCGGGCCGAGCAGAGCGCGGGGCGCGCCAATCTGCTGGCCCAGCGGCTGGCCGGAGAAGCCGCTGATCGCAAGGCGCAGGCGGAGGCCCGGGTCGAACGAATCTCTGCGCTCGCCTTCGATCTGCCGGGCACGCACCTTCCGGCAGGCAAGCCAGTGCTGGCCTTTGAGGACGTGTCCTTCGCCTGGCCGGATGGGCAGAAGGTTGTGCAGGACATGTCCTTCCGGATCATTGGACCCGAGCGCCTTGCGGTCTGCGGCTCCAACGGCGCAGGCAAGACCACGCTTATCCGGCTGGCGACCGGCGCGCTGCAGCCGACGGCGGGCACTGTGCGGCGTGGGGTTCCGGCGGCCATGCTCGACCAGCGGGCTTCGTTGCTGGACGATGGCCAGACAGTCCTGGAGAACTTCCGTCGCCTGAACCCGGGTGCCAGCGTCAATGACGCCCATGCGGCGCTGGCCCGTTTCCTGATCCGCAACGCCGCTGCCCAGCAGCAGGCCGCCACCCTCAGCGGCGGCGAGCGGCTCAGGGCGGCCCTGGCCTGCGTGCTGTGTGCGGAACCGCCTCCTCAGTTCCTGATCCTGGACGAGCCGACCAACCATCTCGACCTGGCCTCCCTGGAGGCGGTCGAGGCGGCCCTGTCAGAGTATGACGGGGCGCTGCTGGTGGTCAGTCACGACGGGGCCTTCCTGGAAGCGATCGGGGTGGAGCGGCGGGTAATGCCGGGTGCGCGCGGTTCTGGGACCTGGCTGACGACCTAGGTGCAGCACCGAGGACGCCGGCCGCTGGTCACCGCCGGATGGGCTAGGGGGCTTTGAACACGCTGCGGCCACTCTTGACGGTTTCGACAACCCGAATGGTCTTGATGGCATCCGGCGCGACCTTGAGCGGATTGTGGTCCAGCAGGACCAGGTCGGCCGTCTTGCCCGTTTCGAGCGAGCCTTTCGAGGTCTCCTCGAAATACTCGTAGGCGGCATTCAGGGTCATTGCCTTGAGGGCCTGGTAGGGCGTGACCCGCTCATCCGGGCCGAGGACCTGTCCTGAGCGGGTGGTACGGTTCACGGCGGTCCAGGCCAGGAACATGGGATCGACCGGTGTGACCGTCGCGTCGGTGTGATTGGTGGCCTTGATCCCCGCCTTCATCGCACTGGCCATGGGACTGATATAGGCCGCACGTTCCGCGCCCAGATTGGCCAGGTGCACATCGCCCCAGTAGAAGACGTGGTTTGTGAAGAAGCTCGGCAGCAGGCCAAGGGACTTGTATGCCACCAGCTGATCAGGCCGCATGATCTGGGAGTGGATGATCACCGTGCGCCGGTTGAAGTCGACTATGCCCAGGTCCTTTTCTGCGAACCGGTGTGCGGCGATCATCATGTCGATCGAGGCATCGCCGTTGCAGTGTGAATAGAGTTGGACCCCGTTGCGGTAGGCTAGAACAAACAGCCGGTTGAGCTCGTCCTGCGGGATGTTGGGGAAGCCACGGCAATCGGTTTTGCAGCCGGGAACCGGGGTTAGGTAAGGCTTGGTCAGATAGGCGGTCTTGCCTTGCGGAGAGCCGTCCGTCGCCAGCTTCAAGCCGGCCCATTTCAATCCATTCTTCAATTCACCCCATCGGATCTTGCCGGTTCCGACCAGTTGATCTGCCATGAGGTAGGCTGGCAGGGCTTCGACGTCGATTGTCAGGATTCCCCTGTCGGCCGCCGCCTGCAGAAGGGGCATCTTGTCCGGCATCACAAGGTGCTCTGCCGCGGTGGTGTAGCCATTGGCCGCGTAGTGACCGAGAGCGCGCTTGATGAGCACCAGGTTTTCGTCCAGCGGCCGGGGGGCCTGGACCTGGGGAATGAACGGGTGCATTGCGGTTTCCTGGAACAGGCCCTGGGGCTCGGTTGTTCCAGGCTTGCGGATGATCGCGCCGCCTTCAGGATCCTTGGTCGACGCGTCGATTCCGGCGATTTTCATGGCCGCCGTATTGGCCACCAGCATGTGACCCGAGGCGTGCATCAGCAGAACGGGATTGTTCGGAAAAGCCATGTCGAGCTCTTCCGCTGTCGGGTGCCGCTTTTCAGCCAACTGGTCGGGATCATAGCCCTGACCCACGAGCAGAACGCCGTCGCCCGCCTTCATCGAGACCTTCAGTCGTCCGACCTCGGAGATGATGTCGGCGATGGACCGGACGCCCCCGACCGGCGGCGGGTTCAGATTGGCCTGAACCAGGCTATCGGCGTAGTTCAGCATGTGGCTGTGGGCATCGATGAAGCCGGGAAGCAGGGTTGCTCCCTTCAGATCGATCTGACGGGCGCCACGACCGGCGGCCTTGAGCGCCTGGGCCTTGGAACCAGCCGCTACGATCTTGCCGTCGCGCACGGCCAGGGCTTCCACATAGACCGGCTGGTGGCCGGCCATGGTCAGGATATCGCCCCCGGAATAGACGGACGCCGTGGGGTCCGCGGAAGGTGCCGAGCATCCGAACAGTAGTCCTGCCAGGGACAGGATCGTTGCAGCCGATCTGAATGCCCACATGTCGCATGCCCCCCCGTGAAATCACGCCGCCGGATCTATGCCCGTTCGGACAGGCCTGAATGACCCCGGCGACCATACCAAAGG
>NZ_QAII01000026.1 GCF_003060965.1 Caulobacter sp. HMWF025 | reverse complement strand
TCGCAGCCCTCCTCCCCCGGGGGGGGGGAAGATGGGGGGTCAGCTGCCGGCTTTCTGTTCCCGTTGGGGCACCAGCGCCTCGAGGCCTCCCAGAACCGCGGTGCGGGTGGCCTGGTCGGCATCCTGGGCGGCAATGGCCTTCAGGGTGTTGATGAACAGGGCTCCGACATCCTTCGACCATTTCCCGTTGCGGGCCCGATCGATGTATTCGCACAGCAGCCGGGCCGCCCGCAGCAGCTGGGCATCGGCCTCGGCGTCGCAAAGGCCGATGATGCCGGCACTGGCCTCGTGAAGGCTCTCCCAGTCCGCGGCCGTCGGCTCGTCCAGGCCGCGCCACTCGCCCATCCAGACCAGGGCTTCGCCGATCGAGATCAGATGCTCGGCCCGGCTCGCCTGCTGGGCCGCAGCCGCCTGGTTCAGGGCGGTCCGGGCATAGACGCCGCCGGCGGCCTTGATCAGCCGGCTCAGCCGGGGCAGCTGGCGGATCGTGCGGACCACGCTCATGACGTGGCTCTCTGCGGTTTGACCAGGCTGTCGAGTTCGTTCGCGCTGAGGTTTCCGTCGATCGCCATGCCGATATCGACGGAGAGGTCACCCTTGCGACGGCCGTCTGTCGAGGCCGGCGGTCCCTGATGCTTCCAGCGCCGGTCCGGCCCGGCATAGGTTTCACCGACGATGAAACTGCGGGCTTCCTCGGTGATGTAGAAGATGCGCTCCAGCAGGGTCTGCGGGCTGATTGGCTTGGCGATGATGTAGTTGGCCCCGCAGTTGCGGCCGGCGGCGACCTGGGACTCGCGGGTATGGGCCGAGATGATGATCGCCGGGGTGATCCGCTCCTCGTCGCTGGGCCGGTTGCGCAGCCAGCGGACCAGTTCATAGCCGTCGCATTCGGGCATGGTGCCGTCAGTGATCAGCAGATCGAACTGCTGCCGGGCCAGAAGGGCCTTGGCCTCGACGCCGTCCCGGACGGTGACGATGTCGCTGGCGCCGAAGGCTCGCAGCATATCCTGAATAATATTGCGGGCGTTCTCGTTGTCATCGGCAACCAGAACCTTCGCGGTCTTCAGGTTAAGTCTGCTGCTGTCCAGCATTTGCGGTGCTCGGAGTAACTTGGGTGGAGGCCAAAGTCCGTCTCAAGGCGTTCGTATCATTATGTGTTAGGGTTGCGTGTAGATTTTACTGTATTGTCGATATTGCTCACAGGATTTTCAGTAAAGTATTCTGCATAGTAAATGCAAAATTTACCCTGATAGCTGAGCCGTATTCGGAAATCGCCCAAACAGGCCCCGCTATGCGACATAGTGACACGTTATGTGCCTATATCTCAGTGGATTTTTGTGGGCCAATACCCGGATCGGGGAAGGGCCGGGTCCCGCCCGGCGAGGCCAGGGCGGGCTCAGCCTGCGGTCAGAGCGTGTCCTGAACGGCGGCGAGAACCGCGTAGAGCTCGGACACGATAATCGGTTTCGACAGCACCCCGTCGACCCCGGCCGCCTCGTAGCGCGCCACGTCATCGTCGAAGACGTTGGCGGTCAGCATGAAGATCGGCGTCCGGCGGCCCTGGCCTTCCAGCCGGCGGATGGCCTCGACGGCCGAGACCCCGTCCATGTGCGGCATGTTGGCGTCCATCAGGATCAGGTCGAAGCTCTGTCGGCCGAAGGCCTCCACCGCCGCGACCCCGTCCTCGACCATCAGGGCCTCCTGGCCGAACTGGGCCAGAAACAGCTGCAGAACCCGCTGGTTGCCCAGATTGTCCTCAGCGGCGAGGATGCGCAGCGACAGGTCAGGTTCGGCTGAGCCCTGCGGCGCAACGGCGGTGGTCTGGGCGGCCGGGGCGGGGAACGCGAACCAGAACCGGCAACTGCCGTCGGGGCCCGTGTCGCAGCCGATGTCGCCGCCGAGCGCGCGGATATTGGCCGCCGAGATCGCCAGGTTGAGGCCGGCCCCCTCGGTTGCCTCGTCCATCGCCGAGGTTCGGGAGGGGGCGATCAGCCAGGCCCGTTCCGCCACGGGCAGGCCGCCGCCCGAGTCGCAGACCTCGCACAGGACCAGATCGTCCGGCCCCGCGGGCGCGCCGAGCCGGACATGGATCGCGCCCCCGGCCGGGGTGCAGCGGACGGCATTGGCGATCAGGCTGGTCAGGGTCTGCTCGATCTTGCCGGAGTCGCCGTTGATCCCGTAGGCATCGCCCAGGGCCGAATGATCCAGATGCAGGGCGAGGCCGGCGGCGGCGGCCGGAGCCGTCCAGAGCTCGCTCACGTCGGTGGCCAGCCGGACCAGATCAAAGTCTGTCCGGGAGACGACCAGGCCGACGGACTCGACCTGGACGAAGTCCAGCACGGCGTTGAGCAGGCGCAGCAGCATGCCCCCCGAGCGCCGGATCCCGTCCAGTTGATCCCTCTGCTCGGCCGTCAGGGGCGTATTCGACAGGGCCTCGGACAGGCCCAGGACCGCATTCAGGGGGGTGCGCACCTCATGGCTGGCGACGGCCATCAGCTGGGTCTTGGCGCGGCTGGCGGCCTCGGCCCGGTGCAGCATCTGTTCCAGGTCCCGCTGGGCGGCGGCGGCGGCGAGGCTGGCCCGGTCGCGCTCTATGGCCCGGCCGAGGATCGCGCCGATCCGGTTCAGAAGGTCGAGCGTGTCCTCGCCCGGATCCAGGGCGATCGCCTGGCCGAACTCCAGTATGGCCGCGACCTCGGACCCGACCAGCACCGGCAGGGCGACGCCGGCGGCGATCCCGTTTTCCGGGGCGATCCGGCTGCGCGGCAGGGTCCCGTTGTCCTCGACGGAGATCCAGTAGGCCCGGGCCTGCGACAGGACCACCCCGGGCAGGCCGACCCCGTCGACAAATTCAATGGCCTCGGTCGCGGCGATCAGCGCCGCGCCGTCAAAGGTGTCGCTGGCCCACCAGATGCCGGACGGCCGCATCCGGCGCCGGCCGTCGCCCAGGGGTTCGACCAGCTGCACATGGCCGATCGGCCAGCCGGTGAAGCTGCAGATGCTCGCCAGCGCCGTCCGCAGCACCTCGACGAGGTCGCCGCCCCGGTTGGCCATGATGGCCAGCTCCGACAGCAGCCGCATCTGCTCCTTCTGGCGGAACAGGTTCAGGGTCTCCCGCTCGGCGATGGTCTCGGCCTCGTGCCGCGCCTTTTCCGCCCGGGCCAGACGGCGCTCGAGCCGGGCGATCCGGTCGGTGAGGCTGACGGAGACGTCGTCCACCCAGGTGACGGGGTGGGGCCTGGAGGCTGACCTAGGCATGGGCGGCCTCCAGCGCGGGCCAGCCGATCCGGAAGGTGCAGCCGGCATCGCCCCGCTCGACGCAGGTCAGGTGGCGGAACTCGACCGTCTCGCCGAAGTGCCGCGCCGCCCCCTCGACGAAGCCGTGGGCCAGGGCGCACAGCCGGCGGGGCGAGTGATAGTCCATGTCCATCCGGTCGGGCCGGGCGGCCTGGATGTTGAAGTGCGGACAGACGGCCCCGACATAGAGCTTGCGCACCTCGACATGGATCACGTCATTGATCCCGGCCAGGAAGGTCGTGGCGCTGCGATGGCCTTCAAAGAACACCGGATAGGCGCTGGCCAGATGCGGCATGGCCTGGCGACCGAACCAGCGCAGCACCTCGGCGCGTGTCAGGCCGAGCGCCCGGCCGGCCGCCGCCACCAGCTGTTCCAGATCCGCCTCGTCATAGTTGCCGAGCGAGGTATAGGCCCCGTCGACCCCGGCCTCATCGACCAGGTCGTCCCAGAGGTCGGCGCCGTGCGTCTCGGTAACGGCCGCCTGCAGCAGATTGAAGATCACGCCCTTCATACGCACGCCTCCCATCTGGTCAGGCCCGGTCCCGGCTGGGAGCGGCCGCGCCGGTCGGGGCTTGCTGATCTCCCCCGTTAAGCGCGCGTTAAGCCTAGTCCCGTCCAGCAATC
The DNA here is from genome assembly GCF_003060965.1 of Caulobacter sp. HMWF025. Classification (GTDB taxonomy): domain Bacteria; phylum Pseudomonadota; class Alphaproteobacteria; order Caulobacterales; family Caulobacteraceae; genus Caulobacter. The sequence goes on along the minus strand of NZ_QAII01000026.1, from coordinate 239 downwards.
GTTTTCACAAACCCAAGATTGACGGGACGATTTGTCGCACAAACTAGGCCGCAGCCTCTGAAGACAGTGAGAACAAGCGTGATGACTGCGGGGTTCATCACGAAGACCGCTTAACCGCGTTGCGGGGTTTTGCGGCCGGGGCCGGGGCCGGGGCATGGGCTCGCCGCCTCACGCGGATCGCCGCTGAAGGGACGGGAAGGGCTGCGGAGCGTCCGGACCGCGTCCGGATGAGGGATAGG
>NZ_QAII01000160.1 GCF_003060965.1 Caulobacter sp. HMWF025 | reverse complement strand
ATGATCTGAAGTCTGTGTTAGCGGTCAACTCAACCTGAGAGTTTGATCCTGGCTCAGAGCGAACGCTGGCGGCAGGCCTAACACATGCAAGTCGAACGGATCCTTCGGGATTAGTGGCGGACGGGTGAGTAACACGTGGGAACGTGCCTTTTGGTTCGGAACAACTCAGGGAAACTTGAGCTAATACCGGATAAGCCCTTCGGGGGAAAGATTTATCGCCATTAGAGCGGCCCGCGTAGGATTAGCTAGTTGGTGGGGTAAAGGCCCACCAAGGCTACGATCCTTAGCTGGTCTGAGAGGATGATCAGCCACATTGGGACTGAGACACGGCCCAAACTCCTACGGGAGGCAGCAGTGGGGAATCTTGCGCAATGGGCGAAAGCCTGACGCAGCCATGCCGCGTGAATGATGAAGGTCTTAGGATTGTAAAATTCTTTCACCGGGGACGATAATGACGGTACCCGGAGAAGAAGCCCCGGCTAACTTCGTGCCAGCAGCCGCGGTAATACGAAGGGGGCTAGCGTTGCTCGGAATTACTGGGCGTAAAGGGAGCGTAGGCGGATAGTTTAGTCAGAGGTGAAAGCCCAGGGCTCAACCTTGGAATTGCCTTTGATACTGGCTATCTTGAGTACGGAAGAGGTATGTGGAACTCCGAGTGTAGAGGTGAAATTCGTAGATATTCGGAAGAACACCAGTGGCGAAGGCGACATACTGGTCCGTTACTGACGCTGAGGCTCGAAAGCGTGGGGAGCAAACAGGATTAGATACCCTGGTAGTCCACGCTGTAAACGATGAGTGCTAGTTGTCGGCATGCATGCATGTCGGTGACGCAGCTAACGCATTAAGCACTCCGCCTGGGGAGTACGGTCGCAAGATTAAAACTCAAAGGAATTGACGGGGGCCCGCACAAGCGGTGGAGCATGTGGTTTAATTCGAAGCAACGCGCAGAACCTTACCACCTTTTGACATGCCCGGACCGCCACAGAGATGTGGTTTTCCCTTCGGGGACTGGGACACAGGTGCTGCATGGCTGTCGTCAGCTCGTGTCGTGAGATGTTGGGTTAAGTCCCGCAACGAGCGCAACCCTCGCGATTAGTTGCCATCAGGTTTGGCTGGGCACTCTAATCGTACTGCCGGAGTTAATCCGGAGGAAGGCGGGGATGACGTCAAGTCCTCATGGCCCTTACAAGGTGGGCTACACACGTGCTACAATGGCGACTACAGAGGGCTGCAATCCCGCGAGGGGGAGCCAATCCTAAAAAGTCGTCTCAGTTCGGATTGCACTCTGCAACTCGAGTGCATGAAGTTGGAATCGCTAGTAATCGCGGATCAGCATGCCGCGGTGAATACGTTCCCGGGCCTTGTACACACCGCCCGTCACACCATGGGAGTTGGCTTTACCCGAAGGCGCTGCGCTAACTCGCAAGAGAGGCAGGCGACCACGGTAGGGTCAGCGACTGGGGTGAAGTCGTAACAAGGTAGCCGTAGGGGAACCTGCGGCTGGATCACCTCCTTTCTAAGGACTGCTTCTCCAAGGCTTCGGCCTTATTGAAGCGTCTAATTATACAGATGAGCGGATCGCCGCCGTCTTCGTTTCTCTTTCCACTCCTCATCGGCCGTTCAGGCTGCTGGGGCGATCGCGAGCCCAGGAGCGGGTCTGTCCCTAGTGGACGGGATCTGGTCTATGCGGCCTATGGGCCCGTAGCTCAGTTGGTTAGAGCGCACGCTTGATAAGCGTGAGGTCATAAGTTCAAGTCTTATCGGGCCTACCACTCTCTCCTAATTGGATACCGCACTCTCAAGTTTGACTTGGGCGACCAGGCTCTCCTGGCTTAGCAACTCACACCGAGTGTGAGGGGCCATAGCTCAGTTGGTAGAGCGCCTGCTTTGCAAGCAGGATGTCGTCGGTTCGAATCCGTCTGGCTCCACCATCTCTTCATCTGGAAGGGGTGGTAACGCGATCGAGGAATGATCAAGTTTGCGTCCGCTGCGCTTAGCGCCGGATGCGAAATGACATCGTAAAGGTAGGGTTCACCCGCCGCCTGCATCTCACCCTTGGGATGCAGCTGGTTTAAGGGCGGACTTTGAAGAAGACATCAAATGTCTGACTACAAAGCGCATGCGACACATCCCCTAGATGTGAAGCGCATGGGTTTTGCTGAGAACGATCAAGCGCATAAGGGCTTCTGACGGATGCCTTGGCATTGAGAGGCGATGAAGGACGTGGCACGCTGCGATAAGAGCCGGGGAGGCGCGAGCACCCTTTGATCCGGCTATCTCCGAATGGGGAAACCCACCTTTATGGTCACCCAACTTAGTCTAGCCTTCGGGCTAGGCCAGGATTGGATGGTCAGAAGAGGTATAATGGGCTGAATACATAGGCTCCATTAAGCAAACCCGGGGAACTGAAACATCTCAGTACCCGGAGGAAAGGACATCAACCGAGACTCCCGTAGTAGTGGCGAGCGAACCGGGACCAGGCCAGTGCTGTCGTGACATAAAGCTGAACGACTTGGAAAGGTCGGCCATAGTGGGTGATAGCCCCGTAAGCGTCAAATAGCGACAGACTCGAGTAGGGCGGGACACGTGAAATCCTGTCTGAACATGGGGGGACCACCCTCCAAGCCTAAGTACTCCTCAATGACCGATAGTGAACAAGTACCGTGAGGGAAAGGTGAAAAGCACCCCGACAAGGGGAGTGAAACAGATCCTGAAATCGGAAGCCTACAAGCAGTCGGAGCCACCGCGCGTGGTGACGGCGTACCTTTTGTATAATGGGTCAGCGACTTCATGTGCCGTGCAAGCTTAAGCCGTTAGGTGTAGGCGCAGCGAAAGCGAGTCTGAATAGGGCGAATAAGTACGTCGCATGACGACCCGAAACCAGGTGATCTATCCATGAGCAGGTTGAAGGTAAGGTAACACTTACTGGAGGACCGAACCGGTGAATGTTGAAAAATTCTCGGATGACTTGTGGATAGGGGTGAAAGGCCAATCAAACCTGGACATAGCTGGTTCTCCGCGAAAACTATTTAGGTAGTGCCTCGGACGTATTCCTTGGGGGGTAGAGCACTGAATGGATGCGGGGGGAGCGATCTCTACCAATTCTAATCAAACTCCGAATACCCAAGAGAACTATCCGGGAGACACACGGCGGGTGCTAACGTCCGTCGTGAAAAGGGAAACAACCCTAACCATCATCTAAGGCCCCCAAGTTCTGGCTAAGTGGGAAACGATGTGGGTTTGCTTTGACAACCAGGATGTTGGCTTAGAAGCAGCCATCATTTAAAGAAAGCGTAACAGCTCACTGGTCAAGCGAACCTGCGCGGAAAATGTAACGGGGCTCAAGCCAGACGCCGAAGGTATGGGTGTGCGTAAGCACGCGGTAGCGGAGCGTTCCGTAAGCCGTTGAAGGTGAGGCGCGAGCCTTGCTGGAGGTATCGGAAGTGAGAATGCTGACATGAGTAGCGATAAAGAGTGTGAGAGACACTCTCGCCGAA
>NZ_QAII01000159.1 GCF_003060965.1 Caulobacter sp. HMWF025 | reverse complement strand
ACAGGGGGCGGGGCTGGAGGGCGGGATCAGCACGCCCGAGGCGGGCTTTGGCGAGACCCTCGCTCGCAAGGCTAAATCATGGACCGTCGCCATCTATGCCGCCCCACCCAACTCTGCGTCGCGCCGAACCGCCCGCCGGCAAGGCGACGCGTTCGAGTTCGACAGAGAGAACCTCAGTTGAGTCCCGATGTCATGCATGTGGACAAGAAATGTCCAAATTTGTCCAGCTTCAAGTCATTTAGAGACATGGCGGGTCAGCCAAACCGGCCTGGATTCGTGCTTCCCCGGTCCGGATGCCTCGGATAGTGATCCTCACGCGCCGCGCCGGGCCGTCATCCGCTAGGTCGACGACGGATCGATTTCAGCAGGTCGACATCTTGAGGCCCATCGGAATTTCCCTTGTAAACATGAGCTTTATCCGCCTGTCGGGCTGCGTTCCGCATTCGCACCGTCCTCCGCGTCGCTCGAGGTTTGGCGAAAGCCGACCGTTGTCCGGGGCAAATGACAACGTTGACAATTTCATTGACATGAACGGGACACTTGGCGATGTTGCGGTCGTGCCGGGGAGGGCGTGAACCGGTAGGCGCATCGCAGGGTGCGGCTTTTCGCCAGGAATATGACGCACTTCGCGAGATTCGCCGGGCAGGCCGGCACATAAGGATCGGCGAGGGGCGACAGCTGGCCTTCGCTCCTTTTGGCGCGGGTCTAAGAAACGGCAACAAGAACGTTTAGGGGAGCGAAAACCTTGTCTAGTCACCGCCACATGTCCTTGCTCGGTCGGGGGATTACCCTGGCTCTGCTGACGGGCGCCTCCACCCTGGCCCTCGCCACCGGCGCTTCCGCCCAGGACAGCCAGTCCACCCAGGTCGACGAAATCGTCGTCACCGGCATCCGCGCCAGCCTTCAGCAATCGCAAGACATCAAGCGCCTCGCAGTTGGCGTGGTTGATGCGATTTCAGCGGAAGACATCGGCAAGTTCCCAGACACAAACCTGGCAGAGTCCCTTCAGCGCATCACGGGCGTATCGATTGATCGCAGCAGTGGGGAAGGCTCAACGGTCACGGTTCGTGGCTTCGGCCCTGAATTCAACCTCGTCGTCGTCAACGGCCGTCAAATGCCGACTTCGACGCTGGGTGACGGTTTCTCGGCACCTTCATCGCGCAGCTTTGATTTTGGCAACCTGGCCGCCGAAGGTGTGGCCGGCGTTGAGGTCTACAAGTCGGGCCGTGCTGCGTTGCCGAC
>NZ_QAII01000158.1 GCF_003060965.1 Caulobacter sp. HMWF025 | reverse complement strand
CACCGCCAGCGGGATCAGCAGCACCAAGCCGAGCATGCCCAGGGTGATGAAGGGCCGCTTGAGAATGTCCTTCCACAGCTGGCCGAGGTCGAAATAGAGGTCGACCCCGACATAGCTGAACAGGTGCAGCACGATATAGGCGAAGGCGAACAGGCCGACCGTCCGCCGGAAGCGGATGAGACGCGGCTGCCGGAAAATCCGCGCCGCCGGGGTGATGGCCAGACCGACCAGCAGCAGTCGCAGACCCCAGACCCCCAGCTGCCGGATCAGCTTCTCGATCGGATTGGCCCCCAGATCGCCGGCAAAGCCCTTCCAGGCCAGCCACAGCAGGGGCGCAAGGCAGGCTAGCCAGACCAGGCCATAGACCAGGTTGTCCTGCAGTCGCGAGGGGCGTTTTCTCGCCGCCCTGGTCGGTTCCATCAGTAGTAGGTCTTCAGATCCATGCCCCGATAGAGATCGGCGACATACTGGCCATAACCGTTGAACGGCAGGGTCTCGCGGCGGCGGAACTCGCCGATCCGGCGCTCGGTGGCCTGGGACCAGCGCGGATGATCAACCGCCGGATTGACGTTGGAATAGAAGCCGTACTCGCGCGGAGCCAGGCGGTTCCATGCGGTGGCGGGCTGGCGCTCGGTCAGGGTGATCCGGACGATCGACTTGGCCCCCTTGAAGCCGTACTTCCACGGCACCACCAGCCGCAGCGGCGCGCCGTTCTGGTTGGGCAGGGTCTCGCCATAGAGACCGACCGCCATCAGGGTCAGCGGATGGGTGGCCTCATCGATCCGCAGGCCTTCGCGATAGGGCCAGTCCAGGGTGTTCCAGGCCTGGCCCGGCATTTCCGACGGCCGCACCAGGGTTTCGAAGGCGACGAACTTGGCCTTCGACGTCGGCTTGACCGTCGCCAGCAGGTCCTTCAGGGGGAAGCCGGCCCACGGGATCACCATCGACCAGCCCTCGACACAGCGCATCCGGTAGATGCGCTCCTCAAGCTTGTTGGCCTTGATCAGGTCTTCGATTCCGACCGTGCGGGGGGCTTCGCATTCGCCGTCGATGCGCACGGTCCAGGGCCGGGTCTTGAGCTTGCCGGCGTTCTCAGCCGGATCGCTCTTGTCGACCCCGAACTCATAGAAGTTGTTGTAGGTGGTGACATCCTCGCGCGAGGTCGGGGGCTCTTTCGTGGAAAAGCCCTTCGAGAAGTTGAGGGGCGCAGCGGCCGCTGCCCCGCCGAGACCGGCAAGGCCCAGTCCGGCTGCTCCGGCGATGAAGGACCGCCGCCGCAGATAGAGGTCCTGGCCGGTGACCTCGTTTTCGCTCAGGTCGGGGGCTTGGCGGATCAGCATGGCGGGCTCCGGAAAAGAACACTTCGTCCAAGATACGGATCACCGCGCCGTTTGGTTACGCCGATTTTGAAATATCAGTGCCGGGGCGGCCGATCACCGCCCCGGGCGGACTGCAGGCGCTGCAGACCGTCTGCCAGAGCGGCCCGTTCCCCGGCCGGCAGGGTAGCGGCATAGCCCACCAGCGCCTCGTCCACCCGGCCACGGGTCTGGACGTCCAGTTCGCGCGCCGCGGCAAGCCGGCGTGAGGCGGCGGCCGCGTCAAACGGCTCGTCGGCAAAGCTCTTCCAGACCGCACGGCGTTCCGATCGTGCCTGCCGCACGGCGTCGCGATTGGCCTGATTGGCCTCGCGCACCACCGCCCGCAGGCCCTGCCGGTGCTCGACCGTCAGGCCACGCCCGGCCGTCCACAGCGGCGCGCGCCCGGTCACGGCACCGACCACCGGATACTCGGCCTTGATCCGGTGACGCATGAAGGCCGCGCCCGCAATGCCGCCGACCAGGAAGAGGTTCAGTGCGCCCGACACGATCAGGGCCACGGTCAGGGTTCGGGTCGAGATCATGATGCTGCGGGCTCCTCGAGACTGTCGGTCGCGTCACCCCCGTCCACCGACGACGCGATCAGCGCGTCGGCACTCAGGTCCTCCCGGTCATGGCCGGCCAGGACAACGCCCACCGTAACCCCGGCCATGGCCGAGACGCCGAGACCGAGGGCCGCACCGAGCCCGGCGATCCAGCGCCAGGCGGAGGCTGCGGGACGCGGTGCGGCCGAAACCAGACGGCCCAGCAGGGCCGCATCCACCGCACCGGCCGGGGCCAGGTCGAGCAGACGGTCCAGCGCGGCCGCCGCTTCCAGATGGTGTCCAAGGCCTTGCGGGTCCTGCAACAGCAGGGCCCGCGCCGCCTCACGCTCGGGCTCGGGCCAGCGGGCAATGTCACCGCCGTAGGCTTCAGCCAGGGCCAGAAAGCGATCCCGTGAGAGGCTCATCTCGCTCATCGTGGCATCTCCATCATCCGGCGTCCCGCGTCAGGTCGGCCAGCGCGGCCTTCAGGGCACGCCGACCGCGTCCCAGCAGGCCTTCCAGCGCCTCGACACTGACCTGCATCAGGGCCGCGGCCTCGATATTGCCCAGGCCCTGGTGATGGCACAGGACGATCGCCTCGCGCTGACGGGCCGGCAGGGCCGCCAGGGCCGCTTCGACCCGGTGCGAGACCTCGCGCCCCAGCACTCCGGCATCGGGGCGCGGGCCGGGATCGGCCTGCTCGGGGGGCTCGGCCATCACCACGTCGCGACGGCGCCGCAGCCGGTCGCGGCACAGGTTCAGGGCCACCCGGTGCAGCCAGGTATCGAACCGGGCTGCACCCGGCTGCCAGGACCGGGCCTGTTTCCAGGCCCGCAGGAAGGTCTCCTGCGCCACGTCCTCGGCTTCGCCGGAGTCGTTGAGCATACGCCGCGCCAGGGCGAGGATACGGGGCAACCGCCGATCCAGCAGCTGGCGAACGGCACGCGGGTCGCCCCGCCCGACGTCCGCCAGCAATGCCTCGTCGGGATCGCTCCCCTGCGACGTCAATCGTCACCTCGCCGCCCGAAGTCGCATCGATCAGAGACCAACCTTCTTACGATCACGACCGGACTTCAAATCCGAAGCGCTCAGGACACCGTCCTTGTCGGAGTCCATGCGCTGGAAGCGGGCAGCGAGAGCCCCGTCCATCTCGGCGCGCGACAGGACACCGTCCTTGTCGCTGTCGAGCCGGGACCACATGCGGTCGGCCCGGCGTTCGCGCTTGGCCTTGGCCCGTTCCTCACCGAGGGCTGCAAACTCCGCGCGGGACAGCTTGCCGTCCTTGTTGCTGTCGAGGGCCAGCATCTGGGCTGAGCGTCCCGCCTGGAATTCGCTCTGGGTGACCTTGCCGTCGCCGTTCGTATCCAGCTTCGGGCCGTGCTGCCCCCCGGCCAGGACCGGCGTCGCGATCATCACGGCGGCAAGGCCGATCAGGGTAAGTTTCAGCTTCATCTTTGGTCTCCAGATCTATCGGACGCCCCCGTCCCACAGACCTTCAACGGAGACAGATCCGGTTTCCGTCGCTGGACCGCACAGGCCTTCGACCGAAGACCTTTGCTCTAGCGCGGCGTCAGCCCGTTGGGGTCGATGAACTGGCGGGGAAGGCCTGGCCCCTGGACATAGGCCCCCAGCCAGGCACCGCCGCCGCCGTTGAACCACTCCACCCGGATGGCGTGTTTGCCGGGCGTCAGGTCGATGCTGCCACCGGCCGTGAGCACACCGTGGTCTCCGTCATTGTCGACCACCGGCTTGCCGTCGATATAGAGCTTGCTGCCGTCGTCCGAGGCCAGGGAGAAGCCATAGGTCCCGGCGGCCGCGATCTGCAGGTCACCCTCGAACACCACGGCGACGCTGTCCTCGCGGGGCAGTTTCAGCCCGGTCAGCGAGATCTCGTGGGCGGTGCCGGAAGCCGCGGGCTGCAGCCGCGTGAAATCGGGCAGCCGCACCGGCCCCTCCGGCAGCAGATAGGCCTTCCAGGTCACGCCGGAGGCGACGGCGGTCTTTGGGTCCAGCATCCGGAAAAAGCCGGTCGCCGGAACGCTGGCGGCCTGACTGTCGACGAACAGGGTAGCACGCACGATCGTATTTCGGCGGATCGTAACCGGGCCGGCATAGAGCGGCGAGGCGGGTGTCGGGAAGCTGCTGTCCAGAGTGTAGCGGATCTCGCCCACCGGGTTGGGATTGCTGAGGGTCATCTGGACTGTCTCGGCGACGAACAGCCCGCCGGCGGTCGCGGTTCCGTCACGGGCCGGCGCGATCACCGGCGAGGCGTAGAAGCTGCTGGAGCGATAGGCCTGCTCCGGCGCGGCTTCGCCCTTCAGGATCGGCGTCACCGGCCGGCCCAGCCAGGCATAGGGGATCTTCGCCCCCAGCAGCCAGGCGGTGGTCGCCGCGGTGTCGAAGGTGTTGATCGGTAGGTCAAGCTGGACGCCCGGCTTGATGGCCTGGCCATAGGCAATCCAGGGGATCTCCAGCTCGGCCAGGCTTTCCCCGCCGTGGCCCTTGCCGACACCGCCGTGATCGGAGGTGACCAGGATCACCGTCCGGTCGGCGATCCCGGCCACCTCGGTCGCCTGACGAATCTGGCCGATCAGCGTGTCGACCCTGGCCACGGCGTCGTAGTAGCGCGCCGTTCCATGGCCGAATTCGTGCCCGGCATGATCGACGTCATCGAAGTGCACGAACAGCAGGCCGGGCTTGCGGGCCTTGATATAGGCGATGGCCAGGGCCGCCGTGTCGGCCTCGTCCTTGGAATTGACGTCATAGTCCACGAACCGGTGGTCATAGAGGTTGCCGAAGCCGTCCCACTGATAGATCGAGCCCACTTCCAGTTGCGGTTGCTGGTCGAACAGCACCTGGAAGATCGACGGGAAGAAGCCGCCCGACCCGGTGACCGAAGAGGGAAAGTTAAATTCGCCCACCTTCCAGTCATTGCTGGTCACGCCATGCTGTTCGGGCCCCACTCCGTTGAGGATCGAGGCCCAGTTGGCCCCGCTGGTGGTGGGCAGCACGCCCCGGGCATGCAGGCTCCAGCTGCCATGCTTCATCATGTCCTGCAGGATCGGCGTCTGGGCCTTCATCACCCCGTCGGGGCTGAGGCCGTCTACGCCGATGATGATCACATGCTCAACCTTGCGCGCACTGTCAGCCAGGGCAGAGCTTGCGCAGGCCAGACCGGCGATCAGGGCGATCGCGGTGGCGAGGTAGCGGATGGGGTGGGTCATGGCGGGCTCCGGAAACTGACCAGCACGCTGGACCGCGGCCATCCTGCTGGAGCCGGCCATCCACCGTGAATTGGTATAGACCAGTTACCACCACACGGTTGCGGTTTTGCGACTGTGGCCCGGGCTCAGGACTCCACCCGCACCACCGTCTCGAACGCCGCCCGGGCCTCCTGCTTGGCCCTGGCCAGCCGGGTTTTCAGCGTGGCGAAGGTGCGCGCGTGTCCGGCCCTGGCCAGCATGGCCTTGAAGGCCTTCGGTTCCAGCTCAGGATCGGTCCCGTCCTCGAGCGCCACCTTGAGCAGTTGCGACAGGTCCTGCTCCAGCCGCCAGGCGGTCTCAAGCGCCGACAGGGCTGACGCCTCGCCCAGGCCGGCCGCGCGCAGGGCCGCCAGGGCCTCGCCGGTGTTCTGGGCGAGGGGGCCGCCCCCGGCGGCGTGGCGCAGTTGCAGGAACTGGGCGACGAACTCGATATCGACGAGGCCGCCGGGCGACAGCTTCAGATCCCAGATGCCGCTGCCGGGCCGCTCCTGCTCCATCAGGGCCCGCATCTCCAGCACATCGAGGGCGGTCCGGTCCGCATCGCGCGGCCGGCGAAGGGCCGCCTCGATCGCCGCCTCGGCCCGGGCCTGGAAGGCCGGCGAACTGGCCCAGATCACCCGCGCCCGGGTCATGGCCAGCAGTTCCCAGGTCTCGGCCTCGCGGGCGTAATAGTCTTCGAAGGCGGCAAAGCTGACAGCGACCGGTCCCTTGGTGCCGGAGGGGCGCAGCTTCAGGTCCACCTCATAGAGGGTCCCCTCTCCGGTCGGGGCCGAGAGGGCCGAGGTCAGGCGCTGGGTGAAGCGGGCATAGAAGCTCTCGGCTCCCCAGCCCTTGATCGCCGACATCGCTGCCGGCTCGTGCGCCGCATAGAGGGTCATCAGGTCGAGGTCGGACTTGGCGGTCATCTCGCGCGATCCGGCCTTGCCCAGGGCCACCACCGCCACCTCGCCCGGGAAGTCGCCGCCCAGCCGCACCGTCTCGGCCAGAGCCGCCGGGGCCAGACCGGCCACGATCAGGTCGCCCAGCCCGGCAAAGGCCGCCCCGACGTCGCGGGCATCGGCGGTGCCGCTCATCACCCGCACGCCGATCCGGAAGCTCTGGTCGCGGAACAGCCGGCGGGCGGCGTTCATCGCCCCTTCGAAATCGTCCGGATCCCAGGGCGCCGTCTCGGGCACGGCCATGCTGCCGAAGAAGGCCGGGTCCAGCAGGGCGTCCAGCGCGGTCGGCCGCCGGGCCAGGGTCGCGGCCAGGCGCGGCGCGAAGGCCATGACCTCGACGATCAGCTCGAACAGGCGCGGCTGGGCCAGGAACAGCGACTGGATCTGCACGCCCGAGCTCAGCGAGCCGAAGAAGTCCGCAAAACGGTTGAAGGCGGTGTCGGGCGCGCCGGTGGCATTGGCGGCGTCCAGCAGGCGCGGAGCCAGGCGCGTGAACAGCTCGCGGCTCCGCTCGGTGCGGGTCGCGGCAATATGGCCGTGGTGCCAGCCGCGAATGGTCGCCGCCACCCGCTCTGGACTGGAAAAACCCATGCGCTTGAGCGTGGCAAGAGTCTCGGGATCATCCTCGACCCCGGTAAAGACCAGCGAACCGAAGCGCGACGACAACGCCTCCTCGCCCGCAAACAACCGGCCGTAGCGCTGGTTGACGCCCTTGAGGATCCTGCCGACCGCCGCATCAAACGACCGCAGATTGCCCTCGCCCCACAGGGCCGCGACCTTCTTACGGTCGGCATCGGACTCCGGCAGCTTGTGGGTCTGCTCGTCGGCGATCATCTGGGCGCGGTGTTCCAGGGCGCGCAGGTCGCGATAGGCCTGCGTCAGCCATTCGGCGTCGGCGACGGTGACATGCCCCGCCGCCGCCAGGGCCGCCAGGGCGTCCAGGGTGCGGGGCGAGCGCAGGTCCGGCTGGCGTCCGCCGAGGATCAGCTGCTGGGTCTGGACGAAGAACTCGATCTCGCGGATGCCGCCGCGCCCCAGCTTCAGGTCAGCCCCCTTGGCGGTCAGGCGGTCATCGACCTTGTAGGTATGGATCTGGCGCTTGATCGAATGGATGTCGGCAATGGCCGCAAAGTCCAGATTGCGCCGCCAGATGAAGGGCTGCAGATGGGCCAGGAAGGCCGCGCCCTCGTCCGGATCACCGGCCGCGATCCGGGCCTTGATATGGGCCGCCCGCTCCCAGTTCTGGCCGACGCTCTCATAGTAGTCGAGGGCTGCATCGACCGGCATGGCCGGCGGGGTCGAGGACGGGTCGGGCCGCAGGCGCAGGTCGATCCGGAACACATAGCCGTCGGCGGTGCGCTCCTGCAGAATCCGGCCCAGATGGTTGGCGATGCGAACCGCCACACCCTGGGGCTCAATCCCTTCGGCCACTGGCAGCCGCTCGGGGACGTAGAAGATCGAGAAATCGATATCGCTGGAATAGTTCAGCTCAAAGGCGCCGTGTTTGCCCATGGCGATGCAGAACAGGCCGGGCGCGGGCCCGTCCGCGCCCTCGCCGACATGCGTCAGGGCCCCACGTAAAACCTCAACCCGCACGGCCTGGGCCAGACCCGCCTTGAGACTGGCATCGGCGAACCGGGTCAGGGCCCCGGTCACTTGGTCAAGATCCCAGACCCCGCCCAGATCGCAGAGCGCCGTCAGCAGGTGCAGGTCGGCTTTCAGCTCACGCAGCCGGCGGCGGGCGGTCTCGAAATCGGGCTCGGCAGCCACCGTGGCGGTCTCGGCCAGCAGGCTGTCGAGGCGCGAGACCGGATCAGCCAGCAGAATCCCGGGCAGACGCCCCGCATCGCGTCGCGCCAGTCCGGCCAGATAGGACGAGGCCGCAAAGACCGGCGCCAGGGCCGGCCAGGCCGCCTCGACACCGGCGAGGCCCGCCTCCCCGACCTTGCGCAGGATCGCCTCATGCGCCCGCTCGGCGGCCTTGGGATCGTGGATCGGGCCGCAGGGGGCCAGGCGGTCGAGCAGGCGAGTCATGGCGGCCACCGTGGCCCGCCCGGCTCGTGTCAGCAAGCATCAGCACGCTGCCGAGGTTCCCCGGGTGCCGTCGTCACCAGCACGCCCCGGGAGAGCCTACTCCACTCTCGGCAGCACCAGGGCCACACGCAGGCCCGGGCCCATGCCGTTGTATTCACCGGGGCCTTCGGACAGTTCCAGCCGGCCGCCGTGCGAGGCGACGACGGCCTGCACGAGCGAGAGGCCAAGGCCCGCCCCCGGCTCGCTGCGGCTGTTTTCGAGCCGCACGAAGCGCTGGACGACGCGGGCCCGGTCCTCGTCGGGCACGCCGGGGCCGGTGTCGGTGACCGAAAACTCCAGCTCGCCGGACGACCGCCGCCGGGCACGCAGCATGATGGCCCCGCCCGAGGGGGTATATTTGATGGCGTTGTCGAGGATGTTGGCCAGGGCCTGGGCGATGAACTCGCGATTGCCGCGGATGACCAGCGACGGGGTGATCTCGGCCTTGAAGTCCAGCCCCTTGTCCTCGCACGAGAACTCGTAGAGCTCGGCCATGTCGCGGGCCAATTCGGAGGAGTCGAAGCTCTTCTGGTCGGGGGCCTGACCGGCGGCCTGCAGGCGGGCGATGGCCAGCACCGCATTGAAGGTCTTGAGCACACCGTCGGCGTCGAGCAGGGCCGTCTCCAGCGCCGCGACCGGATCGCCCTTGCCGTTCTCGGCATCGATCAGGGCCACCTCCATGCGGGCCCGCAGCCGGGTCAGGGGCGAGCGCAGGTCGTGGGCGATCGCGTCGCCGGCATGGCGCAGGCCGCCCATCAGGCGCTCGATGCGGTCGAGCATGTCGTTCAGGCCCTCGGCCAGTTCGTCATACTCGTCGCGTGCGCCGCGCACCTTGGCGCGGGCGTGCAGGTCGCCGGCCTGGACGGCGGTGACCAGATCCACCAGCCCCTGCATGCTGCGCGAGACGTTACGGCTGATCAGCACCCCGCCGGCCAGGCCCAGCAGGATCACCAGCGCCCCGGCCCCCCAGAGGGCCCGGACGATCTTGCGAACATAGTCCTCGGAGTCCTGGACGTCGGCGCCGACCATCAGCACCTCGCCGCCGTCGAGGCGAACAATCACACTCCGGGTCGAGCGCCGGATCTCGGCCCCGTCGATGTTGCGGTCAGTCAGCTTGAAGGTCACCCAGGCCGGGCCGGGCCCGCTGAAGCTGTCGACCGGCAGGGCCTCGACCGAGCCGGAGACCTTCTTGCCCGCCGGATCCAGCAGCAGATAGACGAACGGCCGCTCACCGATGGCCCGTTCGATGATCGCCTGGTTGAGCGTCGCCTGGCCCCCGACCCGATAGGTCGCCTCGAGGCTCTCCATTTCACGGCTGATCTCGGCATCGGCGCGACGGTTCACCTCGCCGGCCGTCGCGATATAGATGTAGCCGAGGAACGCACTGGCGGCCGCCGCGAACAGGGCCAGGAACAGCAGGGTCAGGCGGAACGGAGTCGTCCGCAAAAGGCGCGGCATGCGCATGGTCTAGACTTTCATGCCCGTCAGGCGAAGCCGCCGGGACACCTAGGGATCCAGCCGGTAGCCCGCCCCGCGCACGGTCTGCAGCATCGCCCGGTCAAAGCCCTTGTCGATCTTGCTGCGCAGGCGCGAGATGTGGACGTCGATCACATTGGTCTGCGGATCGAAGTGATATTCCCAGACCTTTTCCAGCAGCATGGTGCGGGTCACCGACTGTCCGGCATGGCGCATCATGAATTCCAGCAACTGGAACTCGCGCGGCTGCAGGTCGATCTCCTTGCCCTGGCGGTGAACCGTGCGGTTGATCAGGTTCATCTCGAGCTCGCCGACCTTCAGCGTCGTGGCGACGGCGCCGGTTTCGCGCCGGCGTGACAGGGCTTCGACCCGCGCCATCAGCTCGGGGAAGGCATAGGGCTTGACCAGATAGTCGTCAGCCCCGGCCTTCAGACCGACGACGCGGTCGCCGACTTCGCCCAAGGCCGACAGGAACAGGACGGGGGTGTTGTCACCCTCGCGGCGCAGGGTCTCGACGACCTCGACGCCGTCCTTCTTGGGCATCATGCGGTCGACGATCAGGACGTCGAAACCGCCCTTGCCGGCCGCAATCAGGCCGGCCTCGCCATCGGGCGCATGCTCGCACTGATAGCCAGCCTCCGTGAGACCATGGCTCATGGCCGCAGCCGCCTCGATATCGTCTTCAATGATCAGAATACGCATCAGCCAGCCCCTCATGCGTCCGTCGAACGGAGAAACAACCCACGTTCTCCCGATTCGACCCCGGGACGCGACATCTGGACTCTGGATACCGGTTTTGAGGACAGCCGTCCCTTAAACCTTCGACAGACTCCGGACGAAAAAGCCCGCCCCGGAGATCCGGGGCGGGCTGGATCGTTTCAGCGCTGACGCCGGATCAGGGGGCGATCTTCAGCGCCATGACCAGCGGGCGCCCCTGACGGACCACCTTGGCCAGCACGCTGGGGCGACCAGCCTTGCGCGCGGCGGCCACCGCTGCGTTGACATCGGCCGCCGAGCCGACGGTCATGCCGTTGATCCCGGCCAGCACGTCGCCCTTGGCCAGGCCCTTTTCGCCGGCGTCGGAGTCGGTTTTCACGCCGGTGATCAGCAGGCCCTTGAGGTCCGGATCGATCTTGAAGGCCGCGCGGGCCGCCGCATCGATCGGCGCGAGGCTCAGGCCCAGCGCTTCGAACTTCTGGGTCTGGGGCTTTTCGGGGGTCGGGTTGGCACCGCCCTCGGCATTGTCATCCCCGGCCCCCAGCGAGTCTTCCGACGGACGGACGCCCGACTTGACCTCGATGGTGCGCGGCTTGCCGCCCCGCAGGACCGACAGCTTGATCGGCTCGCCCGGGCGGGACTTGGCGACTTCGCGCGTCAGTTCCGAACCGGTCTTCACGGCGACACCGTTGACCGCCGTGACGATGTCCTCGGGCAGCAGGCCCGCCTTCTGGCCCGGCGCGCCGGCCACCAGCTCGGCGATGATCACGCCCTTGACGTCCGGCATGCCCAGGGCTTCGGCCATCTCGGGATTGAAGTCCTGGATGTTGGCGCCGATGTAGCCGCGCACGACCTTGCCGCCACTGATCAGCTGACGGGCCGTCGACTCGGCCACGTCGGCGGGAATGGCGAAGCCGATCCCGACCGAGCCGCCGGTCGGCGAGAAGATCGCGGTATTGACCCCGATCACGCGGCCATAGATGTCGAAGGACGGACCACCGGAATTGCCCCGGTTGATGGGGGCATCGATCTGGATGTAGTCGACGAAGCGCGACGAGCTGTCGCCCAGATCGCGATTATAGGCCGAGATGATGCCGGCCGTGGCCGTGCCGCCCAGGCCGAACGGATTGCCGATGGTGATGACCCAGTCGCCGACCCGCGGCTTGGCCTGGTTCTCGAAGTCGACATAGGGGAAGTCGGCACCCTTGGCCTTGGGGTCGGTGACCTTGATCACCGCCAGGTCGGTGCCTTCGTCGCGGCCGACCACCGTGGCCTTCAGCTCGCGGCCGTCCTTCATGACCACCTTGATCTCGTCGGCGTCGGCGACGACGTGATTGTTGGTCACGATGTAGCCGTCGGCCGAGATGAAGAAGCCCGAGCCCGAGGACTGCTGCTTGGGAGCCGCCGGAGCGTCTTCCTCACCTTCAGCGCCCGGCTTCTGGCCGCGCGGCACGATGTCGAAGCCCTCGAGGCCCGGAATGCGCAGGCGCGGCGAAGCGGCTGCCTTGGACGTCACGTCGATCTGGACGACGGCGGGCGACACCTTCTCGAAGATGTCGGCGAACGACATGGGCGCACCGGGCGGCGGCGCGAAATTGGCAACCGGTGCCATGGCGGCGTGGGCGGCCGGGGGCGTCTCGGCGGCGTCCGCCGTCCCCATCCGCATCCCGGCACCCGCCAGGGCTGCGGCAGCGACGCCCGCGCCGGCGACGGCGCCCAGAATGAAACCCGACTTCCTAGCGGTCATCTCTTGTCTTTCCTCACCCGCGGCGCTCGGCGCCGGGACCTGTCACTGCAGAACCTAGTCTCGAACGGATATCGCGCAATGGTTCCTGAAACATCTTTGCATCACGCGGGAGGGTCTTCTTGCGACCCCTTTTCGGCGCAATCGTGGCCGTCGCCCTCCAGCAGAACCGCGAGGCGGGCTTCTTCCTCGGCTGACAGGGCGTCCACCTCGGCGGTTTCAGCGGATCCGGCCGCAGAGCGCCGGCGCAACAGCGCAACCAGAAGACCGCCCCCGGCCAGCAAAAGCCCGGCAGGAGCCAGCCAAAGCGCGGCATTTCCCACCGAGAACGGCGGCTTCAGCAGCACGAACTCACCGTAGCGCGCCACCAGGAAAGCCCGCACCTCGGCATCGGTTCGGCCCTGGGCGATTTCCTTGCGCACGATCTGCCGCAGGTCGCCGGCCAGTTCGGCCTGGGAGTCGTCGATCGACTCGTTCTGGCAGACCAGGCAGCGGACCTCGCGGAACAGGGTGCGGGCCCGGGCCTCCTGGGCCGGATCAGGCAGGCGTTCCGAGGGCTCGGAAGCCGCCGCCATGCAGACCACCGCCGTCAGGGTGAGGGCGAAGGCGCGCAGGGCGCCGAGCGATGAGCCCCTCACGCGGCAGTCTCCGAGGCGCGACGGCCCACGCCCAGCCGGATACGCCGGTCAGACAGGGAGATGGCCCCGCCCAGCGCCATCAGCAGCGGGCCCAGGAAGATCAGTCGCACCCACGGATTGACATAGGCGCGCACGAGCCAGGCCGGCTTGCCGCCCTCGCCCGCCCGGCGCTCGCCCAGAACGATATAGAGATCGTCCAGGCCCTTCGGGCAGATGTGCACCTCGGACGTGGTCTGGCCGCCGGTGGGATAGAAGCGGCGTTCGGGACGGGCCGCGCAGACCAGACGGCCGGCCTGGTCGACGATCGCCACCTTGCCGCGCTCGGCCAGATAGTTCGGGCCCTCGACGGTGCCGACATCCTGCAGGGTCAGGCTGTAGGCTCCCAGTCTGAAGGACTGTCCAAGGCTGAGCGCCTGGGCCTGCTCGACCCGCCAGGCCGTCTCGAACGACGCACCGAGCACAAAGACGCCCATGCCGGCATGGGCCAGGGTGGTGCCCCACGCCCCGCGCGGCAGGCCGGTGGCCCGTCGCCAGGTCTGGGCCAGCGGGACGCGCAGCAGCTTCACCCGCTCGGCCAGCTCGGCCAGGGCCCCGCCGATCAGCCAGAAGCCCAGGGCCACACCGGCGCTGGCCAGCGCCTTGCGGGGCACGATCAGCCCGTAGGTCACCAGGCCCAGCACCGCGGCCGCCGCCAGGGCCACCCAGAGCCGGCGCATCACCGCTCCGGCATCGCCGCGCTTCCAGGCCAGCAGCGGCCCGGCGGGCAGGATGGCCAGGGCCAGCAGCATGACCGGCGTAAAGGTCAGGTTGAAGAACGGCGGGCCCACCGAAACCGCCTCGCCGTCGATGGCCTCGCGGATCAGCGGATAGAGGGTGCCCAGCAGGACGGTCGCCGTGGCGGTCGACAGGACGATATTGTTCAGCACGATCGCGCTTTCGCGACTGACCGGCGCGAACAGGCCACCGGAATTGAGCGACGGCGCGCGCAGGGCAAACAGCAGGAACCCGCTCCCGGCCGCGACACCCATCATCATCAGCAGCAGCACGCCGCGGGTCGGATCGACGGCGAAGGCGTGGACCGAGGTCAGCACGCCCGAGCGCACGAGGAAGGCTCCCAGCATCGAGAAGGTGAAGGCCGCCAGGCCCAGGAAGACCGTCCAGCCCGGCAGGGCTCCGCGCTTTTCCAGCACGATGGCCGAGTGCAGCAGCGCCGCGCCGATCAGCCACGGCATGAAGCTGGCATTCTCGACCGGGTCCCAGAACCACCAGCCGCCCCAGCCCAGCTCGTAATAGGCCCAGAAGGCCCCCAGGGTGATGCCGATGGTCAGCAGGCTCCAGGCGGCGAGGGTCCAGGGCCGGACCCAGCGGGCCCAGGCCGCATCGACCCGGCCCTCGATCAGGGCCCCCATGGCCAGGCTGTAGACCACCGAGAAGCCGACATAGCCCGCATAGAGGAAGGGCGGATGCACGGCCAGGGCCCAGTCCTGCAGAAGCGGGTTGAGCGAACGGCCCTCGACCGGCGGATCCACCAGCCGGATCATCGGGTTGGAGGCGAAGACGGTATAGGCCAGGAACATGATCCCCAGCGCCCCCTGCACCGCCACCGCATAGGCCCGCAGGCGCGGCGGCAGGCTGGCGCCGAACACGGCCATGGCCGCGCCATAGCCCGTCAGCACCAGGCACCAGAGCAGCATGGAGCCCTCATGGCTGCCCCAGGCCCCGGCCACCTTGAACAGCATCGGCTTGGCGGTGTGGGAATTGGCCGCGACATTGGCAACCGAGAAGTCGGACGTGACGAAGGCGTGGACCAGGGCGGCGAAGGTCACCGCCACGCACAGGAAGGTGGCCAGGGCCGCACCCCGTCCGGCCCCGGCGAGCACGGCCGAGCGCCGCGCCCCGCCGACGGCGGACAGCCCGGTCTGCAGCACCGAAAACACGAGGGCCAGGATCAGGGCGAAGGCGCCCAGTTCGATGATCATGGCTTACCCCCGGCCGGTGCGGCATAGGCCGGAGCACCGGCCCCCTGCCCGCGCCATTCGCCCTGTTCCTTCAGGGCCTTGGACACTTCTCGCGGCATGTAGCGCTCGTCGTGCTTGGCCAGGACCTGTTTGGCGATGAAGGTGCCGGACTCGTCAAACGATCCCTGGGCCACGATGCCCTGCCCCTCACGGAACAGGTCCGGCAGGTCACCCTGGAATTTCACCAGGGCCGTGGCGGTGTGGTCGGCGACCACGAACTCGACATCGCCGCCGGGGTGCTTGACGACGCTGCCCGCCTGAACGAGCCCGCCCAGCTGGACCTTTCGACCGGCCGGCACCTTGGCCGCCTGGGCCTGGGCGGGCGTGTAGAACAGCGAGATGGCGTCGCGCATGCCGTACAGCGCCAGTCCGACCGCCAGGGCGAGGACCGGGGCGATGGCGAGAAGAATCGTCAGACGACGCCGGGCCTTGCGGGATTTCGGCCAGAAACTCATGGCCTTGCCCCGTCCTGTTGACCGGTTTTTGGTTGCGGCGGCGTCTGGGCCGCCTGACGCAGCGCGGCCAGCACCTTGGGCTCGCCGGAGAAGCGGGCCGAAGCCTCGGCCAGGGCCGCAGCCAGCTTGGCCGTCTCGCCCATCACGGCATAGGCTCTCACCAGCCGCACCCAGCCGTCGGGGTCATCGGGCGCGGTCTTGAGCCGCGTCGCCAGGCCCTCGACCATGCCGGCGATCATGCCCTGGACCTGCTCGGTTTCGCCCGGCTGGGCCACCGGTGCAGGCAGGCCGCCGGCCTTCTCGACGGTCGCGATCTCACGCATGAGCGGCTCGCGGCCCTGGTCATCGGACGGCAGGTCTGCTGCCAGGGCGCGCCAGTCGGCCAGCCCCCCGGCAACGTCACCGTCGGCGATCCGGCTACGGGCCAGATAGTAGCGCGGGCTGGGCGCAGCGGGATCGATCTTCAGCGCCTCGCCGAAGGCCAGGCGGGCATCGGGGCCGACCTCGCCCTGGGCCTCGGAGACGAAGACTTCGCCAAGGGCGGTCCACAGGTCGACCCGGCCGGGGGCCAGACGCACGGCCCGGCGGAGGGCCTGCTCGGCTCCGGGCAGGTCGCCGGAGGCGGCACGCGCCAGGGCCAGATGTTTCAGGGGCTCGGGATCGGTGGGCCGTTCGGCCGCGATGGAGGCCAGAACCGCCGCAATCCGGGGCGGATCCAGGGTGGCGGGATCGGTGGCCCGCCACTCGGCGACGCGGCCGGCATAGGGCTGGTCGGGCATGCCCGGGGACCCGATGGCCACATAGGTGGCCAGGGCCGCGATCGGCGCCAGGGCGGCCGTCAGCAGGGCGATGCGACGCGGACCAGCCCCCTCGGAGGGCCAGGCCTCGACATGATCGGCCGAGGCCAGCAGCCGCCGGGCCGCCTCGGTGCGGGCGCCCTGACGCTCGGCCTCGTCAAGAAGACCCTGGCCGGCCAGCCGCTCGATCTCGAGCAGTTGCCGACGCTGGGCGTCTCGTTCAGGGGCAACAACGAGACGGCTTTTCGCCGCACTGCGCAGCACGAGCGCGCCGGCTGCCGCCGACAATCCCGCAGCCGAGATCCAGAATGCCAACATAAGGGCCTGTTAGCCGGGAATGGCTTCGGCCGTTAGCGAAAAAAGCGCTTAAGGGGTTACTCCGGCACACTTGCTGTCCGGGAGTGTGAGGGCAGACAGGCCTCAGGCCGCGATTGCCGCCGCCGCCCGGCGCCGGACAATCTCGGCGGTTTTGTCATCGCGGGTGTAGGCAATCAGATTGGCGGCGATGTCGAGATACTGCCGGGCGATCGCAGGATCACCGCCCTCACCGGTCCGGGCCGCATAGAGGACGTCCTCGATATACTGGTCCAGGCGGGTATTGAGCTTCTCGAGCGCCTTGATCCGCGTCGTACCATAGCCGCTCTTGTCGGCGCAGGGACGCAGTTCGGCGATGAAGGTCAGGGCGGCGGTGGCGCGGCGCACCCGGCGCTCGTCCGGCGGATTGTCGAGCAGGGCCACTCCCTTGCCGCCCTTGCCGCCCAGGATCGAGATCGGCCGCGTCGGCAGGGCTTCGGCCAGTTCCCGGTCGGCGGCCGCCATACGGATGTCGGCGGCCTGGGCGATGGCCTGCTTGAACTTCGCCACGCGCTTGCCCCAGGGGCCGTCCTTGGCGAGGTTCACGGACTGCTCGAGCTCAATGATCTGCAAGGCCACGCGCTGGGCGATATGGCCGGCCTCGCGCCCGATCTTCTCGCCCCGCTCGAGATCGAAATCGCGGATCATGGCAATGGAGGTTTCGATGTCGGTCAGCACGCTCTCACCGAACGAGGCAGCTTCCGAGCTGGCCATGTAGCGATCGTTCGGCCGGTCCATGACCGCCGAGATAATCCGCAGAATCCGCCATTCGTCCGGCAGCTGGGCCGCCATCATGTCGAACAGCATCGGACCGGCGTCGTCGCGAATGGCGCAGGCGTCGCGATAGGCCAAGCGCGCGGCGGCAGCCCGCTCGCCGCTCATCTTGCTGACCCAGTCCGACAGCTTCGGCAGGGTCGTCCGGACGATGCTGGAAATCTCCAGGCAGCGGGCCAACTGCTCGCACTCGCTCAGGTCGCGGAGCGAATCGAAAGCGGTCTGCGAAGGGTCACGCAGGCCGGTAACGGCCATCGCGCAGAGCTGGTCGAAGACTTCGGGCGCCCCCTGCTCCAGATCCCAGGGATTGCAGCGGGATGCGGCGTCCTCGACGGCGCGGGGTGCGACGGTCTTCAGCGCCTTCCAGAGACGCGCCAGAACGACGGGGGGAAAGTGGATCAGTCCGTCCTTTCGCGGCCCGCACAGCGGCACGATCGGCGCGAGGACATTGTTGCGGACGAAACGCTCGGTGGTCTCGACCTCGACCAGGCCGCGAACCTGGGCCAGACCGCCGACTTCACCGACCCCGGACAGAGCCAGTTCGAGGCTGCGCAACGCAGCATCGGGCGCGGTTTGCACCAGCGTCCGGATGATCTGCAGTTTGTGCGCAGCGATTGCGGTCATGAGTCTCCGCCGGGTCAAAGGACCGACAGCGTCAACCATGTTGCCAACGAGGTTAAGACTTTCCGAAATCTCGTGAAAATCGTTCGGCCGAACACGGAAATCCGGACGGCCAAAAGTTCAGATGCGGCAAAGGCTTGCAAAGCCAGCCCTGACACCGCTGGACACAGCCTGTGCGACGGGAATCTCTAGCCCGGTGCCCGCGGCAGATCGAGCGAGACCCGCAGGCCACCGAGCGGGGAATCGCCGAGTGTCACCGACCCGCCGTAGGCCCGGGACAGTTCATCGACGATGGACAGGCCGAGCCCCGATCCCGGCGTATGCTCGTCCAGACGCTGGCCGCGCTTGAGCGCGTCGGCCCAGCGCTCGGGCGGCAGGCCCGGCCCGTCGTCATCGACGACCAGGCTCCAGCGGGCCTCGCCGACGGACGTTGCCATGACCCGGATCCGCCCCCGGCACCACTTTCCGGCGTTCTCCATCACATTGCCGGCCAGTTCCATCAGGTCCTGTTTCTCGCCCTGGAAGCAGAGATCATCGGGGCAGCGCCAGTCGATCTCGATCCCCTGCCCGTCTGCCTTGTCCTGGAAGATCCGCTCCAGGGTCACCGCCAGTTCGTCAAGGATCGGCTCGACCGGGGTCCGCTCGCCGCTGGTCTGCGAGCGGGCGGCCGCACGGGCCCGGCGCAGGTGATGGTCGACCTGCTCGCGCATCACGTCAGCCTGGCGGGTCACGAGCGCCGACAGCGGGCCGGGTTGCTGCGAGGCCTCGGTCAGCATCACCGACAGCGGGGTCTTCAGGGCATGAGCGAGGTTGCCGACATGGGTCCGCTGGCGCTCGACGACTTCCTGGTTGTGGGCCAGAAGGGCGTTCAGCTCCACAGCCAGGGGCTCGAGTTCCTCGGGATACTGGCCATGCAGGCGCTCGGTCTGGCCCCGGCGAACCGAGGCCACCTCACGCCGGAGCTCGAACAGCGGCGCGAGACCGAAGCGGACCTGCACGACCACGGCCAGGATCAGGCCGCCGCCGAGGATCAGCAGGGCCATGGCGGTGATGCGCACGAACCGCCCGGCATCGGCGTCGATCTGCGAGCGGTCCTCGGCGGCGAGGAATACCACCGGAGTCGTGTGGCCCGGCAGGCGGGCGAGAAGGGCGGCGGCGCGCAGCGGCTTGTCCTGCGGACCGCGCATGTCGAGGAACAGGGTCTTGCCCGGCGACGCCATCAGCTGGTCGATCTGGGCTGACGAGAGCATCAGGTCGCTGTCGAACAGCGACCGCGACCGCTCGATCGCCTTCAGAACCCCACCGCCGGGGCTGTCGAACAGGGTCCAGTAGCGACCGGAATAGGCGCGGGTCGCCCGGATATCGACCAGGAACGGCGCCTTGACCACGCCGTCCTCGACCGTGGTGCCGGCATAGAGGTCGTCGGTGAGCATCGACAACGACTGGTCGAACCGCCGGATGCCGGCGTCGCGGAACTGGCTGTTGACGAAGACGCCCGCCACCGCGACCACCAGCAGGGTCCAGAGACTGGCCAGCAGGACGAGGCGAAAGACCAGCGAGCGCTTGCGCGGCGCGAGCAGGTCGCGGACGCGCGTCAGAAGACTCACCCCGCCGACTCGCCTTCCAGGGGCGTCAGCCGGTAGCCCAGGCCACGCACCGTCTCGATGCGGTCGGAGCCCAGCTTCTTGCGCAGCCGGCCGATGAACACCTCGATGGTGTTGGAGTCGCGGTCGAAGTCCTGGTCGTACAGGTGCTCGACCAGCTCGGTCCGCCCGATCACCCGGCCCTGGTGCATCATCATGTAGTGCAGCAGGCGGTATTCCAGCGAGGTCAGACGCAGGGGCTCGCCATTGACCGACGCGCGGGCGGCGCGGGGGTCGAGACGCAGGGCTCCGCAGGACAGACTGGGGGCGGCATGGCCGGCCGAGCGGCGCAGCAGGGCCCGCAGCCGCGCCAGCAGCTCTTCGGTGTGGAACGGCTTGGCCAGATAGTCATCGGCCCCGGCGTCGAAGCCGGCGACCTTGTCGCTCCAGGCGGCGCGGGCGGTGAGGATCAGCACCGGCGTGGCGACATTGCCCCGCCGCCAGCGCTCCAGCACCGAGACGCCGTCCACCTTGGGCAGGCCGAGATCGAGGATCACCGCGTCATAGGGCTCGGTCTCGCCCAGGAACTGGGCTTCCTCCCCGTCCGGCGCATGATCAACGGCATAGCCGGCATCGGCCAGGGCCAGTTTCAGCTGGCGCGTCAGGTCGGGATCGTCCTCGACAAGCAGGATACGCATGCAAAGAGGCCCTTAATTGGCGCTGAGGATCTGGCCGCTCTCGGCATCGACGATGAAGTCGATGCGGCGGCCGTCGGTGGTGGCCCACCGGACCCGGTAGTTGCGGCCTTCGAGGCCGGCGTCGAGCACGCGGCCGGGGGTCCGGCGGGCGATCTGCTCGATCACCCGGGCCAGCGGCACGAGACGACCCGACTGAACGCCGCCGCGGGCCTGGTCCTGCTGGGCCCGCCAGTCGGCGCCCAGCGAGTCCGGGCCGCGTTGCGCCGACGCGACACCCGGCAGGGCGGCGGCGAGGGCAGCGGCGACGAAGAGGGCGCGGATCGGTTTCATGCGCTCAGATCTAGAGGACGGCGGCTGAATGGAGACTGAACAAAGCGCTTATGAACGGGGTGTGTCGTTCTGTCACGGGCCCAGCGGCCAAATGGCCGCCGACCGGCGAACTGTGCTCCCTAGCCCTTCTTCTGGTCGGCGATCCAGGCATCGATCCGCTGCTCCAGCACCGCCATCGGCAGGGACCCCTGCAGCAGCACGGCATCATGGAACCGGCGCTCGTCGAACCGGTCGCCGAGCGCCGCTTCAGCCCGGTGACGCAGCTCCAGGATCTTCAGCTCGCCCACCTTGTAGGCCAGGGCCTGGCCCGGCCAGGAGACATAGCGGGCCAGTTCAACCTCGATATTGACCGGTGACAGGGCGGTATTGTCCGTAAAGCAGGCCCGGGCCTGCTCGAGGCTCCAGTGCTTCCAGTGCAGGCCGGTGTCGGCCACCAGCCGGCAGGCCCGCCACATCTCGTAAGACAGCCGGCCGAACAGCTCATACGGATCGCGATAGATCCCCATCTCCTCTCCCAGCCATTCCGAATAGAGGCCCCAGCCCTCACCGAAGGCGTTGAAATACAGACCCTTGCGGAACTCGGGCACGTCCGTCTGTTCCTGGGCCAGCGAGGTCTGGGTGTGATGCCCGGGCGCGCCCTCGTGCAGCACCAGGGCCGGCAGTTCGTACAGCGCCCGCTGGTCCAGCTCGGAGGTGTTGATCATCAGCCCCCCGGCCCGTCCGGCCTTAGGGTCGCCGCCGAAATAGCGGCCGGTCGTGTAGCCCTTCTCGATACTGGCCGGCACGGGGCGCACGCCATAGCTCAGGCGCGGCAGCACGCCGAAATGGGCCGGCAGCTGGTCATCGGCGCGCTTGGCGATCTCGCTGGCCTTTTCCAGCAGCTGCTGGCGGCTGGTGGCGTAGAACTTCGGATCCTTGCGCAGATAGGTGATGAACTCGGGCAGGGTGCCGGTAAAGCCGGTCTGGGTCATCACCGTCTGCATCCGGGCCCGGATACGGGCCACCTCGCTTTGGCCGAGGTCATGGATCTGGTCCGGCGTCATGCTCGTCGTCGTGTGGCGGCGCGCCAGATAGGCGTAGTAGCGCCGACCGTCCGGCAGGTCCGAGGCCGCCAGGCTCTTGGCCGCCTTGGGCAGGTATTCGGTTTCCATGAAGCTGACGAAGCCGGCGCGGGCCGGCGCGATGCGGGTGGCCAGAAGCGCCTCGCCCTCGGCGATCAGGACCGCCTTGCGGTCGGCCGGTACACTGGCCGGCAGGGCCCGCAGGGGGGCCAGCAGCGGCTCTTCGGCGACCGGCGTGGCCGCCGTGCGCCGGGCGCGGTCCAGCACCGACTGGGCGGTCGGCACGGCCTGGACAAAGCCGCTGGCCATGCCGCGCCGGGCATTGGCGAGGTTGACCGCATACCAGTCCGGCGTGGTGGCGATCAGGTCCAGCCACTTGCGGGCCTCGGCCTCGGACTTCAGCCGCATGCCGTTCGCGCGATAGAGCAGCGCCACGTCAAAGCCGCCGTCACTGCTGAACGGCATGCGCGACTCGTCAAAGCCCAGCCCCTCGATCCGCTCATCGAGGGAAAACCGCAGGATCTGCGCGGTCAGCCGCTGGTCGGGGGTCAGGGTGGCGAGGTCCACACCGTCCAGCAGGCTCCGGGCCTGGACCAGACGGGCTTTTCGGGCCGCATCGGCCGCCGGACCGACGACCGGCAACCGCCAGCGCTGGGCCTCAGCCCCGCCGCCGTCATCGTCCTCGCCCCCGGCATTGGCCGCCTCATAGGCCTTGACCGCCGCAGTCAGCCGGTCGCCCGGCTGCGGTGCCGCGTGGGCCGCAGAAGACAGCAGGGCAACCGCCAGCAGGCCCGGCAGGCCCCAGCGCGACATCCGACGAACAGCCATGGGCACTCCCCGCAAAAACCTGTTCGCAGGGTTAGATCAGGAATCAGCCCGCAGCCAAACCCGGACCGTGGCGGGCCAGGGGCTCAAGTCTGTCGATGTCAGGAAAAGAGAGAGAGAGAGGAGAAATTGGAGCGGGCGAAGAGATTCGAACTCTCGACCCCAACCTTGGCAAGGTTGTGCTCTACCACTGAGCTACGCCCGCATCCGGATTTCTCGGGTCTCGTTCCACTCTCCAGGAGGCTGGAGACTGGAGCGGGCGAAGAGATTCGAACTCTCGACCCCAACCTTGGCAAGGTTGTGCTCTACCACTGAGCTACGCCCGCATCGTGGAAGCGAAAGAACCGCCCCGCGACGAGGAGGCGGCTTATGGCAGAGCGCTTGGCCGTTTGCAAGGGGCGTTTGAGGGCTTGCGAAGGCGCTTCTTTCCGGCGCTCAATCAGCCCCCTGAGGATTGGGGTGGCGGAGTTTCGACCTTGCGTCTGTTCGTGTTCGGCCTGGGCTATGTGGGGACCGCTTTCGCTGAAGCCCTGCGCGTCCGGGGCTGGGAAATCGCCGCGACCGCCCGCTCGCCGCAACAGGCGCAGGCCCTGCGCGCAGCGGGCATCACCCCGGCCGACCCAAGCGACCGCGAAGCGATGGCCGCCGCCATGGCGGGTGTGACGGCCGTGCTGATCACCTCCCCGCCCGGACCGGACGGCTGCGCGGCGCTGGAATCGGTGATTCCCGCCCTCGCCCAGGCCCAGGCCTTTCCCGACTGGATCGGCTATCTGTCGACCACCGGCGTCTATGGCGACTTCGAAGGACGTTGGGTGTTCGAGACCTCGCCGCTCAAGGCCCAGTCGGTCGAGGGGGCCCGCCGGGTCGGGGCCGAGCGCGACTGGCGTCAGGTCGGTCGCGGCATGGGCCTGACGGTGACCAGCTTCCGACTGCCGGGCATCTATGGCCCCGGCCGCAGCGCGCTGGACCGCCTGCGAGCCGGTGAAGGCCGCCGGATCGTCAAGCCGGGCCAGGTGTTCAGCCGCATCCATCTGGACGACATCGTCTCGGGCCTGCTGGCCTCACTGGACCAGCCCCGGGCGGGCGGCATCTACAATCTCTGCGACGACGAGCCGGCCCCACCACAGGACGTGATGGAGTATGCGGCCGGCCTGCTCGGCGTGCCGGTGCCACCGGACCTGCCCTTCAACGAACTGGGCCTGTCGCCCGCCACCCGGCGCTTCTATGCCGAGAACAAGCGGGTCTCGAACGCCCGGGCCAAGGCCGAGCTGGGCTGGACCCTGCACTATCCGACCTATCGCGAGGGGCTGAAGGCGATCCTGGCCTCGGGCCGCTAGAGCCCTACTTCCGCTTGGGCGAATAGGGCTTCTGCTCGCGCCAGGCCTGGGCGAACTTTTCCAGGTCGGGATCGATGGTGTCGGGCAGGGTCACCACCAGACGGGCCAGCAGATCGCCACGCTTGCCCTTGGCATCGGCCAGACCCCGGCCCTTGAGCCGCAGGGTCGCGCCGCTGTTGCTGCCCTTGGGCACGTTCAGCATGACCGCCCCGTCCGGGGTCGGGGCTTCGACCTTGCCGCCCAGCACCGCATCGGGCACCGAGACCGGCAGGTCCATGACCAGGATCTCGCCCTCACGGCGGTAGATCGGGTGCGGCTTGATCGACAGTTCAATCAGCGCGTCGCCGGGCCCGGCGCGGCCGGGACTGCCCTGCCCCTTCAGGCGCAGGGTCTGGCCTTCCTGGGCCCCGGGCGGGATGGAGACATCGATCGTGCGGCCGTCCGAAAACGCCACGCGCTTCTTGCCGCCCCGGATGGCCTCTTCCAGGTCGACGTCGAGCCTGGCCCGGACATCGGCCCCGCGCGGCGAAAAGCCTCCGGCCCCGCCACCGAAACCGCCCTGGCTGCGCGACCCGCGTCCGAGGATGTCGCCGAACAGGTCGCCCAGATCGATATCGGGACCGTCAGAGCCACCGCGCGAGGAAAAGCCGCCGCGATTGAAACCGCCGCCGAACGGATTGCCGCCCGCCCCGCCATAACCGCGCATGGTCTCGCGGCCGTCGGCATCGATCTCGCCGGCGTCGAACTTCTTCTTCTTCTCGACATCACCCAGGATATCGAAGGCGGCACTGACCTGCTTGAAGCGGTCTTCGGCCGCCTTGTTGCCGGGATTGGTGTCGGGGTGAAACTGCTTGGCCAGTTTGCGGAACGCCTTGCGGATCTCGTCCGCGCTCGCGGTCCGGGATACGCCAAGTTCCAGATAGGGGTCACGCGCCAAGGAATTGCCTCTGCGGAGTCAGGGAAAGCCCTACTCACTTAGGCCGTTCGCGCCGTGGCGCAAGCCAATTGTTGCATTATTATCACAGCAACCTTGTGGCCGGGACACCCCAACCCGCCGTGGCCGAGCCCTGGGCGACCTCAACGCTCAGGATTCCGGCCGTTCCGGCCGCCAGATCGACAGCGCGCAGGGCGGCGGAATAGGTGAACCCCGGTGCGGCCAGCACCACCTCGCGGACCACCGCGCTGCCGTTGAGGACTCTCAGCCGCCAGGTCTCGGCCAGCTCGCCGAGCGGAACCTCACCGTCCCAGACATCGCCGCCGACCCGGCTGCGGCGAATCCAGCGGATCGTCTGGTCGCCCCCGACTGACCGGACCCGCAGATGGGCCGGAGCCAGGGGCCGCGCCGCCCGGCCGGTCCAGGTTATTATCGCTTCGCTCATCGCCGGGCCGGACGGCGGTCCCCCGGCCGGCGCGGCCCGCACCCGCAGCGGCACCCCGCGCTCAAAACCGGAAAGCGTCAGCCGCGCCAGGGTCTCGTCCAGCAGCACGACCGCCGCGCCCGCCGGGATCAGGTCAGGCGCGGCCTGCCCGTCCCACTGGCCGCGCAACAGGCCCGACAGGGTCCAGACCTCCGGCGCGACCAGGGTCGCCGTAGCGTAGCCGATCACCTCCCAGGCACCGGCCGCGCCCTGAACCGCGATGACCCCGTCGCCTGCCAGGGCCAGGGCCAGCGACCGGGACGACAGGCCGATGCCTTCCAGCCGAACCGTCAGGCGACCGCTTCGATCCAGACGGTGCGGCGAGGCCGGCGGCAGGTCGGCGAGGGTCTGACCCAGGCTCGCGGCCGCTGGCACCGCCGCCCGCAGGGTCAGGCTGTCGACATCGGCACCGGCATGCACCTCCATCGGTCGCCACGGCTCGGCGGCGACGGCGATCCACGGTCGCAGATCCTCCCCGCCCTCCGGCGGCATCGGCAGGTCGAGGACCTGAACGACCGGCGAGCCGGGCGGCTCGCGGGCCGGTGCCGGGGACCAGTCCTGGCTCGCGGCCAGGCTTGGATCAGGCAGCACCGGGGCCAGCAGGGCCCGCGGCTGCTCGTCGAGATCGATGCGCCGCACCTGCCAGGCCTCGCCTTCGAAGCTCAGACGGGTGCCGGTTTCCAGACGCAGGGCGGCCAGGGGGGCCAGATGCACGACCCGCTCGCGCTGCGCGGCCAGGGCGGCGTCCAGCAGGCGTTGAGCGACCACAGTGGCGTCCGCCGCATAGAGTCCCAGCGGCATCTCGATGTCGGCACTGCCATTGCCGCCCGCACGCCGCACGCTGACCGAACCGGCCTGGTCGTCGCGGGCCGCATCGATGAAGCGCAGGCGCACGGCGGCGACAGGATCGGTCAGGCGACGCACGGCGGTGACCGGCGCGGCACGATCCTCGGGCCAGGCGAGATCGGCCTCGTCCAGAACTTCAGTCGCCGGGCCCGCGCGCGAGACCAGCCGCACGGCCCCGCCCCGCTCCACGGCATCCAGTCCAAAGGCCTCGCACAGCGGAGCCAGGGCGTCGCGCAGCCGCATCGGCCGGTCGAGGACATAGCCGACGGCCCCGCCGCTCGCCTCGCCGGGATCCAGCGCCACCCCGGCCCGGGCCGCCAGCGCCGCGATCAGCTCGACCAGCGGCGCGGTCCCGGTCCGGCCGTTCAGCCAGTGTCCCGTCAGCCAGTTGGGTCCATCAGCCCAGATCGCGCTGCGGGCCGGAAAGTCGGGAAACGGCCGCGCATCCCAGCACCAGGCCGAGGCCGCCTCGACCATCGGCCGGCCATAGACCCGAGACACCGGATTGGCGGCCGGATCGGCGAGCCAGTCCAGCACCGCCTCCAGGAACCGCCGCTGACCGATCTCGTCGCGCGCGCCGCTCGAAAACGGCGGCAGGCCGCTCTCGGCGCTCTTGGCGTCAATGAAGAGGTTGGGCGCATTGCTGCCCTTGTCGATGGCCGGACAGCCGAACTCGATCAGCCGGATCGGCTTGGACTGCGGCACCCAGCCGGTCGGGGTGGCCGAACGCACGCCGCCGGGACGGTCGTAATGCGCATGGCTCCACCAGCCCTTCAGGTCCTTGGGCCGGAACATCCAGGCCTCGCCATGGGCCCCGTCGGTGATGGGGGTGCGGACCTGGGCCAGCCGCGCGGCCTCGTCGGCATAGGACCAGTCAAAGCCCTCACCGCCGGTCAGACCGGCCCGCAGGCCGGCGCTGTCGTGCGGCCCGGTAAGGCCCGCCAGCGCGTCCAGATGCCCCGTGCCGTCCCGCCAGTCGGTGACCGGGGGATAGAAGTCGATGCCGACGAAATCGATGGCCGGGTCGCTCCACAGCGGGTCGAGGTGGAAGACCGCATGGCCCGAGCCGTCGGCGGGCTGGTGGCCGAAGTACTCGCTCGACAAGTTCCACGTTAGCTACCAGCGCGAAGACGAGGACTAACGGTCTGCTTGGCCCTCTGACAGATCGAACTCATCCATCAGCATTAGCCGTTGGGGTGCTCGGCGAAGGCCAAAGCGCTATCGCAGCCGCTGCCATCACATCAGCGCGACGCGCAATGGCTTGCTCGTTCCAAACGGGCTCCGCCGCGATGGCGATGTTCGTTTTGAGGAGCGAGTCATGGAGACGAACCCTCTTCGTTTCGAAGTCAGAATTGCTCGCCGACGAATTGGCTGGCGGCGTAAGCAGCGTCAGGTTCGGCAGGGTCTGTACAACCGCCTTTCTCGCCTCGATTTCCAACCGCACCGCCTCATCAACGCCCGAAATAAAATCGGCCGGTACGACCGCGCCACTGGGGAGCGGCCAATTGGTCGTCCATGTCTGCGGCATGACGTGTTCAATCGTCAGGCCGTCTTGAAGCGTTCCATGGATGTTGAACTTGTCGCGCATGGCGAATTCCAACTCTTCGAGGATCAGCTTGAGCCGATGCTGCGGAATCCAGCCGTATTGGGGCCGACTACGTATGGCGGCGGCGAACTCGTCGTCGGTCGGAAAACGAGATGTATCAGCGCCCTTCTTGGCGTCCATCACCGTGGCGAACGCGTCCTCCGTGATGCCGTTCTTCTTCATGAAGGCCGCGACCTCCACGAAGAGATTGTTGTAGTTCTTCGGCGACAGATAGCAGATCGCCCGGCGAACGATGTAGCTCCCCACGAGGTCGTAGAGCCGGGCCTTGGTGGCATCGTCAGCGTCGGATTGAGCGATCACCAGAACAAGCGGGTACGCGGTCGATAGATCGAATGTGTTCAGCCTTCGCGACAACTTAGACAATTCGCCGGTGACAGAAGGCTCGGCAAGTTGGCGATAGGCCGGGGCGTACTTCGTCAGAGCGCCAAGCTCGGCGGCGGTGCTCTCAAACGCACGCGCGGCGACGAACGCCTTATATTCGGAGAATAGCTCTCCCAGCGAGATGACGACACCACGCTCGGCCGCGAGGACGTGGCCCAAGAAGAAGTCGATCCTCGGCTTTTTGATACGCCCCTGCGTCTGCTCCTGCTTCCAGAACGGCTGCTCGAACTCAGACCAGTGCTCTTCTAGTAAAGCACCCTGATCTTCGTTGCGGCGGTTAGCACGGTGGAACACGTCGTTGCGCACGAGGTCCATGGCGGCCAGCGGCTTGCCGCCGCTGTTGAGTGTTTCAAAGATCACCTGAGCGTCGTCATCGGCCGCGAGGGTGATGACGATCAGCCGGAAGTGTTCGAACAGGACGGTCGATAGGGCGAGCAAGCGCTGATGTAGAACCGCATGGTCGTACTCCTTGCGGTCTGGGAGCCGTCGCCCCTCGGTGATGTAGTCTTCCGCCTGATCCCAGAAATACCAATATGCCCACAGCGGGCCGGGAGCGGTGTTCCGAATCTTCCCGTTCTTGAAGAAGTGGTCGGGGTATTTCTGGCGCAGCGTTGCGCGGTCTAGGTCGATGATGTGCCGGAACAACGCCCGATCATAGGTCGTGGGCTCCAGCTTGTACCGTTCAGTGGCCCGATCTTGCATCGGCGTATCGTCGCTATGGACGATCAGATCGGAAAGCTGGCGCGCGACGTCTGGAAAGCCAAACTCCTTCGCGACATCGCGTAGGGCCGCGAAACAGAGGTGGAAGGTCGTAAGGCGCTGCTGACCGTCAACGACATTGAAGGCCTGAATCTTGCCGAAAACCGGATCGCTATCCGGGATCAACAACAGCGCGCCCATGTAGTGGGAGAATGCGACCTTCCCGGTTTTCAACAGTTCGTCGGCCTTGCCCTCTATCTGCTCCACCAACGGCTCAAGTTCCCGCTGATTCCATGCGTATGTGCGCTGGTAGATTGGGACGATGAAGCGCTGGCGTTCGCTGACGATCTTCCCGATGGATAGTGGCTTCGCGTCCAAATCGGCCCCCTACAGCAGGGCTTCAACTAAACCTTCGGCATCAGCATTGTCACGCCACAACTACTGACGTTTCGTCAGCCATCGCCAGATCGCCTGATGCTGACCCCGGACATCGATCCAACGGCTACCGCCCCGCTCTCTGTGCTCGATGGTCGTCAGGCGACGGCTGCGAGCGACCAGAAACGGCGAGCCGGAGAAGTCAGACGTATTTCGAGGGCGAATCGCCCTGACCAACGCCACCAATGATGGTGACATGAGATGTACGGACGCATTGTCCGACCGAAGGGCCTCGACAAGTTCGTGTGCCGCCTCCCGCTCCTTGGTGCTGGGTTCACGCACCAGACCCACGCCGCACACCGGTAGGATCACAGACCGCCCGGCTGCGATCTGGATGATCTCCATTGCCCACAGCCACCGGGCATATTCCTCGGCCCGCCAAACTCTCAGGGCTCAAGTCGTCTGATGGCGGCGATGAGATCGTCGATGCTGTCGAACGCCACCAACTCGGACGAACGGTCGCTGCGCACGCGCCCATGCACGACCGTCTGGCTCGGTGCCCGCACCGGCTCGCCACCCTCGCGCGAAGGTCGTCCCCGATACTTGAAGGTATCCGGCGACTGCGTTTGGAAGATCGTCATCGCGTCGGCCGGACACACCGTGAGAAGTTCTCCACGCACTTCCCACGGATAGGCCGCAACGGCGTCGATCACCTCCAGAACGGCGGGCGACACATTCGGGACTTCGAAACAGACAGCCTCCCACGGGAAATGATCTCCGTTGGGCTGCGGGAACGGCATTCGTTGGAAGCAGATGTTCCGCCACCGTCTCTCTTGGCTGGGCGTCAGGAGAACTTCGTCGGTCACACGACAGACGCCGGTCGGCGGCGCCACCAGTGCATCTCGCTCCTCACGATGAACGATCACCGGCAACGAGAGGCCCAGCGCCGCCGGGGGAGCCTCGAAACGCCAGTTGTAGGTGCAGACCCAGTTCTGGCCGCAGACCGACCGGAGGTATCGTCGAAATTCGGCGGCGTTCAGCCTGCCATTGGCATCAAGAAAGCAAAATACCGCCAACCTAAAGATCATGCACAACTCTTAGCTGCCAAACTCCGATTTAATTTACAACATAACGATTAAAATTGAATTCAACCGCTGAATATGAGATAAATATATTATCGAGCAAGCCGTGGCGGCGCGTTCAACGAGTTCAATGTTGATGTGGTGAACACAACGACATTCGAAGCTCCCAAGCAGACCGTCACCTGCTTGGGGGCTTTTTCTTTTCTACCACATATACTCTCAGGGTGACTTCTTACTAGGCTGACCCGGCCCAAACTAGCCAACGTACAGGGGTCGGGGGATGCCGATTACCAGCTAGACCGGTGTAGAGAGCACCAAACACGGAACGGGATCGGTCCCGGTCGTCCGTTAAGGCCCGAAGGGGCCAGATGAGAGTTGGTAGCCTCGTTAGACATTCAATGATCTGGGGTCCGCCGTGACCGACTTGGAGCCCTAGAAACTGACGCACGGTCTGTAGAGTGCGCCAGTGCAGCCGTCACCCCCGTGGCCGGGGACCGGCGAACCGTTTCGATCCACCATAAGTGACAAGCAAGCGACCCCGCCTCACGAGGGCAGGCGATTCATTGGCAAGCGCGCGACGCATGACGTCTGCGGCCTCTGCACTCTGGACGCGGGTTAAGCAGCCCCTACGCCGAGTAATGCTCAGGCGTCTTAGGTCATGGGATCGGGAAGTCATGACAAGGCGAGTACCGGGAAACCGCTCGCACGGAGTAACAACCTAAGTCATTTACAGAAAGCCGACTCGTCCGAGAAGGTTCTTCCCCCTGTCTCTCCATCCTCTGCCTACACATTCAATGTGTAATTCCAGTGTGATGGAGGGACAGGGGGATAATGAAAGCCGATCTGAACGCGAGAACATGCAATTCTAAATCTTCGTATTTCACACAGTTTGACACTTTTCTCTCTGTGGGATGCAGAAAACTGCTCGCCGGTGTGGGAGCGAAGGCTGCGCCTGAGCGGGAACGCCAAGAGCGGCCTGAGCGCAGTGCAGCAAGCTCACGGCCCCCAATCCCGTACAACAAGGCTGGCGCCCAATCAGCAGCAGCGCCGGAATGAGCTAGGCTTCGCCTTCGGCGTCATCGGCCAATAGGGCAATGGGCGTGACCTCCAACGCTTGCGCGAGTTCCCACAGGGTGACGATGGTCGGGTTGCGCTTTCCGCGTTCGAGATCGCTCAGGTAATTTTGGGCGAACCCACAGCGCTCAGCGAACACCTCCTGCGTCAGCCCTCGTTCGAGGCGGTACTTCCGCACATTCCGGCCGACGATCTTTCGCATGTCCATGCCGAACACGCTTGGCGTTCACGCATCTTGGAGTTTATCTACTATAGTTCATATTGACGACATCGGCCCACTCGGCCGCCGAGGGGGACCGGATGGGGATCAACAGCGTCAACACCAACGCTCAGGCCCTTGTTGCTCTTCAAGGGCTCAATGCGACAGGGCGGGACTTGGCCACGACGACCACTCGCATCGCGACGGGTCGCGAGGTCAATTCGGCTAAGGATGACGGGGCGACCTATGCCATCGCCAAGCGACAGACCGCTGACGCCAACGCCCTGAACGCGGTGAAGGACTCGCTGGCACGCGGTCGAGGCGCCGTGGACGTGGCGTTGGCTGCCGGTGAGCAGGTTGTCGATCTCCTGACCAAGATGAAGGCCTTGGCTCTGACCGGCACAGAAGAGAGCATTCCCCGCAGCAGCCGCCAGTCCCTCATGGATGACTACTGGACGATGCACTTGCAGATCATGCGAACCTTCGAAGGCGCGGATTTCGACGGCATCAATCTGCTGACCGGGAGCCAGACGGTCAGTTTTCTGGCCAGTGGCGATGGCGCCCAGACCGTGGACATCGACGGCCTCGGCGCCAAGTTTACGCCCTACACGCCGACCGACCCGTACTACATGCGAGGGCACACGCTGGATGAGGTCGAATACGCCCAGTACTGCCTTTCGGATGTCAGCCACACCTTGAAGAGCATGACCGCCGCTCTCGCCAAGCTGGGCACTCAGGGCGAGGCGCTCGATGGCCAGACGGCACTCGTCGGCAAGCTGCAAGATCAATCCGAGATCGGGGTGGGCAACCTGATAGACGCCGACCTAAGCAAGGAGAGCGCCAAGCTCACCGCCCTACAAACCAAGCAGTCCCTCGGCGTGCAGGCCTTGTCCATCGCCACCAACTCGGCCAACTGGCTGCGCAGTCTTTTTGGCTAGGGGTGACGGTCGCGACTGATCACCGGTAAAGGTTTCTACCCCTGAAATGGGATCGTCACGCCATTCGACGCCACACCAACGGTCAACGAATCCACCGTCGAACATACCGCCAGAGCGCTGGGCGCTGATCTGCACGAAGTGCGGCGTTCGATGAAGTTTCAGCCAGAGGCGCAAGTAGGCCTCCGGTCCAGCCGCCGACCGGGGCGGTCAGGCTAAATACCATCATGATCAACGACCTCTACGACATGATGGCAGAGCGTGGCCTGACCCATTCGCGGCGCCATTTCTCCACCGAACTCCTTGGCGCCGCACACAACTACGCCACCACCAATCGCCACGGGCGCCCATCGGACAGCGCCCTGCTCCACCTCATCAGATGGCTCTACGGCCGTGGCCGGTACATCCTCGCCCTCTACTGCCTCCAGAAGCTCGTATGGCCGGAACGGCCGGATCGTCGCCTGTGGAGTGGTCGATGATCTGGCGCCCTTGGCTGATCGCCGCCCCCGTCACCAGCACCATTCCAGACGAGATCGTGGCGGCCATGCTCGCGGCGGGGCACTGGGTGACCGAGCCGGAACCGACGAACCTTCTCGTGATCAAGGTCGCGGACCCAGAGGCGCTGACGCACCTACACACGAAACTCGCGGGCGTCGTACTGTCCGACTTCGACGAGTTTGTGGGCACCGACGAATTCGTAGTCACAGAAGCGGACCGCCCCGAATGTGAACGCCACATTGCGGACCGGCCTCCGAGCATAGTCAGTTGGAAGCGACTGACACAAATCGGGGTGGGCGATGACAACGCCCGGCGCGATCTGATGAGCCGTTACGAGCACTACCGTCAGGCCGTAATACGCTGATCACTGTGGATCAGACCTTCATGGGGGTTCCCACTTCTCCCGACGCACGCCACGGTAGCGCCAGCATGGCCGGGCAGCATCTGGGGTGACCTCCCTCGTGTCGCTCACCCGCCCACGCTGCCGTTTCGCTGTCCGGTGAGCCCATGTCCGATCTACGCGCCCTGCTGAAATCCTTTCGCGACGCCGCCCGCTCCGAGCGGGAGAAGGGAAACTACTTCGAGCGCATCGCGGTGGAGTTCATCAAGCACGATCCCGGCATGGCTCAGGAATACGAGGACGCTTGGCTCTATTCCGACTGGGCCAAGGCGTCAGGCCGAGACGGCCGTGACACTGGGATTGATGTCGTCGCACAGATGCGAGACGGCGGCGTCTGCGCGATCCAGTGCAAATTCTACCAAGAAGGCCATCGTGTCCAAAAGGCCGACATTGACAGCTTCTTCACGGCGTCGGGGAAGAGCCCGTTCACTCGCCGCTTGATCATCGACACCACGGACGCACCGTGGAGCGGTCACGCCGAAGATGCCCTTGACGGCCAGCAGATCGAAACCACCCGGATCGGTCTGGATCGCCTCGCCGAAAGCATCAACTGGGCCAAGTACCTCCGCGACGAAACCGTGGAGGTCGCCGAGAAGAAGAAGGCCCGCCCCCACCAAGAACAGGCGTTGGAGGCGGTTCGCGAGGGCTTGTCCGAGGGTGACCGTGGCAAGCTGATCATGGCCTGCGGCAC
Organism: Caulobacter sp. HMWF025; assembly: GCF_003060965.1. Lineage (GTDB taxonomy): Bacteria > Pseudomonadota > Alphaproteobacteria > Caulobacterales > Caulobacteraceae > Caulobacter. The sequence goes on along the minus strand of NZ_QAII01000158.1, from coordinate 10,940 downwards.
CGGCAAGACGTTCACCGGCCTCAAGATCGCGGAGAACATGGTCGGCGTCGGCAAGACCGCGCTGTTCCTCGTACCGTCACTGTCGCTGATGTCCCAGACCATTCGGGAATGGACCATCGATTCCACGACACCACTTCGAGCCTTCGCCGTCTGCTCAGATGCTCAGGTCGGGAAACGGCGCCGCAACGCCGACGACGTGGCCGAAGTCGAAGCCCATGACCTCGACTATCCGGCGACGACCGACGCGGCCAAGCTGGCCAAGAAGGTCGCACATTCGGCACCAGACCGGATGACGGTCGTGTTCGCGACCTACCAGTCCATTCAGGTCGTGGCGGCGGCGCAGACGGCACACGGGATGCCTGAGTTCGACCTCATCATTTGCGACGAGGCCCACAGGACGACCGGAGCGACGTTCGCAGGCGACGAAGAGAGCCATTTCGTCAGGGTCCATGATCAGACGTACCTCAAGGGCAAGAAACGGCTCTACATGACCGCGACGCCCCGCGTGTTCGGTGATGGCGTTAAGACGAAGGCCAACGAGGCCTCAGTCGAACTCTGCTCGATGGACGACGAGACCAAGTACGGAACGACCCTATTCCAGAAGGGCTTCGGCTGGGCGGTCGAAAACGGCCTGCTCACGGACTACAAGGTTGTCGTCCTCGCCGTGGACGAGGGAATGGTCAGTTCCAGCATCCAGAGCCGCTTGGCGGCCGGTGACAATGAACTGAAATTGGATGACGCGACCAAGATCATCGGTTGCTACAAGGCGCTCACCAAGGGCGACTTGAAACAGGACATAGGCGACGACGGCGAGCCCATGCACAGGGCGCTGGCGTTTTGTAAGGACATCGCCAGTTCGAAGCTGATCAAGGACCAGTTCCAAGCGGTAGTCGCCGAGTACCTCGCGTCTGAGGAGGGCAAGGAGGTCGAAGCAGGCCGAACGCCACTCGGTTGCGAGCTTCAACACGTTGACGGCACATTCAATGCCAAGGAGCGGAACCGTTGCCTAGATTGGCTCAAGGCCGATCAGCCCGAGGATGTCTGCCGTATCCTTACCAATGCCCGCTGCCTGTCCGAGGGCGTCGATGTCCCCGCTCTTGACGCGATCCTCTTCATGCACCCCCGGAAGTCCCAAATCGATGTGGTGCAGTCGGTCGGCCGCGTCATGCGCCGGGCCGAAGGCAAGAAGATGGGTTACGTGATCCTGCCCATCGGCGTGCCCGCTGGAATGTCGCCCGAGGATGCCCTGAACGACAACGAGCGTTATCGCGTCGTCTGGCAAATCCTGAATGCCCTGCGATCACACGACGAACGGTTCGACGCGATGATCAACAAGATGGATTTGGGCGTCGATGTCGGCGGCCAGATCGAGGTCATCGCCGTAAGCAACAAGCTGCCCAACAAGGCCGACAAGTCTAAGGGGAAGGCGAACATCGGTCACGGCAGCGCCCCGGATGACGACGGCGATGACGACAAGCCAGAACGCAAGCGCCCTGACGAAAGCCAGATCGAGTTCGTATTCGATGAGTTCTCGAAGGCGATCATGGCGAAGATCGTCAAGAAGTGCGGTAGGCGCGACTACTGGGAGAATTGGGCCAGCGACATCGCCAAGATCGCCCAAACGCACATCACGCGCATCACCGCTCTGGTCCAAAAGGAAGGAACAGCGGAACGAAAGGCATTCCGGGAGTTCCTAGCAGAAATTCGCGATGACCTGAACGAAAGCATCTCTGAATCAGATGCGGTCGAGATGCTGGCCCAGCACATCATCACAAAGCCAGTATTCGAAGCTCTATTCGAGGATCACAGCTTCGCGAAAAACAACCCTGTGTCAGTGGCGATGCAAGGGGTTTTAGACATTCTGGATGAGCAAAACTTGGAGAAGGAATCCGAGTCGCTCAATAGTTTTTATGAAAGTGTGCGTCGCCGAGCCTCGGGCATCGACTCCCCGGAAGCCAAACAAAGAATTATAGTCGAACTTTACGATAAGTTCTTCCGAACAGCCTTCCCCAGAATGACAGAAAAGCTCGGCATCGTTTACACGCCAGTTGAAGTAGTCGATTTTATAATTCGGTCGGTTGACGAAGTTCTTCGATCAGAATTCGGGCAAAACCTTGGAAGTGAGGGCGTTCATATAATTGACCCCTTCACAGGTACAGGCACCTTTATAACTCGCCTCCTGCAATCTGGGCTCATATCGCGAGAAGATATCAAAAGGAAATATTCCAACGAAATACATGCAAATGAAATAGTCCTTCTTGCATACTACATCGCAGCCATCAACATTGAAGCCACGTACTCCGGCATAACGAATGAATATGCTCCGTTTGGCGGAATCTGCCTTACCGATACCTTTCAACTATATGAGCAGGATCGTGATTTAATTAGCGAAATAATGGCCGATAATAGCAGTCGGCGGATGCGACAAAAATCTCTTGATATACGGGTAATTATTGGAAATCCGCCGTATTCAGTGGGTCAAAGTAGCGCAAATGACGACTCTGCTAATTCGAACTATCCGAAACTCGATGAAAGAATAAGAGAGACCTACGCTGCGAACAGTAGCGCTACAAATCTCAATGCGCTTTATGACAGCTACATTAGGGCGGTTCGCTGGGCCAGCGATCGTATCGGAGATAGCGGCATTGTGTCATTTGTGACAAATGCTGGCTGGATCGACGGGAATTCTACGGATGGACTTCGGAAATCCCTCGCAGAGGAATTCTCCGATCTCTACATATTCCACCTTCGCGGAAATCAGCGAACATCGGGCGAGCAATCACGCCGCGAAGGCGGGAAGATTTTTGGCTCCGGCAGCCGTGCCCCTATCGCCATCTGGCTCTTCGTCAAGAACCCCTCCGTGGAAAAGCGTGGCAACATCTATGTTCACGACATTGGAGATTATCTAAGCCAAGCGGATAAATTGGCACGCATCTCCATGTTTGGAAGCATAGGCGGCATCAGTGCCGCAAATGGATGGACCGCAGTCACGCCAGACACCCAAAATGACTGGGTTAAGCAAAGGGACGAAAGTTTCGACCGTTACATCCGCATCGGGAACAAAGACGCCAATAGAGAGCCTGCAATTTTCTCCACTTATTCGCGCGGGATAGAAACTGGGCGAGATGCTTGGGTCATAAACTCAAGCATTATAGAACTACGTTCGCGCGTGAGAAATTTTATCTCGTTCTATAATTCTGAGATCGAAAGACTTACGGAAGAGTTTTCAAAGCATAAGATGGATTGGCTGGGGGCTAGATCACTCGCTTCGAAAGATTCGACGAAAATTAGCTGGACGAGAAGCCTGCTGACAGATTTAGCGAAGCGTCGAAAGGCTTCCTTCCAAGAGGAAAACCTAGTCCAGTGCGTTGCGAAGCCATTTACAATGCAGTGGCTGTATTTTGATGATCAGCTAAACCATGAGCGCGGGCAACTCCCGAGGATGTTCCCGGAAAAAGGGAAAGCGAACCGGGTTATCTGGGTAACGGGCGTTGGCGCGTCGGTGCCATTTAGCTGCTTTATGAGCGGGTGGATTCCATCACGTGAAGGTCCATCAAGTACCCAGACGTTCCCCCTATACTTGTATCCCCGACCTACAGATAGCATCAAGCAGGAACTTGACCTTGATGATACAGAGGTTCGCGACGGAATAACGGATGCAGGACTTTCTCACTTTAAAGCAGCTTATCCAGAAGCAACGATAATGAAGGAGGACGTTTTCCATTACGTATATGGAATTCTACACTCAGAATCATATCGAGCGCAATTTCAAGACAATCTTTCCAAGCAACTGCCACGAATTCCACTTCCAAAGAAGGTGGAGGATTTCTGGCAGTTCGTGAGAGCGGGAGAGAGTTTGGCAGATTTACACGTGGACTTCGAAACTGTTGAGCCCTACCCAGTCACGATTAAAGAGGGTGATCTGAGCCTCGCAGTGATCGAGGACGAAAAGACGTTCTACCGCGTTGAAAAGATGAAATTCGGTGGCAAGCGACCCAAAGTCGATAAGGCGACGGTGATTTATAACCCGCGCATCACGATGACGAACATTCCGATCCACGCCTACGACTACATCGTCAACGGCAAGTCGGCGCTTGAATGGGTCATGGAACGACAGGTCGTAAAAACCGACAAAGACAGCGGTATCGTCAACGACGCCAACCGCTACGCCGTCGAGACAGTCGGCGACCCCGCCTACCCACTCAAGCTGTTCCAGCGGGTCATCACCGTCAGCTTGGAGACCATGAAGATCGTGCGCAGCCTGCCCGCACTCGACATCATGGACACGACCAAGACGGACACCGCACAGGCCTAGTAGGCTACTATTCAATGACGATCTGGTGCGGCCGAATTAGCCCAGCCGCACCAGCCGTAGCCGCTCCTGTGCAAGCTCGAAGTAGCCTGCATCCTTCTCGACGCCGACGAACCGGCGCCCCTCCATCACAGCCGCCACCGCCGTCGTGCCAGAGCCGAAGCAGCAATCCAGTACGGTGTCGCCTTCGTTCGTGAATGTGCGGACGAGGTATCGCATCAGTTCGAGCGGCTTCTGCGTCGGGTGGACGGGCCTAAACTCAGAGGGAAACCGTAGGATCGACTTCGGATAGTTCGTGTGGGTTTGATTGCGGCCATCGCCGGTGATGGGCTTGCCGTTGAAGGTGTCCGGCTCGCCGTTTCGCTTTGTGTTGGGCTTGATGTAGCAAGGGCGGTAGATCGGGCTGAGGGTGTTCTGGCCGCCGGAATCTGACAGCGTGCCGCCCTTCACAATCCCACCGCCGGAACGCACTGGCCTTTCAAGCTCGACCAACCCCTGCGGATTGAAGGTCATGTTGCGGGCGATCTGATGCCCCCTTCCCGACACGATAGTACCGGGGCTGAAAACGAGGACGTCTTCATGTTTTTTGAGGTGCCGCTTACTGGCCTGTAGAAACCCGGTCGCACGGCTCTTTTCCCAAACCAGCGCCTCCTTGAACCACTCAGGATTGCTCATCACCAACTCTGCGGTGAACGGCTGACTGGCCGTCAGGATCACGGCGCCAGTCGGCTTTAGAACTCGCCGGAACTGCTCCCACAGCGGCTCCAGCGGAATCGCCTCATCCCATTCCAGATTGGTGAGCGAGTATGGCAGGTCGGCGATGACCGCGCTGATCGAACGGTCTGGCAGCGTGGGCAGCACCTCCAGACAGTCACCGAGGATCAGGCGGGCGCCATGTAGTGGATCGGTCTGCGGAACGACCATCGGCGTGAGCCGCAGGAACATCATCGCAAGGAGCAGGCTCCGCAGGTTGCCCCGCCCGTGTTCGATCTGGATGATTGTCGGCTTGCTGAGGCCGATCAGCGTAGCGAGCGCCGCCTGTGAGTAACCCGTCGCCCTCCGAACGGTAGCGATCCACCCGCCAACTTCCAGCGACGGCTGCTGGTCGGCGAACCGCAGCCTCAAGACGCCGAGCACCGCCAGAAGCGACCGCAGCGTGCCGCAGCCCTGCTCCAGCCCTTGCACGGTGACCAGATCGATCCCCGCCTCGGCAGCCAGTCGCTTCTGGCTGAACTTCATCGAGCGGCGCACTTCACGCAAACCGGCGCCTAAAGCTCCGGCCGCATACTCGATGGTAGTTTCGTTGACTGATGGTGCGGCGTCGAACGGCATGATGGCGCCATTTCTGGGGTAGAATCCTTTACCGGAAGGTTTCCAGCGAGGAGCCGGATGGCGGCCGAATGTCGCTCGCCGCGACGGCCGACGCCCTCTCTCTGATTTCCATCAAATGATCGGTATTATGCTTTGAATATCTTGCCTCAATACGCCCGTTTATTGAGGAAAAAATCATCTCAATACTGTATCCTAAAACCACTGTCTGGATTGCGAGCAATCCGTTGAGTTTTGGGAGATTGAATGAAGATCGGCTTTTCTCGGGTTTCCACTTCGTCGCAGGATCATGCTCTACAAATCGACGCTCTGGAAAAAGCGGGCTGCGAACGCATCTTCCTTGAGACTGTTTCCGGTACGCGCATCGACCGGCCGGAGCTTGCCAAGGCGCTGGAGTTTGCCCGCCCCGGCGACGTGCTCTGCGTTTTCGCGCTTTCGCGCCTCGGTCGAAATATGCGGCAGATCATCGACATCGTTGACGATCTGAACAGCCGGGAGATCGGGCTGCATTCCCTGACCGAAAATATCGAAACCTCTTCGCCGACCGGCAGGCTTTGGGTGAACATGCTCGCAGCCCTTAATCAGGCCGAGACTGACATCCTCAAACTGCGCACGCGACACGGCCTCGCCGCCGCTCGTGCCCGTGGTCGAGTTGGCGGTCGCCCACGCTCCCTCGACGATCAGAAGCTCCGCGTGGCCAAGGCGCTGATCGCGGAGGGCACGCTGACTGTCGCCGAAGTCGCCGGTCAGGTCGGATGTGCTCCGGCGACGCTTTATCGGGCGCTGCCGGGCGGCCGAACAGCTATGGGCGAGCAGCGAGTGTAGCTCGCCCTCGCAAGTTGGGCGCCGATCTCCAACTCAGCCATTGCGAAAGCTGACAACCAATGGACAAGTAGCGGTAGCGCTCTGGGGACACGGAGCGAGGGGGACAAGATTTGCCAAGCAAGGCGCTCCACAGATTCACTCAACGTCTGATCTCCTACGAGACAGACCTTGAGCTAACCGACGTGCTTATAACAAACTTCCTGCGCGGACAGGCCGACGAGAGGACCATCTGTGAGGCGACAGGAGGGCGAGTTGATGGATACCCCCGACTTCACGCTTGCCCTAATACAATACAGTCTCGGAAAATTGTCGGTCTGCATTTGAAATCCACAATCCACGTCGCCTTTATAAAGGAATTATACGAAGATTTTTCTGATTTTCTCGCAACGTCTCTATCGCGAGCAGCGCTCGCCGGAGTAGATGCGTCGCGTTTTGCTGGCGAAGTCAAACTCGACATTCACGCCAAAGAAATCCTTCAAGCTGGTTCTTGGGATGCTGTTATACGCTTGATATCCGACAAGATATTTCGGGCGCTTGAGAATGAACGAAATACACGCTCTCTAATAAACAAAATGAGCGTTCGCGTTGGACTACAGCTAGAAGAGAACGTTCTGACGGCAGCAATGCCCTACCTAGATGCTCGCCATATATTGGTACACCGAGATGGCAAGCCAGACGATCTGTACGTTCGCTCTTATCCTGACGTCCCCATTGCAAGAAATGGTGCCATCACGATGAACTTTGATTTTGTCACTCGTGCACGAAACGCGGTGAAGGCACTCGCCGAACACATCGACGCCAGAATGATTGATGCTGGCCTCGTCCGCCAACAGGACATCGCCGGGCAGCGCTGATCGAGGGAGGCCACTAGAGGGGCGACTGTAGGGGAGCGTGCCTCGGCAACACCAGCGCCCCGGTCAGGCGGAGATCGGCACCTCTACAGACCGATGCAGATCATCGATCAGAAACGCGAGGTGGGGCTTCTCGACTAGCCGTGCCCGGATGAAGTCGGCAAGCGCCGTCTCGCTGGACCGGAACTCGTCAGGCTTCAATGCCCCCCGGAACAGTTCATAACGCAGCCACACCCGATAGGTGTTCACGACATCGGTCTCACAGTACGCGGCGACCTCGGCGATCCGCCCGGCCTTCACGAATCCAGCCACCTCAGCGCCGTCAACGCCGTCAGGCTTTCCCGCCAGCCCCAGAACCCGGCATAGCTCGTCCAGCTTCGCCTTGGCGCCGCTGCTGTACGAACCCAGCACGTCGCACAGATCGACGGCGGCATCATCGTAGCGCTTGAAGTACGCACGGGCATGGAGACCCGGCGCCGGGATCGAATTGACCATCGCCCTGTAGCGCAAGACCGGCAGATCGAAGCCCTGACCGTTGAAGCTGACAAGGGTCGGGCGGAGGGACTGGAGCCGGTCAGAGAAAGACGAGATCAGGTCGGCCTCGGATCGTTCGCCCATATGCGGTGCACCCAGCGACCGGATCGCCCAGTGGTCATCCAGCCGTTCAGCGATCACGGCGCCGATGCAGGCGATTTTGTGCAGAGGGAGTTTCGGGAACTTCTCGCCGACGATCCCCTCAGCTACCGCGTCGTCGTGCTCAGCCAACCCGTTGATCCGCGAAACTGCCTCAAGATCAGGAATGGTCTCCAGATCGAACACGACAACGTACTGGGCCAAATTACCTCCGAAATCTCAAATATATCGACATATTGTTCGTCCACTATAGCATAGAATGATATATATAACCGTAATTTATATAATCAGTCGATGCGGAGCGAAATTATGGACCACAAGAGCGTCGATTTGAGGGTGGAATTGCTTTCCGCGTTCATCGGAAACAACGCAGTTTCTGTGACCGATCTAAACGAGCTAATCAGCAATATAAGTTCCAGCCTGAACGGCGTTGTTTCGACCCGTTTCCTCCGCCCGGACGCGGCGGCGAAGCCGTCCGCAAGCCAAACACGCAGGAACATCACGCCGGACGCCAAGATCGCTCGCTTGGCCGTTGGGTCGTGAATGAAAACGGGCTTGGGAAGGCGACCAATCGGCCCATTTCCAGACTGTTTTCCATAATGACTTCGCCTCGACCGAATTTGCCCGGCGGGCGACTTTAGTATTCTAGGCCGCACCTCGGGCATGACGGGCGACGAGAAGGTTCGCCTTCTCCGTCAAGGCGGGGGTGACGGGGCTCGCACCGAGACCAGTCTTAAAATGCGCTTCAAGTGCCGTGAGGGTTTCCGGTGTCTGATCCTTGAAAAGCTGCATGACATCGAGTTTGTCGATGACCTCGCCCTTGGTATCGATCACGACCCGCAAGATTTTTGAGAATGTGAGGACATACTGGCGATAGCCGTCCTGAACCTCACAGACGACACTTACGCCCATAGCCCGGATAGCTTCGGCCACCTTTCGGCGTGCCTCAGTCCTCGTCGCTTCGTCAGGATCGTCGAGAAGGTCACGGACCTCGAAAACACGACGCTGATGCTCGGAGGCATCGACGGCACCACGGGCCTTGTTGAGGCGTTTGCGAGCCTCTTCAAGCTCATCCTTTAACCTCATGATTGATCGTTGCAGTTCAGCGGCGCGATCCTGATAGGCAGGGATTTCGGGGTTCTTGATCGACAGGTTCACCGCTGACGCCTGCTGGTCGGTGGCGTCTTTTAAATCCTTCTCGATCTGAGCGACCTCGTTCACGACACCGATGGTCTCATTGGCCTTCGTGAAGAACCGATTGTCCAAGGCGAGATGCAGCACCTCGTTAAGCGCGGTGACCTCAAAGGCCGCATAGGCGAACATTTGGCGTTGTTCGCAGCCCCGGCCCGACATGGAATTTCGGCACTTGAATAGGCCTTTCCGCAGAACGCTCGTCGGTGACAGCTTGCTCGACTGGCGGGGACGGAGGGTCATCGGCCCCCCGCAGCAACCGCACGTGACGCCCTGAGCGAAGAGGTTGGTGGAAAGGCGACGGTAACGACCTCCAGTTCCGCGACGACTATCCGACGCCGTGCGCGCCTGAGCTACAACGGAGGCATCAACGATCCGGGGGAAATAGCCAACGATGCGCTCTCCAGTACCCGTGCCGTTGCTTGCACCGGGGATGTAGTCGCCTTCGACCGCCGGACTATGCAGCAGCAGGCCAACATATTTGTCGGTCCACTTTGTGCCGCGACCGCCGAAGCTAGGAACCTTGGCCTCGTTTAGAGCGGTCGCGATCATGCGGTTGCCTTGACCTTCGACAGACCAGCGGTAAACCGCCCTGACGGTCTCAGCTTTCGTGTCGTCGATCTTCCATTCGCCGTCGATCACAGACAGCCACGCCGGGACGCGGCGGCTGATGATCTTGCCTTCTTTGGCGCGAGCGAATCGCCGTGCCCAATTGTCGTAGTTGAGCGCCGATTTCCGGTTCGAATGCTCGTTAGCCACCTGAGCCTTAATGAGGATCATCAGGATATTGGTGATTTGGTCGGGGCCTCTCAAGGCACCTTCGTCGTAGACCTTCTCGCCTTCCACGGTCGCGATCTTGAGACCGATTTCGCAAAGGTCTTCCATCCACCGCTGGGCTGTGCGCGGGTCCAGACGCGACAGGCGGTCGAGTTGTTCGACGACGAGGATTGAGCCCGGCTCGATGTCACCGCTACGAACGCGGGCGGCGAACTTGCCAAGGTTGCCGCTACGGAGGTGATCGCCCTTCCACGCGGACTTACCTTTGTCCTCAATTCTATCGGCGATGGTCCAACCACGCCGGGCGCAGAAGCTCTCGCAAAGCTCGCGCTGGCGTTCGAGCGAATTGCCGTGTTCCTGCTGCGGCGTGGAAAATCGGCTGTAAATGTAGGCGTTCGGCATCTGTGACCCTCGCGAAATAGCCTAGCCGTAGGTGCTTAACATCCGCCTAGTCGGTCGATTGCGGGGCTGTTAGGCGCCTGTGACTAACCGGGACCAGTTGGGACGAATGCGACTGCGTTAGGCCGGGCGTCTAACAGCGACGGGTTCGCTCCAGTCGGCCGCATAGCCGATCTGCGGGCCCGTCCCGAGCATCGACCGCACGTCCCCGGCCAGGGCCTTCAGCGCCGTGACCGCCGGATAGCTGCCCCCGGGCCCGCGCACCGCGGTCAGGCTGCGCAGCTCCGACCCGATCAGGAAGCCGTCGACCCCGCCCGCCAGCTGCGCCAGGGCCGCCGCGTGCAGGACCATCCGCCGGTAGCCCCAGTCGGCTCCGCCGGAGAAGGTCGGCAGACCATCGCTCTGGCCGAACTGGCCGGGGGTGGCGCTGCCGAAAAAGGCGGCGACCTGGCCGGCCGCTCCGGCACTGCCGTCCGGCGATCCGGGCCGTCCGGGGGCCGGATGGCAGGTGATCCGCCCGCGCCACGGATAGGCCCCCTGCCCGGCCCCGCCCCACGGATCAGCCAGGCCCGACGCTGCCGGCACATCCATCAGCACGAACGGATAGAGCGTCACCTTCAGGC
>NZ_QAII01000157.1 GCF_003060965.1 Caulobacter sp. HMWF025 | reverse complement strand
TGCCGATATTGATTTCCTGGATGCAGAAGAAGGCGTCGTTGGTCGAATAGCGGATGTCGCAGGCGCTGATGAAGTCCACCGCCCCGCCGATGCAGCCGCCCTGGATGGCGACGATCACCGGCATGCGGGCCCGGTCCAGGCAGCTGAACGTGTTCTGCAGGTGGTGGACGTGATAGCGGAAGCTCTCGGCGGCCACATAGCGGTCACCGCTGCGCTCGGCGGTCACGCCTTCGCCGTCGGTGAACACCGAAAGCTCCATGCCGGCGCAGAAATGCTTGCCGGTCGAGGAGATGACGATGCAGCGGGCCAGGGCATTGTCATTGATGTGATTGACGATGGCCGGCAGCTCGTTCCAGAAGGCCCGTGTCATGGTGTTCATGGCTTCGGGACGTTTCAGCTGGATGTGCGCCACACCCGCCTCGATCTCGACCTTGAAACAGCTATAGTCCACGTCACTGTGGATGCTCATGCCGTCCTCCCTTATCGTTGATAACGGACTATCTCGCGGACTGGGCCCGGTGCCAACACTGACTTTACGGAACCGGGTCGGATCCCCCGCCGACCCAGAGAAGGAACCGCTCCGATGAAAACTGCAAACGCTCCCCTCGCCCTGGCCGTCGCAGCCCTGGTCGCATCCGGCGCCGCCGTCGTGCCGGCCCCCGTCATGGCCCAGTCCAAGCCGCTGGGCGGCCTGTTCTCCTGCGAGGGGTCGGGCAAGAAGCAGGAAGGCGGCGCCCTGATCGGTGCGGCCGCCGGGGCCTTCCTCGGCAGCAAGGTCGCCAAGAACGAAAAGACCCTCGGGGCCCTGGTCGGGGCCGCGGCCGGCGCGGCGGCGGGCTCCTATATCGGCTGCCGGATGCAGTCGACCGATACGGCCCTGGCCCAGCAGGCCACAAAGAAGGCTCTGGAAACCGGCGAGGCCCAGACCTGGTACAACAAGCGCACGGGCGCTTCGGGCCGGATCGCGGTGCTGTCGTCCAGCTATGGCCCGCCGGTGGACAGCCGCAACCTGCGCTTCGCTTCCGGCGTTCAGGCCCTGCCCAGCTATGACGCCCTCGGCGGTCAGTACGCCGCCAGCGGCGCGGCCAATCTGCGGGCCGGTCCCTCGACCAAGGCGGCCGTCGTCGGCAAGCTGACCGCCGGCCAGGCCTTCGACGCCCTGGGCGCGGTGCCGGCCGGTGGCTGGGTGCTGGTCGGTCAGAACGGCTCGGCCGTCGGCTATGCGGCCAGTTCGCTGGTCCGCCCGCTGCAGACGGTCGTCGCCTCGTGCCGGGTGATCGATGCCTCGATCTCGACCTCGGGTGCCGCCGCCAGCACCGAACGCTACAGCGCCTGCCGCGACACGGCCGGCGAATGGCAACTGACCCAGGCGTAAGCCAGTAGAAGGACCGCCGTCGATGGACGCAGCCGTTTTCCGAGCGCCGCGAAGACGCCTGATCGCCATCGACGGCGCCACGGGTCCCGGCGAGGTCGCCGCCCTGGAGTTCGGTCCCCAGGACCGGCCCATCGACGTCGTCTTCGTCCACGCCAACGGCTTCAACGCCCAGACCTATACCAGCCTGCTGGCCCCGCTGTCGGCCGGGCTGCGGGTGCTGGCCATCGACCAGCGCGGCCACGGTGCCACGCCCCTGCCGGTCCGGACCGAGGGGCGGCGCTCGTGGCTGGACCTGCGCGACGACCTGCTGGGCGTGCTCAGGACCCTGGACGGTCCGCCGGTGGTGCTGGCCGGTCATTCGATGGGCGGCACGGTCAGCCTGCTCGCCGCCGCCGCCCGGCCCGAAGCCGTCAAGGGCCTCGTCCTGTTTGACCCGGTGATCATGCCGCGTCTGGTGGCCCTCTATGCCCGCGCGCCCTGGACCTCGGGCGTACTGTGGAAAAAGATGCCCATCGCCCTGGCCGCCCTGCGCCGCCGCGCCGTGTTCGACAGCCGCGAGGCGGTGGTGGCGGCCTATACCGGCCGCGGAGCCTTCAGGACCTGGCCCGAGACCATGCTGGTCGACTATGTCGACGGCGGCTTCATTGACCGCGACGACGGCAAGGTCGAACTGGCCTGCGCCCCAGCCTGGGAGTCGTCCAACTACAGCGCCCAGGCCCACGATCCCTGGCGCGCTGTCCGCCGCGTGACCGGACCGGTCCGCATCCTGCGGGCCGAGACCGGCTCCACCTGCCGGGCCGGCGACAGCTTCGCGCAACGGGGCAAGGACGTGATCATCGAAACCGTGGCCGGGACCAGCCACTTCCTGCCGATGGAACGGCCGGACCTGGCGCGGGATGCGATTTTTTCGATGGCGACGGGGTGATTTGATTCCCTCTCTCTTAGAGAGAGGGAGGGGCCCGGCCCGGCGACGGCCGGGATGGGAGGGTGAGAGGTTTCACCGCTAACCGGCGTGCCGGCACGCCGGCAGACGCTATAACCCCTCACCCCAACCCTCTCCCTATGGGAGAG
>NZ_QAII01000025.1:15096-38214 GCF_003060965.1 Caulobacter sp. HMWF025 | reverse complement strand
GGCGGCGCTGGCGGCCAGGCCCTGGATCGCCGCCTGGGACAGGGTGATCCAGCCCCGGGCCCGGGCAGCCTCCAGCCGGGCCTGATCCAGATCGTCACCCCGGTCGGCGAGGCGCTCGGCCGCCCAGGTCTCCAGGCCGAAGGCGCGCAGCTCGGGGGACGCTGCCGAAAGGCCGGCGGCGGTTTCCTTGAGAAGACCGAGGCGGGTCTGGATGCGGGCCCCGGCGGCGGCCGAGAGCCGGATCGACAGGCGTCGGGCGACCCACAGGGCCGCCAGCGCCGCCAGCAGGATCGCCAGGGCCGGAGCCCAGCCCGACAGGGCGGCCAGACCGGTCCCGGCCAGCAGGGCGGCCCCGGCCCCCCAGGGCGCGGACAGCCGCACGAAGCGGGTCTCGACGGCGTCGACGTCCTGCACCAGCCGCGCCGAGGCCTCGCCCCCGGACAGGGCCAGGGCCTCCCGGGACGGGGCGGCGGCCAGGGACGCAAACAGGACCGGGCGAATGGCGGCCAGGGCTCGCAGGGCGGCGGTATGACCGCTGAGCCGTTCGCCGTAGCGGGCGGCAGTCCGGATGATGGCCAGAAGCCGGATGGTGGCCCCCGGCAGCAGCACATTGAAGGCCTGGGCCGTGGCCAGGCCCGCGAGTCCGGCGACGGCCGAGGCGGTGATGAACCAGCCCGACAGCCCCAGCAGCAGGGTCGAGGCCGCGCCGACCCCGACGGCGCAGAGGATCGACAGCCACAGGGCCCCGGCATGGCGGCGGCGCTGGGCCCCGATCAGGCTGTGCAGCGGTGACGGGCTCATGTCAGGCTCACCAGCTGGTCGGCCAGGTCGGCGACCGCCCGGGAATGGGTGGCGATCAGGGTCGTGCGGCCGCGCGCGGCCTCGACGATGGCGGCCAGCAGCTGGGCTTCCGCGACCGCGTCGAGATTGGCGGTCGGCTCGTCCATCAGCAGGATGGGGGCAGGACGCAACAGGGCCCGGGCCAGGGACAGCCGGCGACGTTCACCGCCCGACAGACCACTGCCGCGCTCGTCCAGCAGGGCGTCGAGGCCGCCGGCGCGGACCGACAGGGCCTCCGTCAGGCCGACCCGTTCGGCCACGGCCTCGATCTCGGCCCGCGTGGCGTCGCGCCGGGCCAGGGCGATGTTGTCGGCGATCGAGCCGGCGATCAGCAGGGGGTGCTGACCCGCCCAGGCGATCTGGCCCGACAGGGTGCCGAGCGCGGCCAGGGGGCGGCCGTCGATGCGGACCTCGCCGGCGCTGAGCGGCGACAGGTCCAGCAGCAGGTTGAGCAGCGAGCTCTTGCCCGATCCGCTGGCCCCCAGCAGCACGGTGCTCCGGCCGGCCGGGACAGTCAGGTCAAACCCGGCCAGGGCCGGGCCGTCGGTGTCGGGGTAGCGGATGGTGACCTGCTCGAAGACGATCTCCGGCGGCCCGGACAGGGCCGGCGCGGCCGGACGCGGCGCGGGCCGGGGCAGGGCGATCAGGGCGGTGGCGGCGGCCTCGGCGGCCTGGCGGTCGTGATAGGCCGCCGCCAGCCGCCGCATCGGCAGATAGACTTCCGGGGCCAGGGCCAGGACGAAGACGGCGCGGCGCAGGTCCAGTTGCTCAGGGACAGGAAACGGCAGCAGGCGCAGCAGGTTGAAGCCGCAATAGACGGCGACCAGGGCCACCGACAGGGCGGCGAAGAATTCCAGCGCGGCCGAGGAGAAGAAGGCGACACGCAGGACCCGGATGGTGCGCTCGGCCAGCTGGTCCGCCGCCCGCTCCAGGTCGCGGGTCACGCGCGGTTCGGCCTGGAAGGCCAGGATGACGGGCAGGGCGCGGACCCGGTCGAGGAACAGGCCCGACAGCCGCTGCAGCGCCGTGAACTGGGCGCGGGACTGGGCGGCAGTGGCGGTTCCGGCCAGGGCCATGGCGATGATGAACGGGATCAGGGCGAACAGCAGGATCGCGGCCGAGATCGGGCTGGCGACGGCAGCGACGGCGATCAGGCCGAGCGGTGTGGCGGTGGCGGCGAAGCGGGCGGGCAGGAAGCGGGCGACATGGCCGTCCAGGGCCTCGACGGCCTCGACGACGGCCGTGGTAGCCTCGCCGCTCGACAGGGCCCCGCCCGGCGCACGCGACGTCAGGGCTTGGGCGGCATGGCTCCGGGCGAAGGCCTTGACCCGGGCCGCTGCGGCCGCCGAGGCCTGGCCGGCGGCCTTGCCCAGGATCCCGCGGACAGTCCCGGAGGCGGCGAGCAGCAGCAGCCAGACGCCGACGGTCTTGGCAGGGGCGTGGCTGGCGAGGGCCGAAACAGCGCAGGCAAGAGCGGCGGCGAATACAACCGCCGCCGCCCCGTCCAGCCAGACCAGAAGCTGGGCACGGCGCATGGGGGGCGCACCGCGTCTCTCCAGGTCCTTCAGAGTCTCGATGGCCTGGGCCGGGCCGGCGAGAAAGGCTGGACGAGCTTGCATGGTTGGAGTGTAGGCTGCGCTTGCCCCCGGGCCTTGATCTAGATCAAGGCCCGGGAGACCTGTTGGGCCTACGGCGGGGCCATCGGTCGGCGCATTCATTCGCCGTTCGTCCTGGAGTGTCTCATGGACCCTGCCGTCGTCGATCTCTCAAGATTACAGTTTGCGCTCACCGCGCTGTACCACTTCCTGTTTGTGCCGCTTACGCTCGGCCTGTCGTTCATGCTGGTCATCATGGAGAGTATCTATGTGATGACCAAGCGCCCGATCTGGCGCACGGTCACCCGCTTCTGGGCGGGCCTGTTCGGCATCAATTTCGTCCTCGGTGTCGCCACCGGCATCACCATGGAATTCCAGTTCGGCATGAACTGGTCCTATTTCTCGCACTATGTCGGCGACATCTTCGGTGCGCCCCTGGCGATCGAGGGCCTGATGGCCTTCTTCCTGGAAGCTACCTTCGTCGGCCTGATGTTCTTCGGCTGGGAAAAGCTCTCCCGGGTCGGCCACCTGTTCGTGACCTTCATGGTCGCCATCGGCACCAATTTCTCGGCCCTCTGGATCCTGATCGCCAACGGCTGGATGCAAAATCCGGTCGGCGCGGTGTTCAATCCCGACACCATGCGCATGGAGGTCAACGACTTCGGCGCGGTGCTGTTCAATCCGGTCGCCCAGGCCAAGTTCGTCCATACCGTCAGTGCGGGCTACACCATCGCCGCCGTCTTCGTGCTGGGCATTTCCGCCTTCTATCTGCTGAAGGGCAAGTATGTCGGCGTGGCCAAGCGCTCGATGACGGTCGCGGCCGCCTTCGGCCTGGCCTCGGCCCTGTCGGTCGTCGTGCTGGGTGACCAGAGCGGCTATACCCTTACCGACAACCAGAAGATGAAGCTGGCGGCCCTGGAAGCCATGTGGGAAACCGAACCCGCGCCGGCCGGCCTGGCGGCCTTCGGCATCCCCAGCCTCGCCGAGCGCAAGACCCACTATGAGGTCAAGATCCCCTATGTGCTGGGCCTGATCGCCACCCGCAGCATCGACAAGCCGGTCGCCGGCATTTTCGAATTGGTGGCCACAGCCGAGGACCGCATCGGGTCGGGCGTCATCGCCTATGACGCCCTCGAGAAGATCAAGGCCAATCCCAAGGACATGGCCGCCCGCGCCACCTTCGAGACGCACCGTCGGGATCTCGGCTACGGCCTGCTGCTCAAGCGCTATGTGTCGGACCCGCGCATGGCGGATGCGGCGACCATCAAGAAGGCCTCCTGGGATACCGTGCCCAACGTGCCGGTGATGTTCTGGTCGTTCCGGATCATGGCGGGCATCGGCCTGCTGATGATCGCCCTGTTCGGTACGGCCTTCCTGCTGGTCACCCTGCGCAAGCACCAGACCCGCTGGTTCCTGGTCCTGGCGGTGGCGGCCATCCCGCTGCCGTGGATCGCGGCCGAGCTGGGCTGGGTTCTGGCCGAGGTCGGCCGGCAACCCTGGGCGGTCGAGGGCGTGCTGCCCACGGCCCTGGGGGCCTCCAGCCTCAGCGTGCCCCAGCTCTGGACCACCATCGTCCTGTTCACCCTGCTCTACGGCAGTCTGGCGGTGGTCGAGGTCGGGCTGATTCTGCGTCACATCAAGAAGGGCCCCTTCGCCGAGCAGGAGGCTTTCGCCTCCGACGCCGGCGAACCGGCCGTCGCTTAAAGGAGACCCTGTCATGGAACTCCCCATCGACTACGCAACCCTTCGCATCATCTGGTGGGCCCTGATGGGCGTGCTGCTGATCGGCTTTGCCCTGACCGACGGTTTCGACATGGGTGTCGGGGCGCTTCTGCCGTTCGTCGCGAAAAGCGACCAGGAGCGTCGCATGGTGATCAACACCGTCGGCGCGACCTGGGAAGGCAACCAGGTCTGGTTCATCCTCGGCGGCGGCGCGATCTTTGCGGCCTGGCCGTTTGTCTATGCGGTCAGCTTTTCGGGCTTCTATCTCGCCATGTTCCTGGTGCTGGGCGCGATGATCCTGCGGCCGGTCGGCTTCAAGTATCGTTCCAAGCGTCCCGATCCGCGCTGGCGGTCGTTCTGGGACTGGGCGCTGTTCACCGGTGGCTTCGTGCCGGTGCTGGTGTTCGGGGTCGCGGTCGGCAATGTGCTGCAGGGCGCGCCCTTCCGCTTCGACTCCGACCTGCGGTCCTTCTATGAGGGCGCCTTCCTGGGCCTGTTCACGCCCTTCACTCTGCTGTGCGGTTTGCTGTCGGTCGCCATGCTGGTGCTGCACGGCGCGGCCTGGCTGACCGTCAAGGCCGAGGTGGGCCCCGTCACCGAGCGGGCCCGCAAGCTGGGCGAGACGGCGGGCCTGGCCAGCATCGTGCTGTTCGCCGCCGGCGGCTTCTTCGTGGCCTTCAGCGGCATGGGCTATCGCCTGGAAGGCCTGGTCGATGCGGCCGGACCCTCCAACCCGCTGCGGGTGGTCTCGGTGCACGCGCCGGGGGCCTGGCTGGACAATTACAGCCGCCACAGCTGGATGCTGGCCGCGCCCCTGCTGGGCTTTATCGGCACGCTCATCGCCCTGCTGGGCCTGAGGTTCAACAAGGCAGCCCTGTCGTTCAGCGGCTCGTCACTGTCGGCGGTCGGGATCATCTCAACGGTCGGGCTGTCGATGTTCCCGTTCATCCTGCCCAGCGCCATCGACCCGCGCTCCAGCCTCACGGTCTGGAATGCCTCGTCCAGTCACCTGACGCTGTTCATCATGCTGATCGTGACCGTGATCTTCCTGCCGCTGGTCCTGGCCTACACGGCCTGGGTCTACAAGGTGCTCTGGGGACGGGCCAGCACGGCCGCCCTGGCCACCAATCCTGACCTCTACTGAGGAGCAAGCCATGTGGTATTTCGCCTGGATCCTGGGCCTCGGCCTGGCTGTCGCCTTCGGCGTCCTGAACGGCGTCTGGTACGAGTTCAATCTGGCCGATGACGGCGACGAGGGGCTGTCTGAGCCCTGATGCACGGTCCTGCGGCGGTCAGAAAAAGGCCGCCGCAGCCCCATTGCGACAATCCGGCGCGCAATTCGACGAGCAGCGTTAACCGTTGTTAAAGAGCCCATGGCGTCTTGTGCCACTATGGCTCGGGGCGCGTCGTCACTGCGACCCGGGACCTGCGCCTGAACGACCATCCCGGGGAATAGCGATATGTCTGATCAAGCCGAGCCCGCCCTGGAGCTGATCTCCTTTTGCATCGGCGAACAGGAATTCTGTATCGACGTGAAGACGGTGCGCGAAATTCGCGGCTGGACCCCCGCTACGCCGATCCCGCATGCGCCCGGCTATCTGAAGGGCGTCATCAATCTTCGTGGCGCGATCATGCCGGTCATCGACCTGCGCAACCGCCTCGGCCTGGGGGTCACCATCCCCGAGACCCGCCACGTCATTGTCGTCGTCGAGTGCCAGGACCGTCTGGCCGGCATCCTGGTCGACGCGGTCAGCGAGACCTTCACCGTGTCGCGCGAGCACCTGCAGCCCGCGCCGGATATCGGCGTCGAGGAGTTGCGCTACATCCAGGCGATCATCTCGATGGAAAACCGCCTGATCACCTATCTGCGCATGAACGACGTGTTCCCGGCCCAGGTCAGCGAAGCGGCCTAACCGCTTCCGGCCAGCAGGTTTCGAAAAGCCGCCGTCCGCTCAGCGGGCGGCGGCTTTTTCGTGGGCGGACGGTGCTCATGTGATCGGCGGCGTGGGAGCCGCTGCGGACTCCCACTACGTTTCCGAAAGACGACGGACGAGGAACTCCGCTCGCTCTCTGACCGGTCGACTCGGATCATTGAGGATCGATTGGGCGAGTGTCATGACATCGTCGATGTTCGCACGTCTCTCGTAGAGTGCATCAGCGGCGACCCTGCGAGCGGCTGCGAACCGATCCGAGAGAGCCAAGCGGATCAAGGGCTCAACATCGAGCCTTAGGTTGAGTGGCCGCGCGACGGTTACCGGAACTCGTCTCTGGATCCCATACACTTTGTCGACCCATGCCCAACCATAGCCGGTTGTCCAGCGGGCTTGTCCGGTGACGAGCATTTCAAGGGCAGACGCCCTAACCGCCGGATGCAAGGCGTGCTGCGCGAGCCATGGGAGGTAGGGATCAAGCGATGGAAAACGCGCAGCCATTCGCAAAATGCCGCCGCCCGGGCCGGTTCTCAACGCACCCAAGGTGTTGGCCAGTTGCGCGGCGACATCGGGTCTCGCCAGCGCCTCATCGAGAACGTCAGCTTCAACATCCCAACGGGCCCAGGAGAAGCGCCTAGCCAAGAGATATGGTGCTGCGGCAGCCACGACATCGGCGGGCGTAAGCGGAAAAAGTCTGACAGCAGCTAAGTGCGCAGATTCTCGGACGGCCGAAGCCCAATCGTTAAGCCGCAGAGCGATGGCAATGAACTCAGAAGCCGTTGAGGGTGGATGGTCCAGGGCTCGCAGCGCCGGCTCGCGAACTCTCCCGTTCCCGTGAAACGTTAGTAGCCAGGCAAGGCGAGGGTGTTGCCCTATCAACGCCAGAGCGCGAGCTTGAGTATCTCGCGAGTATTGGAAACGGAGGGACGCGCAGAGTTCGGGTCCAAGATGAATTACATCCTCGGGCCGTGCGCTGGAAAGCGCTTCCAGCTTTTGGGAAACGGTTTCGAGCGTCAGCGGCGAGGTGGAGTCAAGGAAAGCGTCTACATCGAACGCAGGCTCCCGGCGTACTTTCCTCCTGCCGAAGACCAGACTGACCAGCTTGGAGAACATATCACCCTCGGATAAGCGTCACCGAGAGTAGCGCGATCTCGCTTCCGCTCTCCACCCGTTACTAACTCTCTACTTGTCTCATCCCGCGCATGAAGCGCGGGATGACGGGTCTAAAGGGGTGTCTTGGGAAACCCCTCCCCACCTAGCCCTTGCGGATGATCTTCGCCGCCGCCGCGTGGAAGTGCGACTCCGCTTCGGCGGCGGCAGCGACGCCGGCATGGCGGTCGGCGGCGACGCTCATGGCGGCCCGGCCCGTGGTCGGGGCGGCATAGCTGGCCGACACCCGGCGCGCATCCTGGCCGCGCAGGGCGGCGTTGGCGGCCTGGGTCTCGTGCCAGGTGGCCAGTTGCTCCGCCGTCAGCACCCCGTCGGCCAGGGCGTCGGGATGCGGCATGACCTCGCCGAAGCCGATGGCGACAAAGCCGTGGATGACGCCGTAGTCCTCTTCCGACAGCAGGAAGGTGATCTGCCGCTCCTCGATCTGTCCGGTATAGGTGTCGCCTTCGGGATCGAACTCGCGCAGCACCAGGATGTCGCCGACCGCGAAGTCACGGTCATTGCGGCGGATCTCGAACCGCTTCTTGCCCGAGCGGACGGCGGCGAAATACTGCGGCCAGGTCTTCAGTTCGTGGCGGGTCATGGTCGGGGTGCCTTGGTCAGCGAAGCATGTTGCGAGGACGGGGGAGGGCGGGTGTCTGCCTTATATCCTACCGAAGGATGAACCGGCCTGCATCGGCCTGTGGACACAGATGACGCAGGGGCGCCGTTTGACGGCCCGGATAACGCTGATACGCTCACCTTAACAACGATAAGTCAGGTGGGCGGAAATGGCGGGCAAGCTTCCCAAGGCGTGCATCATCGGCGCGGGCTGCAGTGGCTTTACCACGGCCAAGCGGCTGAAGGACTACGGCATTCCCTATGACTGCTTCGAGATCTCCGACGAGATCGGTGGCAACTGGTACTACAAGAACCCCAACGGCATGTCGGCCTGCTACGAAAGCCTGCACATCGACACCTCCAAGTGGCGGCTGGCCTTCGAGGACTTTCCGGTGCCGGCCGACTGGCCCGACTTTCCCCATCACGCCCAGCTGCACCAGTACTTCAAGGACTATGTCGACCATTTCGGTCTGCGCGAGACCATCACCTTCAGCACCCGGGTCGAGGCGGCCCGGCGCACGCCGGAGGGCCTGTGGGCGGTGACGCTGTCGACCGGCGAGACGCGGCTCTATGACGTGCTGTTCGTCTGCAACGGCCATCACTGGGATCCCCGGATCCCGGAGTATCCCGGCGAGTTCGACGGGCCGGCCTTCCATGCCCACGCCTATTGCGACCCGTTCGACCCCGTCGACATGCGCGGCAAGAACGTCGTGGTGGTCGGCATGGGCAACTCGGCCATGGATATCGCCAGCGAGCTGTCGCAGCGGCCGATCGCCAAAAACCTCTGGGTTTCGGCCCGCCGGGGTGTCTGGGTGTTTCCGAAATATCTGAACGGCAAGCCGGCCGACAAGTCGGCCCTGCCGGCCTGGATGCCGCGCAAGCTGGGCATCGCCCTGTCGCGCAAGGTGCTGAAGAAGACCATCGGCAAGATGGAGGACTACGGCCTGCCCAAGCCCGATCACGAGCCGCTGGAGGCGCATCCGTCGGTTTCCGGCGAGTTCCTGACCCGGGCCGGCTGCGGTGACATCAAGTTCAAGCCGGCGATCAAGGCCCTGGAGGGCCGCAATGTCCGCTTTGCCGATGACAGCGTCGAGCAGGTCGACGCCATCGTCTTTGCCACCGGCTACAAGATCAGCTTCCCGTTCTTCGACGATCCGGCCATCCAGCCGGGGGCCGATCACCGCTTCCCGCTGTTCAAGCGGATGATGAAGCCGGGGATCGCCAACCTGTTCTTCATGGGCCTGGCCCAGCCCCTGCCGACCCTGGTCAATTTCGCCGAGCAGCAGGCCAAGCTGGCGGCCGCCTATCTGGCCGGAGCCTATGCCCCGCCCCCGACGGCGGAGATGGAGCGGGTCATCGCCCGCGACGAGGAGCGCCATCTGGGCCAGTTCTATGCCTCGGCCCGTCACACCATCCAGGTCGACTTCAATGTCTATTGCGCCGACCTGAAGAAGGAGATCGTGCGCGGCGAGAAGCGCGCGGCGGCCAGCGGCCGGGCCCTGCCGGTTCCGGCGAGGGCCGGGCAGGCGGCGACGCAGGCCGTGGCGTGACCGGATCTTCCGACATCGGATCAGGTCCCTGGCAGGTTTCCCGCCTGAGCAGGGTCTTGCCCCATGGCGCGTAATCGGGCTCAAATCCTGACGGGGCGTCATGATGGCCTCGACTGTGAGTCGCGTACGATGTCGAATATCGCCTATTTCCCCAAAGCTCCCGAGGATCTGCGGCCGGGCAAGCGCGAGCGGACCAAGGTCGCTAACCGCCAGGCCATTCTGGATGCCGCCCGCGAGGTGTTCGGCGATCTCGGCTACGACGGGGCGACGGTGCGCGACATCATCCGGCGGACCGGCCTCGCCTCGGGCACCTTCTATAACTACTACAAGTCCAAGGAAGAGGTGTTTGACGCCTTGGCCGATGACGGGGCGCGACGCTTTCGGCCGCTGCTGCGCCAGGTCAACGACCGCGCCGTCGACTTCGCGTCGTACCTGCGGGGCGCCATCACCGCCTATTTCGAGTTCGTGGCCACAGAGCAGGAGCTGTGGCGCCTGAACCGGCCGGCCGGCGAGCAGATCCCCCATCCCCGGGCCACACCCGAGATCGTCGCCGTGTTCGACGAGGTGCGCGCCGGCTTTGCCAAGGTGCTCGAGCTTGAGCACGCGCCGTCCGTCGATCTCGACTATCTGACCGCCGCCTGTATCGCCGTGGCCCGTGAGGTCAGCGACAAGATGCTGGAACGGCGGCCGGTCGACACGGCAGGTGCCGCCGACTTCGCCGTCAAACTGATCCTGGGCGGCCTGCCCGCCCTTCCCAAATCCTAGTCTTCCGCCCGGAGCCCCCATGGCCGACGTCGCCGTCCAGAAATTCATTCTGAAGACCATCCTGTCGCTGCCGAGCCCGATCCTGCGGGCCATGTCCGGGGGCGGGGCGGTCTATCGCGGCGGTCGCACCCTGGATCCGCGCTTCCAGTTCTTCACCCATGCGTCGCGCAAGATGCCGTCGATCACCACCCTGCCGGCCGACGTGGCTCGCGCAGCCAGTGCCCAGGGGCTGGTCGCCGTCTCCGGCCCCTCCGAGCCGGGTGTCGTCACCGAGGCCCTGACCATTGATGGACCGGGCGGCCCGCTGCCGCTGCGCGCCTACCGGCCCGCCGACCAGGACGCCTCGGCACCTCTGATCGTCTTCGCCCATTTCGGCGGCGGGGTGATCGGCGACCTTGAGACCTGCCACGCCTTCTGCGGGATCCTGGCCCGCATCGCCCGCACGGCCGTGGTGTCGGTCGACTACCGGCTGGCCCCCGAGCATCGCTTTCCGGCGGGGCTCGACGATGTTCTGGCCGCCTATCGCTGGGCGCGCGACAACACCGCCCGCTTCGGCGCGGCCGACCTGCCGCCGGCCATCGGCGGCGACTCCATGGGCGGCAACTTCGCCGCCATCCTTGCCCAGGAGATGCAGCGCGCGGGTGAGCCGCAGCCGGCCCTGCAGCTGCTGATCTATCCGGCCGTGGACGTGGCCAGCGAGACGGCCTCGATGACCACCTATGCCGACGCCTATCCGCTCAGCCGGCCGATCATGGAATGGTTCATGGGCCACTATATGGGCCCGGAAGCCGACCCGGCCGATCCCCGCCTTTCGCCCAACAAGACCGAAGACCTGTCGGGCCTGGCCCCTGCGGTGGTGATCACCGCCGGCTTCGATCCGCTGGTCGACCAGGGCGAGGCCTATGCCAAGCGCCTGCAGGCTGCCGGCGTGCCGGTGACCTATCGCTGCCATGACAGCCTGGCCCATGGCTTCACGGCCTTTACCGGGGCCGTGCCGGCGGCTGATGCGGCCTGTCGCGACATCGCCCGCCTGGTGCGGGCGGCGTTTGAGGCGGCACCTGCGGGCGCGGCAAAATGATCCCAAAAGCTTGTCATCCCGGAAGCCTCGCAGAGGCTATCCGGGACCCAGGGGCCACCGCCTCGCCTTGGCCCCTGGGTCCCGGCTCTCCGCTTCGCTGCGGCCGGGATGACAAGATGTGGGGAGCCTTGGAAGTTGGGGGATGGTCCTTGTGATGAGGGCCCTCGTCGTCGAATCCCTGGCCCCCGACTTTGCCGGTTGCGCCGTGCGGGAGGTGGCCACGCCTGCGCCCGGTCCGGGCCAGGTGCTGGTCCGCGTACGCGCCGCCAGCGTCAACTTCCCCGACCTTTTGATGACGCGCGGTGAGTACCAGTTCAAACCGCCCACGCCCTTCACGCCGGGTCTCGATCTGGCCGGCGAGGTCGCGGCCCTGGGCGACGGCGTTGCGACCTTTCAGGTCGGTGACGCCGTGGTCGGCGGCGCGCGGCTGGGGGCGTTTGCCGAATATGCGGTGCTGGATGCCGAGGCCCTCAGGCCCAAGCCCGAGCGCCTGTCATTCGGCGAGGCGGCGGCCTATGGCGCGGCCTATCTGACGGCCTATGTCGCCCTGGTGCGCCGGGCGCGGGTCGAGCCCGGTGACTGGGTGCTGGT
Source organism: Caulobacter sp. HMWF025 (assembly GCF_003060965.1). Lineage (GTDB taxonomy): Bacteria > Pseudomonadota > Alphaproteobacteria > Caulobacterales > Caulobacteraceae > Caulobacter. The sequence goes on along the minus strand of NZ_QAII01000025.1, from coordinate 26,372 downwards.
GCATGGCGCGGCCGGCGGTGTTGGTTTGGCAGCGGTGGACCTGGCCAAGGCCCTGGGGGCCCGCGTGATCGCCGCCTCGGCCTCCGACGCCAAGCTGGCCGAGATCCAGCGGCTCTATGCGCCTGACGCGGTGGTCAATGTCACCGGCGGTTTCCGAGATCAGGTCAAGGCCATCACCGGCGGGCGCGGGGCCGACGTCATCTATGACCCGGTGGGCGGCGACGTGTTCGACGAGAGCGTGCGCTGCATCGCCTTTGACGGTCGGCTGCTGGTCATCGGCTTCACCTCGGGGCGGATCCCGACCGTCTCGGTCAATATGCCCCTGATCAAGGGCTTCTCGGTGATGGGCGTGCGGGCCGGAGAATATGGCCGCCAGTTCCCGGAAAAGGGCCGCGAGAACGCCGCCGAGGTCTGGCGCATGGCCAATGAGGGTGTGATCCGTCCCCACGTCCATGCCGAGTTGCCGCTGGACCAGTGGCGTAGGGCATTCGAGTTGTTGAGCGAGCGCAAGGTCGTCGGAAAGGCCGTGATCTCGCCCTGAGATCCATAAACCGTCATCCCGCGCTTTATGCGCGGGACCCATGGTTCAGCTTTCTCGTGAGCGCCCGCTTCCGCTCCGCCGCCGCGGCGGATAGATGGGTCCCGCGAACGCGTCGCGGGATGACGGGCTTTTTTGCGAACCACGAGACGTGGTGAGCCTCACTTGCAAGTCCCTGAACCGACTCAGGTTGACAGTCGCGGCCCCATCCCTTATCCACCGCCCCTCACTCGCGGAGGCCGCACGGCTCCCGCGTCCAACATTTGTATTCGGAGCCACCTCGTGAAGCGGACATTTCAGCCGTCGCAGCTCGTGCGAGCCCGCCGTCACGGCTACCGCGCGCGTATGGCCACCAAGAACGGCCAAAAGATCGTCGCGCGTCGCCGCGCCAAGGGCCGTAAGCGCCTGACGGCCTAAGAGCGGCTGATCCCGCTCTTTTCTCCCGCTCGCGGGAGGCGATAGACCATGACAAAAGCCGCCTTTTCCCAGAGCCTGACCTCAGGTTTTCGCCGGAAAGGGCGGCTTTTTTCATGACCGCGCCCCAGCCGACCGGCGCGGCCCGGATCGAGCGTCTCAAGACGCGCCCGGACTTTCTCAAGGCCGCCAAGGCTCCGGCCCTGTCGCGCGGGGCCGTCTTCATGCAGATGCGCGCGCGGCTGGATGACGATCCGCTGATCCGGGTGGGTTTCACCGCCACCAAGAAGGTCGGCGGCTCGGTCGAGCGAAATCGGGCCAAGCGCCGCCTCCGAGAGGCCGCCAGGCTCTTGTTGCCCCTTCATGGCCGCCCAATGTGCGACTATGTGTTCATTGCGCGCGGCGGCACCCGTACACGCGAATGGGGGCGTTTGCTTGACGATGTGAAAACCGCGCTGATAAGCCTCGCGGCCGAACATGATCGCGCGGAGGCTCGGGCCCGTCAGGCTCAATCCGCTGATCTTCCCAAAGACCCCACCTTCGACGCCTCGGCGCCCGATCCCTCCGTTTCCGGTTAAGTCATCCATGCAGAACGACAACAAAAACACGTTGATGTTCATCGTCAGCGCGTTCGCGATCCTGATCGGGTACCAGTTCTTCATCCTGGGTCCGCAGCAGAAGCAGGCCGAAGCCCAGCTGAAGGCCAAGAAGGCGGCCGAGCAGCGGATGATGGCGACGCAGCCGGGTCTGGTACTGGGCCCGGACGGCACGCCCGCCCCGCTGAAGCTGTCGCGTGATGCCGCCAAGGCCCAGAGCCCGCGCATCGCGGTCAATACGCCGTCGCTGTCGGGCTCGATCGCCCTGAAGGGCGGCCGCATCGATGACCTGTGGCTGAAGAAGTATGACCAGACGACCAAGAAGGGCTCGCCCCCGGTCGAACTGTTCCGCCCCGAGGGCGCCGAGCACGCCTGGTTCGCCGACTTCGGCTGGGCCGGGGCCAATCTGCCGGGTCTGCCCGACAGCCGCACCGTCTGGACGGCCGCCCCGGGCCAGGTCCTGACGCCCAAAACCCCGATCGTTCTGACCCATGACAACGGCCAGGGCCTGGTCTTCACCCGCACCGTCTCGGTCGATGAGCATGCGATGTTCTCGGTCGCCGACAGCGTGCGCAACCAGGGTGGCCAGACTCTCTCGCTCGCCGCCTACGCGACCGTACAGCGCCAGGGCATCGATCAGACCCTCGGCAAGAACCAGATTGTCCACGAAGGGGCCATCGGCATGTTCGGTGGCGAGGCCGGCAAGGGCTTCGAACTCAAGCAGTCGAAGTATCCCAAGTGGAAGAAGGACAAGCCGCTCGAGACCTTCACCTCGAAGGGCGGCTGGACCGGCCTGACCGACAAGTACTGGCTGGCGGCCCTGATCCCCGACCAGGCGGAAAACATCACGGCCCAGTACCGGGTCACCCCCGGTGCCGTAGACATTTATGACGTCAATTTCGTCGGACCGGCCAAGAGCCTGGCTCCCGGCCAGACCCTGAGCCAGACCACGCGCCTGTTCGCCGGGGCCAAGACCGTGCCGCTGCTGCGCACCTATGAATATGGCGGCGCGCCGCCGCCCTGGTGGAAGTTCTGGGACAAGACCGAAGCCCAGGTGCCGCGCTTCGACTGGGCCGTGGACTGGGGCATGTTCTCGTTCTTCACCCGCCCGATCTTCAACGTCATGGAGATGTTCTACAAGTGGGTCGGCAATTTCGGCGTCGCCATCCTGCTGCTGACCGTGGCCCTCAAGCTCGTGCTCTATCCGCTGGCGGACAAGAGCTATGAGTCCATGGCCAAGATGAAGAAGATCGCCCCCGAGGTCGAGAAGCTCAAGGTCAAGTTCAAGGACGACCCCGCCAAGCAGCAGCAGGAAATGATGGCGCTGTACGGCAAGGAGAAGATCAACCCGATGATGGGCTGCCTGCCCATGCTGATCCAGATCCCGGTCTTCTATTCGCTGTACAAGGTGCTGACGGTCACCATCGAAATGCGGCACGCACCGTTCTTCGGCTGGATCCAGGACCTCTCGGCCCGCGACCCGTCGACCTTCATGAACCTGTTCGGCCTGATCCCCTGGGATCCGGCGACCGCGCCGCTGATCGGCAGCTTCCTGGCCGGGCCCCTGCACATCGGCATCTGGCCGCTGCTGTATGGCTTCACCATGTGGCTGACCACGGCCATGAACCCGCCGGCCGCTGACCCGATCCAGCAGAAGATCTTCCAGTTCTTCCCGATCATCTTCACCTTCACCCTGTCGCAGTTCTCGGTGGGTCTGGTGATCTACTGGTGCTGGTCCAACGTGCTGACCATCCTGCAGCAGTACATCATCATGCGCCGCTACAAGGTCGAGAACCCGATCGACAAGATCATCGCCCGCTTCCAGGGCAAGACCGCAACGGCCACCTGATGACTGAACCCAACTTCGCGCCGCCTGAAGGTCCCGTCTTCACCGAGGAAGAGATCGAGGCGGCGCGGGTGCTCTTCGCCCAGCCGGTGGCCTTCATGATGGGGGCCGTCAGCATGGACGGCCTGCCCCATCCGATCGCGCCGGAAGTGTGCTTCGCCGGCCGTTCCAATGTCGGCAAGTCCAGCCTGATCAACGGTCTGGTCGGACAGAAGTACCTGGCCCGGGCCTCGAACGAGCCGGGCCGCACGCGGGAGATCAACTTCTTCCTGCTGGCCGAAAAGCTGCGCCTGGTCGACCTGCCGGGCTACGGCTTTGCGCGCGCCTCAAAGACCACGGTCAGCAAGTTCCAGGACCTGGGCCGGGCCTATCTGCGCGGCCGCGCGACGCTGAAGCGAGTCTACCTGCTGATCGACGCCCGCCATGGCCTCAAGAAGGTCGACCTGGAGGCGCTCGACGCCCTGGATCTCGCGGCGGTCTCCTACCAGATCGTCCTGACCAAGGCCGACAAGATCAAGCCGCACGAGGTCGACAAGGTCGTGGCCGAGACGCTGAAGGCCATCGCCAAGCGTCCCGCCGCCTTCCCGCGCGTGCTGGCCACCTCGTCTGAAAAGGGCCTGGGCATGCCGGAGCTGCGGGCCGAGATCCAGCGGGTCTGCCTGGAGGAATAGTCAGGTGCCGGGGCGCCGGTAGGTCGCCGTGCAGCGGGCATTGCACTGGCCAAACTGGCCCGGGCAGCTGTCGTCCTCGGTCCCCGCCTTGCAGAAATAGTAGGTGCGGGCGCAACTGGCCCGGCACTGGCTGGCATCACCACCGCCCCGGGCCTGGGCCAGGGGGATTAGCGGCGGCAGCACGCTCTGGGTCTCTGTGACGGCGGATGCAGCGGGCCTGGGCTGGGCCACGGGCTTGGGCGCAGCGCCGGCCTGTGAGGCCAGAGCGGCCGAAACAAGCAGCAGGGCAAGGACGCGGCGCATGGCCCTGAGCCTAGGGCCCGGGCGTTAAGGTTTGGCTAACCACGTTTGCTGTCGTTCCCGGGCCTGCGCCCTACTTCAGCTTCCCGATCAACGCCATGGCCGCCGCCGGATTCCGCACCTTCGCCCCGGAGATGAAATAGGCGAACACGTCGCCGCGGGCGGCCCAGCCCCGTGTCTGGGTCACGATCCCGTCCAGCTCCTGCGAGCTCATGCCCGTGGGCTCGTCCTCGCGGCTGCACATCAGCCGGGCATAGGTGAAGTCGGCGGTCGGCTGGTCGATGCAGGGCCAGGTCGGTTCCTCGTCATCGACGGCATAGACGATCGCTGCGCCGTACTTCGCGGCCAGATCATAGAACTGGGCCGTGGCGAAGGTCGGGTTGCGGACTTCCAGGGCGTGACGCGCCGGCCGGCCGCCGATCTCGCGCGGCAGCAGCTTCAGGAAGCCCTCGAAATCCTCCGGTTCGAATTTCTTGGTACCCATGAACTGCCAGTTGATCGGCCCCAGCTTGTCGCCGAGCTCGGTCAGGCCCTGGCCCAGGAACTTCTCCAGCGACTCGCCGTTGGCCGACAGGATCTTGCGATTGGTGCAGAACCGGCTGGCCTTGACCGAGAACACGAAGTCCCTCGGCGTCTCGTCATGCCACTTGCGCCAGCTGTCGGGCTTGAAGGTGGAATAGTAGGTGCCGTTGATCTCGAGGCTGGTCAGGTGCGAGGCGGCATAGGCCAGCTCGTCCTTCTGCCGCAGCGTGTCGGGATAGAAGACGCCCCGCCAGGGCTCGAAGGTCCAGCCGCCGATGCCGGCGCGGATGAGGCTGTCGGACACGTCTGTTCCCTTCCTGTTCTTTTTGACGTTATGTGAGGATCAGCGAGGCGTCGAGCGAAAATGCGGCCGCCTGGCCGACGGTGGCTGCATCCCGCAGCTTGTCGCGAATGCGGCATTGCCGTATATATCGGGAGGCAGGCCTTGCAACCCTTGCACACCGTCGCCTCAACGGCCGCCTTTCTGGCCCAGGCCAGGGCTGACGGCATGAGTGAAGGCGAGCTGGAGGCTCTGGAGCGGATGCTGTCGGCCAATCCTGAGGCCGGTGACCTGATTGTCGGCTCCGGCGGGTGCCGAAAGGTCCGCGTCGCCGGCAAGGGGCGAGGCAAGTCGGGAGGCTTTCGGGTCGTGACCTTTTTTGCCCATGCCGGACTGCCGGTCTATCTGCTGGCGATGCTGTCAAAGGGCCGCCGGGCCAACTTCTCGGCCGCAGAGGTTGCCGCCATGGCGACGCTGGCCAAACGGATCCTTGCCGCCGGAACGCGCGGGCGGCAGGGCCACTGAACGGGACTGAAACCATGGGCCAGGGTGACGACGTCAATTTCAACCGCATCATGGCGGGGCTCGAGGAAGCCGTCGGCATGGCGGAGGGGCACCTTGCGCCGGCGCGTGTCCATGTCCCGGTCGAAGTCGATGTCAAGGCGATCCGGCACCGCATGGGGCTCAGTCAGAGCGCTTTCGCCGCCCGCTTCGGTTTCAGCGCCGCCGCCGTGCGAGACTGGGAACAACAGCGCCGACGGCCCGAAGCGGCGGCCCGTATCCTGCTCACGGTCATTGATCGTGAGCCGGCGGCTGTCGAACGAGCCCTGGCCGGCGCCCTCACCCCGTAACGACATGCCGGGGCGTGCCGGCCGCAAAGGCTTCGATATTGCCGAGCGTCACGCTCATGATCCGGGCCACGGCCTCGCGGGTGTCATAGGCCACGTGCGGGGTGACGATGACATTGGGCAGCTTCAGCAGGGCGTGGCTGGCGACCAGGGCGCGCAGGCCTTCGGGCGCAGGCGGCGTCGCCGAGCGGAAGATCTGGGCCTCGTCGCGCAGCCACGGCTCCTGGTTCAGCACGTCCAGGGCCGCTCCGGCGATCTGGCCGGTGAGCAGGGCGTGCAGCAGGGCCTCGGCATCGACGACCCCGCCGCGGGCGGTGTTGATGATCACCGCCGACGGCTTCATCGCCGCGAACTGGGCGGCGCCGATCAGGCCTTCGGTGGCCGGTCCGCCGGGAATGTGCAGGGTCAGCACATCGCAGGTGGCGATCAGGGTCTCCAGGGGCACATAGCGGAAGCCCAGGGCCTGGGCGGCCTCGGCGTCCGGCCTCATGTCGAAGGCGATGACGTCCATGTCGAAGCCCCGGGCGATCTTGATCACCCGGCGGCCGATCTGGCCCGTACCGACCACGCCAAGGGTCTTGCCGCCGAGGTCAAAGCCCCGCAGCCCGTCCTGTGAGAAATCGCCCCGCCGGGTGCGATCGACGGTTTCGGGGATCTTGCGGGCCAGGGCCAGCAGCAGGGCAAAGGCGTGCTCGCCCACCGTCGGGTCGCCATAGTCCGGCACGTTGCACACCGTCACCCCGTGGGCCCGGCAGTAGCCGAGATCGATATGGTCATAGCCGGTCGAGCGGGTGGCGATCAGGCGCAGCTTCGGAAAGGCCGCCAGGGTCGCGGCATCAAGGCGCGAGTCGATGAAGGTCGAGATGACCTCGGCGTCGGGGTGGCCGGCTCCCGCAACCTCGCTCACGCAGGTTAGGGCATGATCCTGGCCCAGCCCCTCGACGGCGGTGCGTTCCCAGTCCTCGGCTTCGAAGATGACGATGTTCATGGCGTGCGCTCCCGGCCGGGCGATCGGCTCCGGCAGGGATAACGCGCGGTTGTGTCAGATGCAGCTAAGGGGTGACCGCAGAGCCTCTCCCGTCCGGGGGAGGATCTGGATCAGCACTCGACCCGGTTGACCGACAGCCCCACGGCGAGACCGCCCATCGAGGTTTCCTTGTAGATCTCGTTCATGTCCTCGCCGGTGCGCTTCATGGTGGCGATCACCTTGTCGAGGCTGACCGAGTGCTGGCCGTCGCCCAGCAGGGCCAGGCGGGCGGCGTCTATGGCCTTGATGGCCCCCATGGCATTGCGCTCGATACAGGGGATCTGGACGAGACCCCCGATCGGGTCGCAGGTCAGGCCCAGATTGTGCTCCATGCCGATCTCGGCGGCGTTCTCGATCTGGGCATTGGTCCCGCCCAGGGCCGCGCAGAGGCCGGCCGCGGCCATCGAGCAGGCGACGCCCACCTCGCCCTGGCAGCCCACCTCGGCCCCGCTGATCGAGGCATTGCGCTTGTAGAGCGCGCCGATGGCAGCCGCCGTCAGCAGGAAGGTGCGCACCTGCTCGGGCGTGCCCTGGTAGAAGCGCACGAAGAACCGCAGCACCGCCGGCACCAGCCCGGCCGCGCCATTGGTCGGGGCGGTGACCACCCGGCCCCCGGCGGCGTTCTCCTCGTTGACTGCCATGGCCCACAGATTGACGAAGTCCATGGCGGCCAGTGGATCGCTGATCTGGCGCTCCATGCGGCCCTGCAGGGTCTGGTGGATCTGGCGGGCGCGGCGCTTGACCGACAGGCCGCCGGGCAGGGTGCCGTCCTGGCGCATGCCGCGATCGATACAGGCCTCCATGGCCTGGTAGATGCGCTCCAGGCCCGCATGCATCTCGCCCTGGCTCATGCGGGCCAGTTCATTGGCCCCCATTACGCCGGCGATGGTCAGGCCGGCATCGGCGGCGCGCTGCAGCAGGTCCGCGCCGCTCTCGAACGGAAACGGGATGGCCGGGCCGTCCTCGGGCGGCGCATTGCGGCCCATCTCGGACTCGTCGCGCACGAAGCCACCACCGACCGAAAAGTAGGTCCGCTCGGCCAGGACGAAATTGGTTCGATCATAAGCCGTGAATGTTAGGCCGTTGGGGTGTTGAGGCAGGCGTTCATGTCCAAGCCAGACGATGTCTTTGGCTTCGTCAAAGCCGATATCGATCTCGCCGTTCAGAAACAGTGACTGCGTGGCTCGAGTCTCAAGTAGAGCCGCTTCCCCAACGTCGGGATCGAGTGTCGCGGGTTCAAAACCCATCAAACCCAGCAGTACGGCTCGGTCCGTGGCATGGCCGCGTCCAGTCAGGGCAAGCGAAGCGTAGAGTTTGATTTCAACGCGGACCACGTCAGGAAGCCTGCCTGCATCGCAAAGGCGCGCGAGAAAGCGATTGGCCGCCGTCATCGGGCCCATGGTGTGGCTGCTCGACGGACCGACACCGAGCTTGAAGAGGTCGAAGACCGAGGCTGTCATGGCAAACTTCGTGAGCAAATCAGCTTGTCATCCCGGCCGCAGCGCAGCGGAGAGCCGGGACCCAGGGCCGCTGCGATGCGGTTGCCCCTGGGTCCCGGACAGCCTCTGCGAGGCTTCCGGGATGACAAGAAAAGTTGGGTTACTTGCGGTCGGCCTTGGACTTGTCGCGCAGGGCCTTGAACTCCGAGCCCTCGCCCCATTCGGGCCAGCGGGTGGAGTTGGCCAGATCCGCGCCCAGGCCCTGGATCAGGCTGATGTCGGCGGTCATGCCGTCCAGTCGCCAGCCGTCGTTCCACTCGTCGGCGGGCTGGTGATAGGCATTGATGCGATAGGCGTCGGCGAAGGCCTTGCCGGCCGCCACGCCACCCTCGACCAGATCCTCGCCCGAGCCGAACGAGATGGCCGGCACGCCGCGCTTGGCGAACGGGAAGTGGTCCGAGCGGTAGAAGTAGCCGGCTTCGGTGACGGGGTCGGGCGTATAGGTGCGGCCGACCGCCTTGCCGTGGGCGATCAGGTCGTCCAGCAGGCCCAGCTTGGCGCTGCCCGAGATGGTGAAGTCCTTGGCCGGGCCGGCGGGATCCAGGGCGTCGGTGTTCAGCACGCCGACGGTCTTGGCCAGCGGATAGAGCGGGTTGGCCGCATAGTATTCCGAGCCCAGCAGGCCCTTTTCCTCGGCGGTCACGGCCAGGAAGACCAGGGTGCGGTCGGCGCGCGGGCTCTTGGCGAATACCCGGCCCATTTCCAGCATGGCCGCGATGCCGGTCGCGTTGTCGACGGCGCCGTTATAGATCGTGTCGCCCCTGGCGTCGGCCAGGCCCACGCCCAGGTGATCCCAGTGGCCGGTGAAGAACACCGTCTCGTCCGGGCGCTTGGCGCCGGTCAGCTTGCCGACCACGTTCTTGGAGACGATCACCTTGGGCTCGACCGCATAGCTGGCCGAGAAGGTCGCGCCCTTCAGTTCCACCGGCTTGAAGTCGCGGCTCTGGGCCGCCTTCTTCGCGGCGTCGAAATCCAGACCCGCGGCCTTGAACAGTTCGACGGCGGTGTCGCGCTGGATCCAGCCTTCCAGGGCCGGATGCTGCTTGGTCGGCTCCTTGCGGACGATGTCGAACATCGTGTTGGTGTTGGAGTTCTTGACGGTGGCCCAGCCGTAGGAGGCGGGAGCCGTCTCATGCACGATCAGCAGGCCGGCGGCGCCCAGGCGGGCGGCTTCCTCGAACTTGTAGGTCCAGCGGCCATAATAGGTCATGGCCTTGCCGCCGAAGTCGCCGCTGCCGGTCTCGAAGTCGGGATCGTTGATCAGGACGATGACGATCTTGCCCTTGACGTCCAGGCCCTTGAAGTCGTCCCAGTTGCGCTCCGGGGCCTTGACGCCATAGCCGGCGAAGACGATCGGGGCGTTCTGGATCGAGACCTTGTCGACATTGGTCATGGCTGCGCGGATGGCGATCTGTTCGCCCTGGTTAAGGGCGATGTGGCTGTTGCCGACCATCATGTGGGCGCTGACCGGGCCCTTGATCTCGAACATGCCGAGCGGCACGTCCTGGGTCCAGGCGCGCTTGCCATCCTTCAGGTCGCCGCCGGGCTCCAGGCCTGCGGCCTGCATCTGCTCGACAATATAGGCGACGGTCTTGGTCTCGCCGGCCGTGGCCGGCCCGCGGCCTTCGAAGGCGTCAGACGACAGGGTCTTGATGTGGGCGGCCAGATTGGCGGGGTCGATCTTCGGCGTATCGGCCGCGTGGGCCAGCATGGGGGCCGTGAACAGGACGGTGGCGAGCAGAAGACGTTTCATCCGTGACACTCTTTCGGGGTCAGATCTTGTCGGTGGGCCGGGACCGTATCCGGGGTCTTCCGTCAGGGCTAGGGGGGCTGTGAGGCTTGGCGCACTTGCCCCCTACGGGCTGCTGCGCAGCCGTCTTCTCCCGGAGGGGGAAGAGGAAAACGCCGCCCTCCATCTTCCCCCTCCGGGGGAGGAGCGCGAAGCGCGGAGGGGGCGATTCGGGTCAGGCCCCGGTCACCCGCCGCCCGTCCACCGCCCAGCGCTCCAGGGTCTCGCCGTCCCAGACATGCAGGGCGTCATAGAGGTTGATGGTCGGATCGCAGTGGCCCGGCTGCAGCCAGACGATGTCCCCCACCGCCGGGGCATCGGCCGGGAAGGCGCGGGCCGGATCGGCGTCGGCGGCGCTGACCGCACGGTCGAAGCCGAGCGGATCGCGGCCGGCGGCCTTCAGGACATCGATCAGGGCCGGGTGGGCGATCATGCCGTGCTCGTCGCCCATCGGCCGCCACAGCGAGCCCGGGGCGGCACCGGCGACGATGCGGGCCGGCGGGCCGTCCATCGACACGGCCTTGAAGCCGGCATCGACGACGACATGGCTCTTGTGGCGGGCCGAGACGACACTGGCGGCGATGAACAGCGACGGCTCGAACGGCCAGTCGCCGCCTCCGGGTGCGCCGCAGACGTCGTACTCGACATCCATCACCCCGTAGGAGCCGGCCTGAAGTTCGGTGAAGACGCCCGAGGCGAGGTCAAAGGCATGGGTGCCGGTACCGCCCCCGGTGACCACGGGCGGCGGCAGGCCGGCGGCGGTCAGGTCCTCGACCAGGGTCTGGAGGGTGGCGAAGGCCGCCTCATCGGCCGAGCGGCGCAGGGCCCCGTCGTCCAGATGCTGCAGGTGGCCGAGATAGGCCTGGATCCCGGCAAAGCGCAGGCCCGGGGCGGCGTCGGCGGCGCGGGCCAGGGCCAGGGCCTCGTGCGGATAGGCGCCCGTGCG
>NZ_QAII01000025.1:0-15051 GCF_003060965.1 Caulobacter sp. HMWF025 | reverse complement strand
CCCGCCGCAACGGCGGCGTCTGACAGTCGGTCGATCTGGCCCGCGTCATCGGCGGTGACGCCGACCGTGGCGCCGCTGCGTGCCAGGGCGGCCAGGCGCGCTCCGGCCCAGGCGGGCGGCGGGGCGGTGACCAGGACGTCGGTGATCCCCCCGGCCACGAAGGCCTCGGCCTCACCCACGGTCTGGCAGCACAGGCCGACGGCGCCGCGCGAAACGATCAGCCGGCCCAGGGTCGAGCACTTGTGGGTCTTGCCGTGGGCCCGCAGCCGGACGCCGGCGGCGTCGCACAGGGCCTGCATGCGGTCGAGATTGCGCAGCAGCGCGGCCTTGTCGACGACGAGGAGCGGGGTTTGGGGGAGGGCGTCTGCGCCTGGAAATTTCATCAACCGATCATCCCCACTTCATCGTCATCCCGCGACTTGTTCGCGGGACCCATCTGTCCGCCGCATGTGCGGAGCAGAATGGAACACGTTCGTGCAAGCTGAGCCATGGGTCCCGCGAACAGGTCGCGGGATGACGGGATTTGTTGCGGCCTAGATCTCACCCGCCAGCACCCGCGCAAACAGGTCCGGATCGACATTGCCGCCCGACAGCACGATCGCCGCCGTCTGACCCTTCAGGTCGACCTTGCCGGCCAGGGCCGCCGCCAGGGCCACGCAGCCGCCGGGCTCGACCACCAGTTTCAGCACCGAGAAGGCATAGCGCATGGCCTCGGCCACCTCGCCATCGGTGACGGCGACGATCCCGGCCAGGTTGGCCTGGTTGATCGGAAAGGTCAGTTCGCCGGGGATCGGGGTCAGCAGGGCGTCGCAGATCGAACGGGCCTCCGGATCGATGGTTTCGCGGCGGCCGCTGTCCAGCGAGCGGCGGGTCTCGTCGAAACCGGCGGGCTCGACGCCCCAGATCGCGGTGTCGGGCGACAGGGCCTTCACCGCCGTCGAGGTTCCGGCGATCAGCCCACCGCCGCCGACACAGCAGATCAGGGTGTCCAGGCTCGCGCCCGCCGCCGTCGCCTGCTCGACGATCTCGAGGCCCAGCGTGCCCTGGCCGGCGATGATGTGCGGGTCGTCATAGGAGGGCACGACCACGCAGCCGCGCTCGGCGGCGATCTGGTCGGCGATGGCGACGCGGTCCTCGGTGAAGCGGTCATAGAAGCGGATCTCGGCCCCGAAGCCCCGCGTACCTTCGACCTTAACCTCCGGCGAATCGGAAGGCATGACGATCAGGGCCGGGCAGCCGACTAGCTGGGCCGCCAGGGCCACGCCCTGGGCATGATTGCCCGAAGAAAAGGCGACCACGCCGCGCCGGCGCTCTTCGGCCGTCAGCTGGCTGAGCCGGTTATAGGCCCCCCGGAACTTGAAGGCCCCCGCCCGCTGCAGGGTCTCCGGCTTCAGGAAGACCTGCCCGCCCAGCCGGGCGTTCAGGGCCGGGCTCTCGATCAGGGGCGTCTCGACGGCCTGACCCCGGATGCGGTCGGCGGCGGCCTGGATATCGGTGAGGGTGATGCTCATGACCAGAGGCTAGGGCGTTCCGGCCGTGCCTTGAAGACCCTTTGCGCGAGGCGGCGATCACGCCATAACAGCCCCCGGGATCATGCTGTTCAGGACGTCTCGATGAAAATCGCCTTGCTCGCCGCTTCGGCCGCCGCCGTTCTGGGCGCAGCCGCGCCTGCCCTGGCCGGGGAAGTCTATGTCGGAGCCCTCAAGCACGACGTCACCTTCATCGGCGAGGCGGTCGGCCTCGGTGCCGCCGGGCGTGAGGACGGCGTCGACATCCATCTGGGCTACCGGACCGAACGTCTGGAGAAGCTGACCTGGCTCGGCCGTCCGCAAGCTCACGTCCTGGTCTCTATCAACAGCGAGAACACCTCCAACTTCGTCGCCGCCGGCTTCAACTGGAAGCTCGATTTCGGCAAGGACGGCGGCTTCTATGTCCGCCCGGGCTTCGGCCTGGCCTATACGGACGGCGAAACCCAGCTGCCGCCGGTCAACCAGCCGGGCATCAGCCAGGCCGAGATCGCCCGTCGCCTGGTGCTCTACAACACCCGCATCGATTTCGGCTCCAAGGTGCTGTTCGAACCGGAGCTGGCGCTGGGCTACCAGTTCAACGACCGCTGGTCGGGCGAGCTCGCCTACACCCACCTGTCGAACGGCCAGATCTTCCACCAGGGCAAGAACCAGGGACTTGACGACGTGGGGGTTCGACTGGTCTACGCCTTCTGACTTCGCGGGGGCCGGCTTTGACCGTCCCCGTGTCGCCGCCCACAATTGACGAAACGTCTGCGGCCGAGTCCTGTCGAAGGGCCGCTGGACGTCACCGGGCAGGTGACAAGGCATATCTCTACCATGGCCAATGTGACCGTCGTCGGCGCCCAGTGGGGCGATGAAGGCAAGGGCAAGATCGTCGACTGGCTGTCCAACCGGGCAGACGTCGTCGTGCGCTTCCAGGGCGGCCACAATGCCGGCCATACGCTGGTGGTGGACGGCACGGTCTACAAGCTGGCCCTGCTGCCCTCGGGCGTTGTGCAGGGCAAGCTGTCGGTGATCGGCAATGGCGTGGTCGTCGATCCCTGGCACCTGCTGGGCGAGATCGCCAAGATCGCCGAGCAGGGCGTGGTGATCGGTCCGGACCTGCTGGTGCTGGCCGACAACGCCACCCTGATCCTGCCGCTGCACAAGGACCTCGACCAGGGCCGCGAAGCCGCCTCCAGCCAGAAGATCGGCACCACCGGTCGCGGCATCGGCCCGGCCTATGAGGACAAGGTCGGCCGCCGCGCCATCCGGGTCGCCGACCTGGCCGACCCCGAAGCCCTGAAGCCCAAGATCGAGCGCCTGCTCAGCCACCATGGTGCCCTGCGTCGCGGCCTGGGCCTGCCCGAGGCCGATGGTGAGGCGCTGTTCGACCAGTTGATGGAGATCGCGCCGCAGATCCTGGCCTATGCCCAGCCCGCCTGGCGGCTGCTGGACCAGGCCTACAAGGCCGGCAAGCGCATCCTGTTCGAAGGCGCCCAGGGGGCCCTGCTGGATGTCGACCACGGCACCTATCCGTTCGTCACCTCGTCCAACACCGTCGCCGGTCAGGCCGCCGCCGGTTCGGGCATGGGTCCCAAGGGCCCGGGCTATGTGCTGGGCATCGTCAAGGCCTACACCACCCGCGTCGGCGAGGGGCCGTTCGCCTGCGAGCTGGATGATGAGGTCGGCAAGCACCTGTCGACGGTCGGCCGCGAGGTCGGGGTCAATACCGGCCGCGCCCGCCGCTGCGGCTGGTTCGACGCGGTGCTGGTCCGCCAGTCGGTGGCCATCAACGGCATCGACGGCATCGCCCTGACCAAGCTGGACGTGCTGGACGGCCTGAAGACCCTGAAGATCTGCGTCGGCTACCGGATCGGCGACCGCGAGGTCGACTATCTGCCGGCCGGCATGCGCGACCAGGCCGCGGCCGTGCCGATCTATGAAGAGATGGACGGCTGGAGCGAAAGCACCGCCGGGGCCCGCTCGTTCAAGGACCTCAACGCCAATGCCATCAAGTATGTGCGCCGGGTCGAGGAACTGATCGGCGCGCCGGTGGCCCTGCTGTCGACCAGCCCGGAGCGTGACGACACCATCCTGATGCGCGACCCCTTCCAGGGCTAGTCGCCGGACCTTCTCGCCTGCCGGTTTCCCGCCTTGCGGGGAGGCCGGCAGGGGTTCGGTCATGCCCGATCTGGGTCGGTTAATGGCCCGGTTCCGGGGTGAGCACGCTAGAAAGCTGATCTAGAACGGTTTTTCGGAATATCGCGTGGGTTGAGTTAATTTAGGATATCGCCGTTCAGTTAGGCTTTGTTTAGATCGTTGACGTCATAAGGGTTCCGTAGCCGTTTTAGGGTCCCCCTTCGTGTCATCGCTTCGCAACTTGAAACCGGTACGCAAGACCGATCGGGTGACGCGCAGCCTGCGGGCGCTCGAGCGCACGGCCTCGACGAGTCGGGTGCTTAATCTGCTGGCCATCGAGGCCGGCAGCGTTCACCGCCCCGAGCACGGCCAGCATCCGCTGTTCCGGAACCGAACGCTGAACACCTCGCTGATCGTCAAGCACCGCCTGCGCAATGACGACATCTTCCTGTTCGACGAGCCCCGGCCGACGGCGACCAAGATCATCATCCCGTTCGACCGGCGGGATCTGGGCCTGGGCGGGCAATCGTTCTTCGTCGGCCAGCGGGGCTGGCTGGAACTGATGCGCGAGGCCTGCAACGAACACTCGGACATGGGGCGGGATCTTTCCGTCCTGCGGATGATCGACAGCCTGCCGTCGCTGGATCCGTTCCTGCTGCGGGAGCATCTCCGCCGTCACGGCATCAATGTCGCGCCCTGCTACTTCGCCATCTCCCATGCCGATCTGGAGCAGATGCTGGGCTTTGTCGCCTATGAGATCTCGCGCCTGATCGAGCTGGCCTATCGCGACAAGGGCCGGGCCTCGGGCTCCCACGTGGCCCGTCTGGTCGAGGCGCTGCTGTCGACCGATGTCGACGAACGCCTGGAACCGCTGCGTCATACCCTGGTTATGGAGGGCGAGAGCTTCAAGGAAGGCGTCTTCAGCTGGAAGGGTTTCCTCTATTACAAGTGGATGCTGACCAAGCTGTGGCCGCAGCTGGGCGTTGTGGTGAAAGAGATCGGGCAGCTCGTCATCACCGGTAGCCGGGATACTGAAACCTCTCGCTATCTGGACGAAACGCGCAAGCGACTGCAGAGCAGCGTCATGCTGGAGCGGTCGGCCGTGCAGCGGGCGCTCAAGGTCTATGACGACGCCTTTGAGGACCTGATCCATAACGGCCGCCCGACCGCGTTCCGGGAGTTCCTGCTCAGGGCCCCTGACATGTTCATTTCGCTGGGTGAAAAACTGGGTGTCGTCTCGCATATCGCCAGCTTCTGGCGTTATCGCTTTGCCGCCGGCCAGACCCCGACCGCAGATGTCGATGAGGCGATCGATATCTTCCTGGATTTCGAGGGTGGCCTCAGCCAGACCCTATCAAACTGATTGCTGACGCGGCCACTGTCATCAAGCCGATCTTTACTATCATTGCCTAGAAATGGGTCACGCGTACCCAGCAGGAGTCCACTGGTCCGGTGTTTGACGGCAACAATCGCACAATTCAGCGTGTCGCCGCCAAGGTTCAGCGGGTCCTTGTCGCCGACCCCAACCCCTCGACGGCCCGTCTGCTGGCCGACCAGATGCGGGCACTGAGCGGGGTGCAGATCTACCATGCCCCGACTTTGGAAAAGGCCTATTCCATGGCCCGGACCGTGGATCCGCGGCTGATCTTCGTCGAACATACGGGCGGCGGGCTCGACGGCACGCAACTGACGCGGAAAATCCGCCGTAGTGATCTCATCTGCCGGCAGGCCCCGATCATCATGTGCACCAATGAGGCGACGACCGAGTCGATTTTTGGGGCGCGGGACGCGGGCGTCCACGAGTTCATGCGCAAGCCGTTCACGATCGGCGACCTTGAGCGCCGCCTGGAAGCGGTCACCCTGAAGCCGCGCGACTGGGTTGAGGCGGTCGAGTATGTCGGCCCCGACCGGCGGCGGTTCAATTCGGCCGACTACAAGGGGCCTCGCAAACGCAAGGCCGATGCCCGCGGTACGGTTGCCGCGCGCCTGTCTCAGGCCCTGCGGATTGTCCGTTCGGCCTCCAAGGCCCTGGACAGCGACCCGGCCCAGGCCCGCCGGGCCCTCGCGGCCCAGGCCGTGGAACTGCGCACAATCGGCAATGCCGTGAAGGAGCCGCGGCTGGTCGCCGCCGCCGACGCCCTGGACGAGTGCATGCAGGGCGACCTGGCTGGAGCGGAAGTCCGGGTCCAGCTGCTGGCCCGCATCGACGCCCTGATGGGCTTTATGGCCGCCGACGACGACGGCGGACGCGGCGCGGCCTGATCCAGGCGAAGGCGCCGGCGCTGAAACTGTGTTCGATGTGAGGCGTTTGGGTGACTCCCCGGGCCTTTGGTGGCCGTGTCACAAATCCAAAATCAAGCTCGTCAAAAAGTTTCATAAAACCTAACTAACGGTCCGGCTGCTGTCACAGGGGCCGAAAATGCAATTCAGAGTTCTTCTCATGAGCGCCGTTTCGGCGCTCGGGTTCGCGGGCATCGCCCAGGCTCAGGTTCAGGGGGGCGCGATGGCAGCCTCTGCGCCCGAAACCGCCGAGGTTTCGGAAGTCCTGGTCACGGCCCGCCGGCCGATCGCTGAAAGCGAAGCCGCCGCCCAGCTGGTGCAGCGCAACTCGGATTCTCTGGTCAGCGTTCTCTCGGCGGACTCCGTCGGCAACCTGCCGGACCAGAACATCGCCTTTGCCATCGGCCGCCTGCCGGGCGTGGGTATCGAGCGCGACCAGGGCCAGGCCCGTTACGTCAATCTGCGCGGCGCGCCGGTGTACTGGACGACCCTGTCGTTCGACGGCCTCAGCGTCGTCAGCCCGGAAGGTCGCGCCTCGCGCTTCGACAATATTCCGTCGGCGATCGCCAGCATGATCACCGTGCAAAAGGCCGTGGTGCCGTCGATGCCCGGCGACACGGTGGCCGGCAATGTCGACATCCGCACCCGTCGCGCCTTCGACTACAAGGGCCGGACGATCAGCGGCAAGCTCGGCATGGGCGTGGTGGAACTGGGCGACGGCACCGAGCTGGACACCAGCCTCGTCTATTCGAACATCTTCATGGACGGCAAGCTGGGCGTCGTGGCCCAGGCCTCCTACTATTCGCGCGGTATGGCGACCGATAACTGGGAAACCGATCCCTATCTGACCAACACCGTCGATCCGACCAAGCACTTCGCCCGCGAGCACGAGAACAAGCACTATCGCCTGACCCGCGAGAACATCTCGGCCTCGATGCGCGTCGACTACAAGATCGACGACAACAACACGCTGTTCGCCAGCACGATCAACACGCTCTATCACGACGACGAACTGCGCGACAATTTCATCTTCCGGCTTGATCAGGGCACGGACGCTGCCGGCAACAGCTACAACAGCGCCGCCTACATCAATGCCAACAGCCCGACCAAGGGCACCGTCTACGGCGCACGGATCAATGCCCGCATCGACTATCGCGACACCAAGGAGTTCATGACCACCAACACCTTCGGCGGCGAGCATGCGCTGTCGGGCTGGGACCTGTCGTGGCGCCTGAACTACACCTTCACCAATGACGGCCGGAACAACACCGCTTCGGGCGCCTTCCAGAGCCCGTCCAGCTTCCTGCTGCGGCCGACCATCGAGTACGATTTCACCAACGGCGACGTGAACACCATTCGGCTGTACCGGACCGGTGGCACGACCACGGCCCGCACCCAGGGCGCGCAGGTCACCGACATCGAGGCCTTCGCCTTCCCGATGTCGACCCTGGGCAATATCGACGGCGGTGACATCACCGGCGCCTATACGGGCAAGTTCGACGTCTCGCGCGAGGCGGAGCTGTTCGGCCTGCCGACCAAGGTCCAGTTCGGCGGCCTGTTCACCGACCGCACCAAGAAGTCGCGCGAGTTCGGCTATACCCGCACCTTCGCGTCCTCCGAGGCTCCGGCGTGGAACGCCTTTGCCACCTCGACCGGCTATCTCGGCTCGCAGAACCTCAACTACACGTTCCGCTACACCGACAAGGGCTACACCAACGCCCTGATGAAGAGCGAGATCAAGGCCGGCCGCGCCGTCTACAACAACGGCCAGGCCAACTACTGGAAGGTCAGCGAGACGATCACGGCCGCCTACGGCATGGCCACCACCCGCTTTGACTGGGGCAATGTGGTCTACGGTGCCCGCGTCGAGAAGATCGAGAACACCGGCGAGGCCTTCGTCGCCTTCCCGGCAGCGGGCTCGACCCCGGCCGGCAACCGCCTGGTCAAGACCAGCAGCGACGAGACCCTGGTCTATCCCAGCGCCCACCTGAACTGGGACGTGCGCGAGAACGTCAAGGTTCGCTTTGGCATCACCACCTCGGCCTCGCGTCCCGACTTCGACGACCTTCGTCCCAACTACACCTTCAGCGACGCGGCCCAGACCATCTCGGGCGGCAATCCCTATGCCAAGCCCGAGAAGCAGATCGGCCTCGACACCTATGTCGAGTGGTACATGGCCCCCGAGGGCTTCTTCTCGGCCGGCGTGTTCTACAAGGACATCAAGGACGTGCTGGTCCAGACCTCGGGCCTGTTCGGCAATGACTCGCTGAACTCGAACGGCATCGACCGCAGCAGCTACACGGTCAGCCGCATCGACAACGGCGGTGACGGCCACCTGCAGGGCCTGGAAGTCTTCTATTCGGGCACGGCCAAGCAACTGGCCGAAGACATGAACCTGCCGGAATGGGCCCAGGGCTTCGGCATCAAGGCTTCGGCCACCTGGACCACGTCCGAGCTCAAACTGCCCTCGGTCAACGGTGTCCCGGCCCGGACCATCAGCCTGCTGGGCACGTCGGACGGCGTCTACAACCTGCAGGCCCTCTATGAGCAGTACGGCTGGAGCCTGCGTCTGGCCTACCAGTACCGCACGCCCTGGGGGCAGTCGATCGGGCCGTACCGTGTGATCAACGGCGGCACCTATCCGGTCGATAACGGCGACATCTACTGGGATGCGGACGAGGAAATCGACTTCTCGGCCCGCTATCAGATGAACGAGCACATGGAAGCCTTCTTCGACGCCAGCAACCTGAGCAATCAGGGCGCCCGTCGCTATGGCGACCAGTCGCGCTATCCGATCGAGTACGAGAAGTTCGGCCGCCGCTACGTGGCGGGGATCCGCTTCAACTTCTAGATCACGATCAGACCTGAAGAGGGCCGGCTGAGCGATCAGCCGGCCCTTTTTCTATCGTTCCAGCCAGTGGCGCAGGGCACCGTTGACCGGTCCCGGAGCCTCCATCGGCGTCATGTGGCCGGCCCCGGGTATGACCACCAGGTGTGAGCCGGGGAGGGCGGCGGCCATCTCGCGCAGTCCGCCGACCGGGGTGATCTGGTCGGTCTCGCCTCCGAGGATCAGCAGGGGCACCTGCAGGGCCCGCAGCGCCGCTTCGCCGTCAGTGCGCTCCAGGCTGTTCTGGCGCAGGAACACCTCGCGCCCCAGGCGCTGGGTCATGGCCACGATCCGGCCGGTCAGATCGGCGTCGTCGAGACGCGACGGGTCGATATAGCTCTTCAGGATGGCGTGGCTGATGCCCAGGAACGCGCCGGGGCGGCGGGCCGCTTCGGTCAGGGCCCGGCGGCGGGCGGCGCGCTCGGGGCTGTCGGCGCGGATCGAGGTGTCGAGCAGGGCCAGGCGCTCGATCCGCTCCGGCGCGATCCGGGTGATCTCCTGGGCCACATAGCCGCCCATCGAGAAGCCGGCGAGCGCAAAGTTCGGCTCGGCGATGTCGAGAACCGACCGGGCCATCTGCTGCAGGGTCTCGCCCTGGCTGAGATCGGCGACCACCGGGCGGGCGACATCGGCCAGGCCGGTGATCTGATCGCGCCACAGCTCGGCGTCGTTCAACAGGCCGGGGAGGAGGATGAGCTGGGGGAGGGGCATGGCGCGAACCGTAGCCCACTATCATTGGCTTCGCTCTCCCCGGCTTTCGCCGGGAAGAGCGGATTCAGGACGTCAGGCCTCAACCATGTTCTTGGCGATGGCCGCTTCGCGCATGGTCTTCTGCAGCTTCTCGAAGGCGCGGACCTCGATCTGGCGAACCCGCTCGCGGCTGACGCCGTAGTGAGTGGCCAGGTCTTCCAGGGTGGTCGGGTCGTCCTTCAGCCGGCGCTCGGTCAGGATGTGACGCTCACGATCGGTCAGTTCGACCATGGCCTCTTCGAGCAGGCCCATGCGCAGGGACTTCTCTTCGTTCTCGGCGACGACGGTCTCTTGCGACACCTGGTCGTCGTCGGCCAGCCAGTCCTGCCACTCGCTTTCGCTGTCCGAGCGCAGGGGCGCGTTCAGCGAGGCGTCGGGGCCCGACAGGCGGCGGTTCATCGAGATGACCTCGCTGTCCAGCACGCCCAGCTTGGTGGCGATGGCGCTGACCTGGTCGGCGCGCAGGTCGCCGTCCTGGAAGGCCTCGATCTGGCTCTTGGCCTTGCGCAGGTTGAAGAACAGCTTCTTCTGCGCGGCGGTCGTGCCCATCTTCACCAGCGACCAGGAGCGCAGGATGTATTCCTGGATCGAGGCGCGGATCCACCACATGGCGTAGGTGGCCAGACGGAAGCCCTTGTCGGGCTCGAATTTCTTGACGGCCTGCATCAGGCCGACATTGCCTTCGGAGATCACTTCGCCGATCGGCAGGCCGTAGCCGCGATAGCCCATGGCGATCTTGGCGACGAGACGCAGGTGCGAGGTGACCATCTTGTGAGCGGCGGCAGAGTCCTGATGCTCTTTCCAGCGCTGGGCGAGCATGAACTCCTCGTCCTTGGGCAGCATCGGGAACTTGCGGATTTCGGTGAGGTAGCGCGACAGGCCGCCCTCGGGCGACATCACCGACAAAGAACTAACAGCCATGGACACTATCCCCTCAGGCTTCGCGGATCCGCACGCAGGCCGCGCGCCATCATCCCCTCACAACGGACCAGATAGGAATGGGATGCGGCCAAGTTAAGTCCGATAACGCATTTGTAATGTCCAAGCCCCGGGCTCGGGTATTGCGGAGGCCTTGATCCGGCCCGTCGGGACGCCGATCTTCCGCTTCCCAGACTGGAAAAAGGGCGCGAGTCGCGATGGTCCGCTTCATCTTCAGGGTGCTGTTCGCCGCCGTCGGCCTCTGGCTGGCCGCCCGATTGGTGCCCGGCATTTCGGCTGACGGCTGGCAGACCCTGATCTTCGCCGGGCTGCTGCTGGGGCTCGTCAATGCGGTGGTCCGGCCGGTGGTGGTGGTCCTGACCTTCCCGATCACCCTGCTGAGCCTCGGGCTCTTCCTGCTGGTGGTCAATGCCGCAATGCTGGGTCTCGTGGCCTGGTTCCTCGATGGCCTCGTGGTCCGGGGCCTGGTTCCGGGCATTCTGGGCGCGATCATTGTCGGCGTGGTCAGCTGGGCCGGCCAGGTGATGATCGGTGACGGCAAGAGCGACTGATCCGACTTGCCGCTACGGCAGTCTGCACAGGGCGGTGAGACTGATCTAACCTCAGCCACATGACGCGCCAGCCACGGGACCGGCGTGCGGGAGGACACAGCCCATGGCGATCGCCGGCGTCAACCACCTGGCCCTGGTCTGCCGCGACATGGCGGAGACCACGCGCTTCTATACCGAGGTCATGGGCATGCCCCTGATCAAGACGGTTCAGCTGCCGGACGGCGGCCAGCACTTCTTCTTTGACTGCGGCGGCGGCTCCAGCCTCGCCTTCTTCTGGTGGGCCGACGGCCCGCCGGCCGCGCCGGGCGTCGCCTCGGTCAAGGCCTTCCCGCTGGAGAGCCGTACGGCTGTGGGGTCGATGAACCACATCGCCTTCTCCGTGCCCGAGGACGAGCTGGAGGCCTGGCATCAGAAGCTGGTCGAGGCCGGGGTCGAGACCTTCCCCATGGTGGTCAATCACGACGACAGCGAGATGGGCATCGCCCGCAAGCCCCACCCGGGGGTATTTGTCCGCTCGGTCTATTTCACCGATCCCAACGGCATCATGATGGAGCTGGCGGCCTTCACGCGCCCGTTCACGGCAGACGATGTCCGTCATGCGCCGGCCTCGGCCCGCACGCCGGAGGGCGTCTGACATGCCCCGTCTGCGACAGGTGCCGCGTGCCGAGGTGACCGCTCCGGCGGTGCTGAAGCTCTACGACCAGCTGTTCGGCGATCGCGATCCGGTCGCCGAGCCGGGCACGGCCACCGGCACGCGCGGCGACTGGTGGACGGTGTTCGCCAACAGCCCGGACGTCCTGGTGCATGCCGCCCGGGGTTTTGCGCTCTACCGCGATCCGGCCCGCAAGCTTGATCCGGTCCTGCGCGAGCTGGCCCAGACCCGGGCGGGCTGGGCGCGGGGCAGCCAGTTCGTCTTCTCCCAGCACTGCAAGTCCCTCAGGGGGCTGGGGGTCAGCGAGGCCCGGATCGCGGCCGTGCCGGACTGGACCGTGTCGGACGCCTTTGACGGGCGCGAACGGGCCGTGCTGGCCTATGCCGACGCCCTGGTCCTCGACGGCGGCCGGGTGTCAGACGGCGTCTTCGTGGCCCTCAAGGCCTTTCTGGACGACGAGCAGATCCTGGAACTGACCTACATCACCTGTCTCTATGAAATGCATGCGGTGATGAGCCGGGCGCTGCGCCTGGAGTTCGACGACCGGCCTGAACCGGTCATCGAGGTCGCTGCCCCCAAGAGTTTCGCGGCGCGTGATTTTATGGATACTGAACGGTAAATGCCGTGTTCTGACCATGATGCATCACGGTAAATGGCCGGTCAAATACTGTGACGGCCTTGTGAAGTTTTCGCGAAAATCAGCCCGTTTATACTCGAGTTAGTGTGCTATTAGTCTGGCAATGTTTCCGTTCCGATGAGTGGAGACCTTGTGATGTTGACCCTTCGGGATACGGTATGCTTCCTTGCGCCGGCACGGCAGCATGATCTGGGCAAGACGCTCTATGACCGGTTCCGGGAAGAGCCCGACACCCTGATCATCCCGGTTCTCGATGCGGCTGACCGTCCGATCGGACTCGTCGAGCGCAACACCTTCATCCTGCGCATGGCGGCCGAGTATGGCCGGGCGCTCTATGCCAACCGTCCTATCGGCGGCCTGATGGATGCCTCGCCCCTGGTGGTCGACGCTGAAACGCCCTTGGCCGAGTTCACGACCGACAGCCTGTCGTTCCGGGCGTCGGACCTGCTGCGCGGGTTCATCGTCACGGATGAGGGACGCTATCTGGGCGTCGGCACCGTGCTGGCCCTGCTGCAGGCCTCCAATGAGAGCAACCGTCGCGGTGTAGCGGCCCTGGCCGAGGCCAAGGCCGTGGCCGAACGGGCCGAGACCTTCATGACGGCGGTCGTCGAGGCCATGCCCTCTATGGTCTTCGTCAAGCGGGCCGACGATCATCGCTATGTGCTGCTGAACCGGGCCGGCGAACAGACCCTGGGCTACAGCCGCGAGGAAGTGATCGGCCGCACCGATGCGGATTTCTACACACCCCAGCAGGCCGCCATCTATGCCCAGCGCGACCGCGAACTTGCCGCATCGGGCGATGTCCATGTGATCGACGAGGATCTGGTGCCGCGCAAGGGCGGTGAGATGGCTATCCTCCGTACAAAGAAGATTGCCATTCTTGATGCCCAGGGCCGTCCCGAGTTTCTGCTGGGCGTGTCGGAGGACATTGCCGAGCGCAAGCGGGCCGAGGCCCAGATCGCCCGGCTGGCTCATTATGATCCCCTGACCGACCTGCCCAACCGGGTGCTGTTCCAGAAGGATCTGAGTGAGGCCCTGGCGCGCCGGTCCCGGACCGGCGGCCACCTGGCGGTGCATTTCATCGACCTCGACCGGTTCAAGACCGTGAACGACACCCTCGGCCACCCGCTGGGCGATGACCTCCTGCGGATCGCCGCCCAGAGGCTGCGCGCCTGCGTCCGCGACGGCGACACGGTGGCCCGACTCGGCGGAGACGAGTTTGCGGTCGTGCAGAACGGCCTGACCGACCTGACCGGGGCGACCCGACTGGCGCAGCGCATCGTCGAGGCCATGGCGGCCCCGTTCGAGCTTCAGGGCCATCAGGTGATGATCGGCGCGAGCGTCGGTGTCGCCCTGGCCCCGTCTGATGGCGAGAGCCCCGACGAGCTGCTCAAGAAGGCCGACATGGCCCTGTACCGCGCCAAGGCGGACGGCCGTGGTGCGTTTCACTTCTTCGAAAAGGCGATGGACGAGCAGCTGCAGGCCCGGCGAGGCCTGGAACTTGACCTGCGTCGCGCCCTGCTGGCCGGTGAGTTCGAGCTGTTCTACCAGCCGCTCTACAATCTGGGCGATGACCGGGTGACGGGCTGCGAGGCCCTCGTCCGCTGGCGCCATCCCGAGCGGGGCATGGTGTCGCCGGCCGACTTCATTCCCCTTGCCGAGGAGATCGGCCTGATCGTGCCGCTCGGCGAGTGGGTGCTGCGCACCGCCTGCCGCGAGGCGGCCGGCTGGCCCGACCATGTCCGCGTCGCCGTGAACCTTTCTCCGGCCCAGTTCCGCGACCGGACCCTGGTCAGTTCGGTGGTTTCGGCCCTGGCGACGTCCGGCCTGCCTGCCGAACGCCTTGAACTGGAGATCACCGAGTCGGTGCTGCTGCAGGACAATGCGGCCAATCTGAAGGTGCTGCACGACCTCAAGGCGCTCGGGGTCCGGATCTCGATGGACGATTTCGGCACCGGCTATTCCAGCCTCAGCTACCTGCGCAGCTTTCCGTTCGACAAGATCAAGATCGACCAGACCTTTGTCCGCGACATTCTCAAGGACAGCGATGCCCTGGCCATCATCCGGGCGGTGCTGGATCTGGGGGCCAGCCTCGGCATCGTCACGACGGCCGAGGGCGTCGAGTCGCGCGAACAGCTGGACGCCCTGCGCGATCACGGCTGCGCCGAGATCCAGGGCTACTATATCAGCCGACCGTCACCGGCGTCCGACATGGGCCGGATGCTGGCGGTGACGGTCGGGGCTCCGAGCCAGATCAGGCGACGGGCTTGACCGAGCCGATCACGGTTTCGACCTCGGGCAGCTCGGCCGCGAAATAGTGCTCGGTGGGCGCGATGTAGAGCACCACATAGAGGCGCTCCTTGTGCTCGGCGACCAGGGCGGTGGCCGAGATGTCGAGGCCCTCCTTGGTCTTGGCCTTCAGGTCGAAGCGCAGGGCATCGGCCGTTCCGAACTTGGCAGGACGCGGATTGTCGGTCTCGACCCGCTGATACTCCAGTGCGCCCATGCTGTCGGAGACGAACTCCATCTGTTCGGCCGGCGACATGCCGGCGCGATAGGTCGGGGTGGGGCGCTCCTTGGCCATCGGCTTGACCATGAACTCGCCGGGGGCGAGGCCGTCGGTCACATAGAGGCGGTTCAGCAGGGGGCCGTCCATCGACAGCAGCCGCACCTTGGCCGGGCGGGCGAACATGATGGCGCTGATG
>NZ_QAII01000156.1:66423-85380 GCF_003060965.1 Caulobacter sp. HMWF025 | reverse complement strand
GTTCGGATCCGATCCGGCCCGGGCCCGGCGCTGGATCGCGGCCCAGGACGCGCCTGTGGCCCAGGTCCTGGGCAAGGTCTATGCGACGTCGCCGGCGGATCCCGATCCGGTTCGCGGCGACCTGGCGATGCAGGTCGCGACCGATCGCATGTTCCGCTGCCCGGGGGAGCATGTCGCCGCAGTCCGCTCGCGGGGCGGTGACAAGGTCTGGCGCTATGAGCTTGAAGTGCCTCCCCCCGGGGGAGCGGCTGTCACTCATGGTTCGGAGCTGGGGTTTGTCTTCGATGCGCCGGAGGGGCCGCCGCTGCAGGCCTACTGGCTGAACTTCGCCCATGGCGGTGACCCCAATGGCCCGGGGCTGAAGGCCTGGCCGACCTATGGATCGCAGGCCGACTACCTGGCCTTTACCGCAACCGGGCCGGTTGAACGGCGGGGGCTGGGCCGGGCGGCCTGCCTCAGCCTGCAGCGCCCCTGACGTCTCACCCATTCAACAAGAACAGGCGGCGAAAACGCCGTCCGGAGGAAACAAAATGCGCCGTTCGTTTTCCGGTACCCTGATGCTGGCTGCCAGCGTCCTGACCCTCATCTCCGCCGGTCCCGTCGCCGCTCAGACGGTCTGGGGACCCTACAATGCAGAGTTCCCGGCCGGGGGCGACAGCCTGTCCCGCCCGCTGGCGGGCAAGACCCGCGAGGATCTCCTGCCGGCCGGTGCCGCCTGGTCGATCTACGGTTGGGTTCAGCCGTCCGGGACGGGCGGGCAGGCCAGTCTTGTCGCCGGGCTCGGCGACCCCACGCCTTCGGGCCGCTTCCTGATCCAGACTCCGAAGGGCCTGGGTGTCTGGGTCGGGGGTAAGACCCTGCTGGCCGAGAGCCCGATTGCGGCCGGCACATGGCGTTTCGTTTCGGCCGTTTCGGACGGCACGACGGTGACGCTCTATCTTGATGGCCAGGCTGCCGGCCAGCTTGCCGTGCCTGCCGCCGCGACGCCGGCGGTGATCACGATGGCCCCGCGCAAGGTGCCGGGCTTTGCGCCTTTCGCCGGACGGATCGCCGGCTTCCAGGCCCAGGATCGCGCCCTGTCTGCCGCCGAGGTCAAGGCCCTGGCCGGACGTCAGCCCGATGCCCTGACCGTTTTTGAAACCGGCAGCCCGACCTGGCCGGTGCAGGTTCGCCAGATGTATGGCCAGACCTCGCCGCAGGAGGCGTGGACCCGACCCAGGGGCAAGGGCGAAATCTCCGCCCCGGTGGCCAAGCCGGCCTATGCCGGCCCCGCGCTGGTTGCCAGCGGCAGTGAGGCCTGGACGCTGAAGGGCTGGTCGCTGGTCGAGGCCCCGAAAGTGTCCGCCGGTGGTGCGGCGATCTCGCAGGCCGGGTTTGATGCCCGCAGCTGGTACCCGGCCACCGTGCCCGGCACGGTCCTGACCACCCTGGTCGACCGCGGCGTCTATCCGGATCCGGACTACGGCCTGAACAATACCGCGATCCCCGAAAGCCTGAACCGCCAGGACTACTGGTATCGCAGCAGCTTCGAGGCTCCGGCCGCGAGCGCGGGAAAGCGTCTCCTCCTGACCTTCAAGGGCATCAACTACGCCGCCGAAATCTGGCTGAACGGGCAGAAGCTGGGCGATCTGAAGGGCGCCTTCCTGCGGGGCCGGTTCGATGTGACCGGCAAGCTGAAGGCCGGACAGAACGTACTGGCGGTCCGGATCTCGCCGCCGCCGCATCCGGGTATCGCCCATGAGGAATCCCTCACCGCCGGGGTCGGCGAGAACGGCGGCATGATGGCCCTGGACGGCCCGACCTTCATCGCCAGCGAGGGCTGGGACTGGATTCCCAGTGTCCGTGACCGCAATACCGGCCTCTGGCAGGACGTCGTCCTGACCGCCTCCGGCGATGCGCGCCTGGGTGATGCCCAGGTGGTCACGACCCTGCCGAAGGCCGACAACAGCGTCGCCGACATCGAGATCACTGCGCCGGTCGAAAACCTTTCGGACCGCCCCGTTCAGGCGACCGTCACGGCCAGCTTTGACGGCGTCTCGGTCAGCAAGGCCGTTTCGGTAGCCCCGGGGCAGACCTCGGTCCGGCTCAGCCCGTCCGAGTTTCCGCAGCTGTCGGTGGCCAAGCCGAAGCTCTGGTGGCCCAACGGCTATGGCGAGCAGGCCCTGCACGACCTGAAGCTGACGGTCGCCGTCGACGGAAAGACCTCGGACCAGAAGTCGATCCGCTTCGGTATTCGCCAGATCACCTACGACCTGTCCCTGATGAATCCGGGCGGACAGCTGCGCCGGGTGCAGGTCGACTTCTCGAAAGCCCGGCAGCTGGGCCAGGATATCACCGATGGCTCCCACGAGGGAATCCGCAAGGTGGTCGACGGCTGGGCGACGTCGCTGACCGCGGAGGGCGACCGCTCGCCGGCCGTGACCGATGTGCCGGAGACCGGCCTTGCGCCCTACATGGTGATCAAGGTCAACGGCGTGAAGATCGCGGCCCGGGGCGGCAACTGGGGCACTGATGACTGGCGCAAGCGGGTCGAGCGCGAGCGTCTGGAGCCCTATTTCCGTCTGCACAAGGAGGCCCACCTCAATGTCATCCGCAACTGGGTGGGGCAGAACACCCAGGAGAGCTTCTTCGACCTCGCCGACGAGTACGGCCTGCTGGTGCTGAACGACTTCTGGGCCTCGACCCAGGACTATCAGCTCGAACCGCAGGACGTGCCGCTGTTCCTGCAGAACGCCGCCGACGTCATCAGCCGCTATCGCAACCATCCCTCGATCGTGCTGTGGTTCGGTCGCAATGAGGGCGTCCCGCAGCCCATCCTCAACGAAGGGCTGGAGAAGCTGGTCCACGATCTGGACGGCACGCGCTGGTACACGGGCAGCTCAAACCGGGTGAACCTGCAAAACAGCGGGCCGTACAACTACCGTGACCCGGCCACCTATTTCTCGGAACATGCCAAGGGCTTCTCGGTCGAGGTCGGGACGCCGTCCTTCCCGACCCTGGAGGCCTTCGAGGCCGCCGTGCCGGCTGCGGATCGCTGGCCGATCAGCGACACCTGGGCCTATCACGACTGGCACCCGACCGGGAACGGCGCGACCAAGACGTTCATCGATGCCATGACGGCCCGACTGGGCGCACCGACCAGCCTCGAAGATTTCGAGCGCAAGGCCCAGCTGATGAACTACGAGACCCACCGCGCCATTTTCGAGGGCATGAACCAGGAGCTCTGGACCAAGTCGTCCGGGCGGCTGCTGTGGATGACCCAGCCGGCCTGGCCTTCGACCATGTGGCAGATCCTGAGCCACGACTATGATACCCATGGGGCCTTCTATGGCACCAAGGCGGCATCCGAGACCGTCCATGTGCAGATGAGCCTCGCGGACCGGAAGCTGGCGGTGGTGAACAACGGCGGCAAGGCGATCGATGGAGCGACGATCCGGACCCGGACGTTCGATCTGGCCGGTAAGCTGATCGCCGAGCGCCGTCGTCCCGTCAGCGTCCCGGCCAATGATGTCGTCGTCGCGGAGGCTCTGGACCTCGATCTGGCGAAGCTGGGCGCGGTCATCGTGCGGCTCGACCTGATCGCCTCGGACGGCAAGACCCTGTCCCACAACCTCTACTGGCTCGCGGGGGATGCCGAGGCCAGCCGCAAGCTTGTCGACATGCCGGCCCAGCCGGTCAGCCTGACGGCCAGGCAGGAGGTGGTCGGCAGCGAAGTACTGGTTCGGGCCACCTTGACCAATACCGGCTCGGCTCCAGCCCTTACGGGCAAGCTGACCCTGGTCGACGGCCGTGGCCAGCGTATCCTGCCGGCCTACTATGCGGACAACTATGTTTCGCTTCTGCCGGGCGAGCGGCGGGAGATCGAAATCCGCTACCCCGCCAGCGTCGGGGCCGTCGGCGCAAAGCTCGAACTGCGCGGCTGGAACGTCAAACCGCTGGTGGCCGTCGTTCGATAGGCGACCTCAGCCCTGCTCGGTGTTCCTCAACGCCGAGCGGGACGGCAGGAAGCGGTCGATGATCGGGATGATGGCCGCGCCCATGGCCGGAGCATCCGTCGCCAGGGCCGCCCGTTTCAGAGGGGCCATGGGCAGAAGCTGTGGGGTCGCCCGCAGCTTCTGGCCGACCGCTTCGGTGAGCCGGTCGATCAGGGGCGCAGGGAGGCGACCGCCCACATAGATGGCTTGGGGGTTGATCAGGCTGCTGATCGAGATGACGGGATCGACCATGAGATCCGCAGCGAGATCCAGCCAGGCGTCAATCCTGGCCTGGACCTCAGGCGGGGCGTGCGCCAACTGCTCGGGGTCCGCTGTCGCGAGACCCTCGCCGATCATGGCATTCAGTCCGGACAGCGAGACCACATCCTGCAGGGTGCAGGCGGTTGTGCGCGCCGAGCGGATCGGCAGGAACCCCAGCTCTCCGCTTCGGCCCTGGGCCCCCCGGAAGTACTCGCCTTCGAGCACAAGACCGCCACCCAGGCCCGAACTGACCAGAATGTAGAAGAAGCTCGGCTTCCGCATGCCGTGGCCGAAATGCAGTTCGCCCAGCGCCGCTGCGGCGGCATCGTTCTCGATGGTGACGGGCAGGGCGTGCCGTTGGGACAGAAGCTGCCTTACGTCGACCCGGTTCCAGGCCTCATAGGCGTCAGGGCGGTTGGGCAGGTCTACGCTGGCAATATCGTCGGGCATGGCCACGCCGACACCGATGATCCGGCTGGCCTTGACCCCACGGGTCTTTGTGAAGATCGCCCAGGTTTCGTCGAAAAATGCCGCGACCTCCTCGGGGCTGGCAAAGGCCATTTCGCGGCTCGCCCGGGCGCGAACCTGGCCGGCGAAGTCGAGCAGCACGATGGTGATATGGTCGCGGTCGATATTCAGACCGATCGAGAAGCAGCCATCCGGATTGATGCTGAACGTCATGGCCGGCTGGCCGCGGGACCCCTGCAGCTTGCCCGCCTCAAGGATCAGTCCGTCTTCCAGCAGCCGGTTGGCGATGTTGGTGATCGCGGGCACCGTCAGGCCGGTCAGTGTGGCAATGTCCTGCTTGGTCCGGGCGGCACCGATGCGGATGGATTGCAGGGCTACTCGCTGATTGTGGTCTCCCGCCCGCTCAAGATTGGTCCCGGACAGGCTGGCGCCGCGCGCTGACGTCTTGACTTTGGCTCGGCCTGGGGTGGGGCTCATGGTCTCGGTCTGCTCCTGTGGCCGAAGCCCGATAGCACCTGCTTCAAACTTAAGAAAACCGTCTTGTACAATTCAACGGCCGGCATCTTTCGGGGGGGGCGTCAGGCTCGATCGACGTCTCGCAGGTCCCTGTTGAGGTCCGGAACAGCGCGAGGCCGGGGCGAAGAGGGACGGGATCGCAGAAAGGCGTTGCGATTCTCGGCCCTCCTGTCGCGCTTCCGGGAGCGCTTTGTGACCATTGTTGCAGCCTTGCAATCCCGGCCGACCGTGTCTCGACGAGGTCTTATACTGCAGTGCGAAAAGTCACAGCGCCATCGCGGGGTGTTTGTCACAGACCCCTTGTGGAATAGGCGTTTGGACCCATTGCCCTGCCCGAAGTGATCCAGAGGCAGGAGGGCGACCGCTCGGGCGAGGCCAAAAATCCCTTACAAATAAGGAATGACAGCGTTGACAATTTTCTTGACTTGGCTGTGGCCGTTATGAATTGTCGAGAATGTGGCGGGCTCGGTTGCGTGTAGGTGCCGATGTTCCCGCTCTGCGTGCGGCTCCGGTCGAAGGGCGCTTCGTCGGGCCAATATTTTATTCTGTGCTTGGAAACAAAGTCCGAAGAAATTTCTGAGTTTGGTTTTGTTTTTTGTCTTCTGAAAAACCACCAGAAGTTTACTCATGAATATTATTGAACCGGCTGGTATCTTGGGTTTGGACTGGGTTTCGAAGGTCGGAGGGGCTTGAGGGAATAGGGTGGAAATGGCGCAACGGTCATGTTGTGCATTTCTTCAATTTGATTTATTTAATCGGAATTGTTTACCGGTAACATTCCCTGCTGCGACTTACGGGGCGGGGGAAGCGCAGGCTTCAGGGACCGGTATGCATGAAGGGGCAGGGCTTGATGTGCGTTTGGGGCGCACTTCAAGGCCGGTCTTGGAGGCGGGTGGCGCAATCAGGCTCTGGGGTTTGGTTGGGTCGGAGAGAGTTAAGCAACTCTAAGTTGTAACAATAAATCGCGGCCGAGGGTCGCGTGTGCAGTCTCTGGGAGGAGATCGGAATGAAGAAAGTGGGTTTGGCGTCCAAGCGACGCGCGCTCTGCCACGGTGCGTCCCTGTCTATCCTTGGCGCGGTTGCCCTGGGCATGGCCCCGGCAGTTGCGCTGGCACAGACGGCCACGCCGGCTCCGGCCGATGACTCGGTGGTCTCTGAAGTCGTCGTCACCGGTGTTCGCCAGGCCCTGAAATCGGCGCAGCAGCTCAAGCGCGACGCCGACACCGTGGTCGACTCGATCACCGCCAGCGACATCGGGGCCTTCCCGGACAAGTCGGTTGCCGAAGCCCTGCAGCGGGTCGCCGGCATCACCGTCAACCGCTTTGCGGCCACCTCTGACACCGCTCACTTCTCGGCCGAGCCCTCGGGCGTTATCGTTCGCGGCCTGCCGCAGGTGCGTTCCGAGTTCAACGGTCGCGACAGCTTCAGCGCCAACTCCTCGCGCGGCCTGGGCTGGGGCGATGTCTCGCCCGAACTGATGGCCGGCGTCGACGCCTACAAGAACCAGACCGCCGAACTGATCGAAGGCGGTATCGCCGGTACGATCAACCTGCGCACCCGCACCCCGTTCGACTCCAAGGGTCGCCTCTTCTCGCTGTCGGTTGACGCCTCCTATGGCGATCTGGCCGACCGCATCACGCCCAGCGTCTCCGGCATCTGGAGCGATCGCTGGGATACCTCGATCGGCGAGTTCGGCCTGATGGCCAACTATGCCTATTCGCAGGTCGCCACCAATTCCGAAGGCATCCAGTACGGCCGTACCGCGATCTTCGACGAAGGCATCTATGCCGGCAAAGGCCTGAAGTACATTCCGTCCAGCGTCGCCTATCGCGACAACATCTATGAGCGCACCCGCAAGGGCGGTGCGTTCGCGGCGCAATGGCAGGACAACGATCACAAGTTCCTGGCGACGCTTCAGTACAACCGCTCGGAGTACAAGAACGAGTGGGAAGAGTATGTCGCGACGGCCAGCCCGTTCGGCCTGTTCGCCCTGCCGACCTCGTTCCACGTGACGCCCGGCAGCGCCCTGATCCCGCAACCGCGGGCCGGGACACCGGACTTTACCTTCGACAGCAAGGGCAACTTCCAGACCGGCGTCATGACGTCGGACATCGGCTGGTGGGGTGGCAACAATGCCGACTCCGCCCTGGTCGCCCGTAACACCGCAGGCCAGCCGCTGGTCAATGCCTGCTATGGCTGGAACGGCTGTTCGCCGGCCCGCCGCGGCGGCGATTTCGGCACCGACACGCGCTACAATGTCGGCACCAACGTCACCGAGGATCTCGGCTTTAACCTGAAGTGGAATCCCACCGACCAGTGGCGCTTCAACTTCGATGTCCAGAAGATCGAATCGACCGTCGACAACTACGACATCAGCGTCGGTCAGCAGTCCTTTGCCGATATCGGTCTGGACGCGACGGGCAAGCACCCCAAGCTGACCCTGATGTCGCCGACCAACGTGAACCTGTCGCCAGGCGGTCTGCTGAACCCGAACGCCTATCGCTACAACTATGTCATGGACCACATCGAGAAGTCCGAGGGTGAAGAGTTCGCACTGCGTGCTGACGCCCAGTACCTCTTCGAGTCGGACTGGCTGGACTCGCTGAAAGTCGGCGTGCGCTATGCCGATCGCGATCAGACGGTCCGTTGGGGAGCCTATAACTGGGGTAACATCGCCAACACCTGGAGCAACAACGCCGACTGGTACAACATCGACCAGCATACGGCGAAGGGCAGCTTCAGCGGCTATCAGCGCGGCCTCTATGTAAACCGCCAGTTCGACAGCAACTTCTACGGCGGCGGTCTGGTTACGCCGAACGAGTTCGTCTTCTTCAACATGGAGACGATGAAAGACCCTGCGGCGATGCAGAAGGCGCTCGGCTCGGCTTCGACCGGCGTGGGCGACTGGAATGCCCTCTGCTCGGGTAAGGGACGCCGCGCTTCGGAGAAGGACTGCTTCCTGCCTTCGGAAGTTCTCGACGTCTCCGAAGAGAGCAAGGCGGCTTACGCCATGCTCAAGTTCGGTGGCCCGAGCGCAACCCTGTTCGGCATGAGCTACTCGGGTAACGTGGGTGTTCGCTATGTCGAAACCACGGTCGAAAGCCGGGGTTCGACGTCCTTCCCGCTGACCCTCAATGCGTCAATTCTTGAGTGTAAGAACCGCGATCCCCAGCCCGGTCAGCCCATTCCGGTGATCAACCGGACCATCGGCTGCTACATTTCGGCGGACGAGAAGTCGTTCATTTCCGGTCAGACCAAGGCCAGCACGATCTCGACAACGCACGAGAACTGGCTGCCCAGCCTGAACGTGAAGCTGGATCTGACTGACAAGTGGCTGCTGCGCTTTGCCGCTTCACGGTCGATGGCCCGCCCGGACATGGGTAACCTGAAGAACTTCCGCGCGATCAGCGTCAACCTGCCGAGCGTCGATGTTCCGACCGATCCGCGTTGGGTCAAGAACGCTGCCGGCACGATCGTCGGGGTGGCCCCGCTCTATACGGCCAGCTCGCAGAACCCGCGCCTGAAGCCGATCACGGCCGACCAGTTCGACCTGTCGCTCGAGCACTACTTCGCCGACGTGGGTTCGTTCTCGATCGCTGTGTTCCACAAGCAGTTCCACGACTACATCCAGTTCGGCTCGTACAACGAGCAGTTCACGAACAACGGTGTGACGCGGACCGTGCAGGTCAACCAGCCGGTCAATGCCGACGGGGCCAAGCTCCAGGGCTTCGAAATGGCCTATCAGACCTATTTCGACTTCCTGCCTGCGCCCTTCGACGGCCTCGGCCTGCAGGCCAACTACACCTATGTAAAGAACAAGGGCATCGTGAACACCAACGTCGCCTCAGTTTCGAGCGACGGCGGTGGCGGCACCGGCGGCGGCGGCATCCAGGCTGTCTCCGACAGCATCAAGGTCGACTCGCTCGAGGGTCTGTCGGAGCACGCCTACAACGTGGTCCTGATGTACGAGAAGGGCCCCTGGGCGGCGCGTCTGGCCTACAACTGGCGTTCCGAGTACCTGGTGACGGCCGTTGACTGCTGCGTGGCCTTCCCGGTCTGGCAGGATGACGCCGGCTTCCTGGATGCGTCGCTGCGCTACAAGGTCAACGACAACATCGAAGTCAGCCTGCAGGGCAGCAACCTGCTGGCTACCGAGACGGTCCTGCGTCAGCAGGTCACCGACTTCGACAAGGGTCGTACCCTGACCCCGAACGGCTGGTTCAAGAACGACCGCCGGATCCAGATGGGCATCCGCCTGAAGTACTAGTCGAAAGTGACCGGCGCGTGGCCTCTATGGCTGCGCGCCGTGTTGCCTGGGGAGAGGGCCGCTTCGGCGGCCCGATCCTTTTTGACACGCCTCCCATTAGCCGCGACCATCCGACTCAAGCCGTGCTCCCTTGGGCACCGATGAGCGATAGGGTCGCGAAAGCCGTTTCTAAGCCGGTGTACGTCCGCGTCTCCAGGAGGCCGGGCCGGCTGAAGCGGTGCGTCGCAGAGTTGGAGTTTGCTGGATGCCCGCGCCCCTGAAAGTGGTCATCGTCGGCGGCGGTACGTCAGGCTGGATGAGCGCCGCGGCCCTGGTTGCCGGCCTTCCGCCCGGCCTGTGCGAAGTGCGCCTGGTCGAGTCCGACGAGATCGGCATTGTCGGCGTCGGTGAAGCCACCCTGCCGCAGATCAAGGACTTCAATGACCATATCGGCGTCGATGAGGCCGATTTCATGCGTCAGACCCAGGCGACCTTCAAACTCGGCATCGAGTTTGTCGACTGGGGTTTCAAGGGCTCCTCCTACATTCACCCGTTCGGGGTTCACGGTAAGCCGCTCGGTGGCGTGCCGTTCTATCAGTACTGGGCCAAGGCGCGGCTGAATGGCCGGGTCGACGATCTGGGCGACTACAGCCTGCCGATCGTCGCCAGTCGCCAGAACCGGTTTGCCTTTCCGAGCACCGACGAAGACGGTCTGAGCTCCAACTTCGCCTATGCCTATCATTTCGACGCCCATCTCTATGCCCGCTTCCTGCGGGGCTTTGCCGAGGCCCGGGGCCTGCGGCGGACCGAGGGCAGGATCGTCGATGTCACGCTGAAGCCGGAGGATGGCCACATCGCCTCGATCCGGCTGGAGTCCGGTGAGGTGATCGCGGGCGACCTGTTCATCGACTGTTCGGGGTTCCGCTCCCTGCTGATGGGGCAGGCGCTGGGCGTCGGCTACGAGGACTGGACGCCCTGGCTACCCTGTGACCGGGCCTATGCGGTGCCCTGCGAGCGGGCCGGGGCCCTGACCCCCTACACACGATCGACAGCCCGCGAGGCCGGCTGGCAGTGGCGTATTCCGCTGCAGCACCGCACAGGTAACGGCTATGTCTATTCCAGCCGGTTCATCAGTGACGACGAGGCGGCCGCAACCCTGCTGGCCAATCTGGACGGCGAGGCACAGGGCGACCCGCGCCCCCTGCGTTTCCAGGCCGGCCGGCGGGAAACCTCATGGTCGCGCAACTGCATCGCCATCGGCCTGGCCAGCGGCTTCCTCGAGCCCCTCGAGAGCACCAGCATCTACCTGATCCAGGTGGCGATCACCAACCTGCTCAAGCTCCTGCCGGGGCGGGCCATCGACCCGGCCCTGGTTTCGGAATTCAACCGCCTGATCGATGTGGAGTACGGGCGCGTCCGTGACTTCCTGATCCTGCACTATCACCTCAATGGCCGGGACGACGCGCCGCTTTGGCGGTATTGCCGCGAGATGCCGGTGCCCGATAGCCTGACGTCCCGGATGGCGCTGTTCGAGCACCGGGGCCACATCGCCAAGTACAAGGACGGTCTCTTTCAGCCGCCCAGCTGGCTGGCCGTCTTTGTGGGGCAGGGGCTGCTGCCCGCCGGCTATGACCCCCTCGTCGACAATGTACCTCAGGAGCACATTCTGCGGGAGCTCGACCAGTTTCGGGCTGATGTGGCCCAGACCGTCGAGGCGATGAGGGATCACGGCGGCTTTGTTGCGGACTTCTGTGCGGCACCCGCAAACCGTCCCCTCAGCAGTCGGGTCGCCTCGTGAGCCGTCCGGTGCGCAATGTCGTGATCGTCGGCCGTGATGCCGCCGCCTGGTTGACGGCCCTGGGCCTGAAGCGGGCTTTCGGCCGCCAGGGCGTCAATGTCACGGTTCTTGAATTGCCGTCGATGGTTCGGTCTGCAGATGTTCTGGTGGGCCTGCCGACCCTTGAGGGCCTGCATCGGCTGCTGGGTCTGGATACCGACGACATGCTGGCCGCGACGGCCGGGGCCTATGCTCTGGGCCAGCAGTTTGCCAACTGGTCGCAGGCCCGCCCGCCCTTCGTCCATGCTTATGACACGCACGGCGCGCCGATCCACCGGATCGACTTCCTGCAGCACTGGCTGAAGGCCCGCTCGGAGGGCATGAATGTGCCGCTCGAAGAGTTCTCCCTCGGCGCGGCGGCGGCGAAACACGGCCGGTTTGTTGTTCATGGCGACGCGACCAGCGGCTTCTCGAAGGCCCGTGCCGGTTACCATCTGGATGCCTCGGCCTATATCCGGCTGGTCCGCCAGAAGGCGATCGAGCTCGGCGTCCAGCGCCAGGCCGGTACACTGGGCGAGGTCGTCCGCTCGGACTCGGGGATCGTGTCCGTCAGCCTGGCGGGTGGCGAGCCGCTGGCGGCGGACCTCTTCGTCGATGCCTCCGGCGTGGACGCCGTTCTGATCGGCAAGGTTCTCGAACAGCCTCTTGAATCCTGGTCCCCGTGGTTCGGCTGCGACCGCGTCCTGGTGACCTCCGGTCCGAAACTCAACCCGCTGCCGGCCATGAGCCGGATCTCCGGATTCAAGGCCGGCTGGATCGGCATGTTCCCGCTGCGCGACCGGACCCCGGTCGTTGCGGCCTATGACTCCCGGCGGATCTCGGATGCCGAGATGCTGCAGAGCGCCTCAGTCCTGTGTGGCATGCGGCTGGGTGATGCCTTCGTCGCCCCTTGCGAGCCGGGCATGCGCAGCGCGCCGTGGACCGGCAACTGCGTCGCCATCGGAGAAGCGGCCGTCGTCCTCGAGCCGCTGGATGCCGCCTCGCTGCACATGATCCATGTCGGGCTTTCGCATCTGATCACCCTGTTCCCGGTCAGTGCGGAGGCGATGCTGGAGGCTGAACCGTTCAACACCTCCATGCAGAACCATGCGC
Organism: Caulobacter sp. HMWF025; assembly: GCF_003060965.1. Classification (GTDB taxonomy): domain Bacteria; phylum Pseudomonadota; class Alphaproteobacteria; order Caulobacterales; family Caulobacteraceae; genus Caulobacter. The sequence goes on along the minus strand of NZ_QAII01000156.1, from coordinate 72,986 downwards.
GAAACCTGCGGGACTTCCAGATCGTGCACTACCGGCTCAATGGCCGTCTGGACGAGCCGTTCTGGGATCGGGCTCGGGAGACGCCGCCGCCGCCGGAACTGGCCGCCAAGCTGGACCTCTTTGCCGCGCGTGGGGCCGTCGCGCTTTATGATGACGAGACCTTCCAGGAAGAAAACTGGGCCTCGGTTCTCATCGGTCACGGCCTGATCCCGCGCGGCTATGATCCCCAGGTCGACACCCTGGCCCCTGACGAGCTGATCGCGGCTTTCCAGCGCATGCTCGGCTTCATCGCGTCGACGGTTCGCGATATGCCGTCGGTCGAGGCCCAGCTCGAACTGTTCGCGCCCCTGCCATCCAACGCTTCGTTCTGAAAGGCTTCCTGATGTCGGCCCAGCGCATTCGTGACATCGTCATCGTCGGCGGCGGTACCGCAGGCTGGATGGCCGCAGCAGCGCTCGCCAAGGTCATGGGAACCCAGGCCTATACGATCACCCTCGTGGAATCCGAGGCGATCGGCACGGTGGGCGTCGGCGAAGCCACGATCCCGATGATCACGATGTTCAACAACGTGCTGGGCATCGACGAGAACGAATTTGTTCGCGAGACCAATGCGACCTTCAAGCTCGGCATCGAGTTCGCCGGCTGGCGGCGCGAGGGGCACAGCTACTTCCATCCGTTCGGCCAGTTCGGCGTCGACATGGACGGGGTCAATTTCAATCACTACTGGCTGCGCTGGATGCTGTCGGGCGGCAGTAACGACTACGGCCGCTTCAACGCCGAGACCGAGGCCGCCCGCCAGCGCCGGTTCGGCCGCACCGGACACGGTCCCCAGACCTCGCTGCCCAACATAAACTATGCCTTCCAGTTCGATGCGAGCCTGTATGCCGCCTATCTGCGGCGCTTCTCCGAGAAGCGCGGCGCGCGCCGTATCGAGGGCCAGATCGTCAAGGTCGACCGCAACGGTCAGACCGGCCTGATCGAGCGCCTGACCCTCAAGGACGGCCAGACGGTTCAGGGCCAGCTGTTCATCGACTGCTCCGGCTTCCGGGGGCTGCTGATCGAAGAGACGCTGCAGGCCGGCTATGAGGACTGGAGCCACTGGCTGCCGGTCAACCGTGCGGCGGCCGTGCCCTGCGCAAAGGTCGAGGAGCCGATCCCCTATACCCGGTCAACCGCACGGGAGGCGGGCTGGCAATGGCGCATTCCCCTGCAGCACCGCACGGGCAACGGCTATGTCTTCTGCGACAGCTTCATCAGCGAGGATGAGGCGACCCGGCTGCTGATGAGCCGGTTGGACGGCGAGGCGCAGGCCGAACCGCGCATGCTGCGCTTTGTGACCGGTCGCCGGCGCAAGTCGTGGGTGGGCAACTGCATCGCCCTCGGCCTGGCCAGCGGCTTCATGGAGCCGCTGGAAAGCACCAGCATCCACCTCGTGCAGGTCGGGATCTCCAAGCTGCTGGCGATGTTCCCCAAGGGGGGCTTCAACCCGCTGATCACAGATCGCTACAATGCCGAGATGGAAGCCGACTACATCAATATCCGTGACTTCCTGATCGCCCACTACAAGGTCACCGAGCGCGAGGACACGCCGTTCTGGCGCTACTGCAAGAACATGGACATCCCCGACAGCCTGGCGACCCGCCTCGAGATCTTCCGGACCCGCGGCGAGGCGATGGTGGTGCAACACGAGCTGTTCAAAGAGCAGAGCTGGTTCGCCGTCCTGGCCGGGCAGGGGCTGATGCCGGTCGATTACCACCCCGTGGCCGACCTGCTGTCCGAGGATGAGCTCAAGCTGCGGCTGGCCAAGATCCGGACCGGCATCCAGGATCGGGTCTCGGGCCTGCCGACCCATCAGGCCTTCCTCGACAGCTGCGCGCGCGCGCCGGCAGCCTGAAGCGGGTCGGGCTCGGCCCCTTAGTTCAGGGCATCCAGGCTCTGGGCTTCGGCCCCGGCCCCGCGGAAAATCAGGGTCCGGGTGATGCCGCGTCGACGGATGTTCACCTGGTTGACCTGGTCGCCATAGACCTCGGCAAACAGGCCGGAGCGGACATCGATCTCGCCGCCGGTGTCACCGGGGGCGATGCGGGCTGCATAGACCAGCCGCACATCGCTGGCCCCCAGACTGGTTTCCTTCAGGACGAGCGGCACGGTCCTGCCGTTGATCCTCAGGGCAAACTTGCGGCCCACATAGTCGGTCAGTGCCTTTACGGCATCGGGGTCATCGAGACTGGGCTGGGCCTCGGGGGCGACAAGGACCAGCGCCGGCTCGGTATCATGGACTTCAAGGCGATGGCTGACGGTGACCATGCCGGTCACCGCATCGATTTCCACTACGCTCAGGGATCCATGCCCCCGGTGGGCCCAGGCCGGGCTCACCGGAAGCAGGATCAGGGCGGCGAGGACAAGGGCCGCGCGCCGGAGCCGTTGGATCACTTGCCGTCCTTCTTGGCCGCTTCGGCCTTCGGGTCCGTCGCGGGCAGGGTGGTCAGGCTGTCCGGCTGGATCTTCAGATCCGCGTCCTTCATCCGGTTGGCACCTTCCGGCGGCTTGCTGAACTTCAGGGTCACCGGCGCGATCGCGCCCGTATAGACATTGTTGCTGCGGTCGGCGTCAGCGGTCTCCCACAGGGGATCAAGCTCGGCAGCCTTGACCTGCTTGGCCGAGACGTACTGCCAGGTCACGGTCTTGGGGCTCTTGCGCCAGATTTCGGCCGGGATGCGAACCGTCTCCGTCGTACCGTCCGTAAAATCCAGCTTCAGGATCACCGGCATGACCAGCCCGCCGATATTGCGGAAGGTGAAGCGGTAGAAGTTGTCCTTCACCGACTGGGCGGCGGCCTCCTCGGTCGTCAGGTCCTCGCGTGCGGACTTGGCCTTCTTGCGGGCGCTCTCGGTGACCAGGAACTCGTCGGTGGCGTCATAGAAGTCACGGGTCTTGGCATCACGTTCGACCACGGTCGGACCGGTGTTGCGGCTGACGGTCAGCGACGGCGGCTCTTTTTCGCGTTCGGCCCGACGGCTGGCCATCTCGATTTCGGGATCGCCGCTGTCCAGCCGGCCCTGCACGACCTTGTCGAGGGCGATGTCGACGTGATCGGTCGAATAGAACCAGCCCCGCCAGAACCAGTCGAGGTCGACCCCGGAAGACTCTTCCATGGTCCGGAAGAAGTCATAGGGCGTGGGGTGCTTGAAGCGCCAGCGGTTGGCGTACTCCTTGAACGCCCGGTCAAAGAGCTCGCGCCCCATGACCGTCTCGCGCAGGATCACCATGGCCGTCGCGGGCTTGGAGTAGCCGTTGGGACCAAACTGCAGCAGGGAGTCCGACTGGGTCATCAGCGGCACCTGGTCCTGGCTGACCATGTACTCGACGATGTCCTTGGGCTCGCCGCGCCGCGACGGGAACTTCTTGTCCCACTGCTTCTCGGCCTGGAACTGCAGGAAGGTGTTGAGGCCCTCATCCATCCAGGTCCACTGACGCTCATCCGAGTTGATGATCATCGGGAAGTAGTTGTGGCCGACCTCGTGGATGACCACGCCGATCAGGCCGGTCTTGGCCCGTTCGGTATAGGTCAGGTTGCCGGTCTTCTTGTCCTTCACCGGCCGGGGGCCGTTGAAGCTGATCATCGGATATTCCATCCCGCCCTGCGGCCCGTTGACCGACTGGGCGACCGGATAGGGATAGGCGAAGGTGAAGTCGGAATAGACCTTGAGGGTCTGGGCGATGGCCTTGGTCGAATAGGCATCCCACAGCGGACGGGCCTCCTTCGGGAAGAAGGACATGGCCATGACCAGCGGATACTCCGCCTTGGGATCGGCCTGTTTGACGCCCATGGCGTCCCAGACGAACTTGCGGGACGTGGCCCAGCCGAAGTCGCGCACATTCTTCGCCTTGAAGACCCAGGTCTTCTCGCCGGTCGGCTTGCCCTTTTCCGCCGCAAGGGCCTCGTCGGGGGTCACGACATAGACGGGCTCGGACGCGGTGCGGGCCTTGGCCAGTCGCTCGCGCTGCGCGGCCGTGAGGATGGCCCCGGCGTTCTGCAGTTCGCCCGTGGCCGCGACCACGTGGTCTGACGGCACGGTCAGGGCGACATTGTAATCACCGAACTCGAGGGTGAATTCGCCGCTGCTGAGGAAGGCCTTGTTGTGCCATCCCTCATAGTCGGAATAGACGGCCAGGCGCGGGAACCACTGGGCGACCTCGAAGATGCAGTTGCCGTCCTCGTCCTTGGCCGTGAAGCATTCATAGCCGCTGCGGCCGCCGATCAGCTTGGTCTCGACCATCGGGAACGACCATTCGATCGTGAACCGGGTCTCGCCGCCGCCGCTGCGAACGGCCTGCGGCAGCTCGATCCGCAGCAGGCTGTCGACAACCGTGAACTCCAGGGCGCGGCCCTGGGCGTCCTTGATCGACTTGATCGTGAAGCCGCCTTCCCACTCCTGGAAACGCTTGGCGCGCCGCACCTGGGTCAGGCTGATGCCGTCGCCCGAGACCGTCTCGGTCATGTGGCTGATGGAGTCGCGCTTGAAGTCGTTCTGGTCGAGCAGCAGCCACAGATAGGGCAGGTCATCCGGGGAGTTGTTGCGGTAGGTGACCGAGCCCTTGCCGGTGATCAGCCGGGTCGGCTCGTCCAGCCGCACGGAAATGTCGTAGTCGACTTTCTGCTGCCAGTAGCGGTAGCCCGGAGCACCGGAGGCATTGCGGTAATCAGTCGGTGTCGGCCAGTCCTCGCCTTCCAGCTGGCGGAACTTGTCCTCAAGCGGGGCCTTGGTCTGGCGAATGGCGTCGGCCTGGGCCGAGGCGACACCGAACGTCGCGGCGAGCAGCCCGGCGACGACATAGCGACCAGCAGTCTTGAACAACACGCTTCACCCCAGAGAAATTCGGTGGCCGGACATTAACGGATCGGATGCCTTTGGCGAGAGCCTTGAGGCACCGGGTTTCGGATTTGGGCGGCGGCTGAGCAGATGCATCCACCCGGAGGCAGGCCAGGCGATCAGACTGGGCGATCCCGGCCGGCCTTTCCGGGCAATCTGCCCGCCCGGCACGGGTCTAGTTGCGGACCAGTTCGCGCATCGCCTTGTCCAGGCCCTCAATGGTCAGCGGGAACATCCGGTCGTTCATCAGCTGCTTCATGACGCCGATGGACTGGGTGTAGTCCCAGTGCCGTTCGGGCGTCGGGTTCAGCCAGATGGCGCTCTGGTAGATGTCGGCGACGCGCTGCATCCAGATCGCCCCCGGCTCTTCGTTCCAGTGTTCGACACTGCCGCCCGGATAGGTGATCTCGTAGGGGCTCATCGTGGCGTCGCCAACGAATATCACCTTGTAATCACTCGGGAATTTGTGAAGCACGTCCCAGGTCGGGATCTTCTCGACCTGGCGGCGGCGGTTGTCCTTCCAGACGGATTCGTACAGGCAGTTGTGGAAGTAATAGAATTCGAGGTTCTTGAACTCGGTCTTGGCGGCGGAAAACAGCTCCTCGCAGAGCTTGATGTGGCCGTCCATCGAGCCGCCGATGTCGAAGAAGATCAGGACCTTGATCTTGTTGCGCCGCTCCGGACGCAGCTGGATGTCGAGATAGCCCTTCTCGGCGGTGCCGCGGATCGTCCCGTTCAGATCCAGTTCTTCGGCCGCGCCTTCGCGGGCGAACTTGCGCAGGCGGCGCAGGGCGACCTTGATGTTGCGGGTGCCCAGTTCGACGCTGTCGTCGAGGTTCTTGTACTCGCGCTTGTCCCAGACCTTCACGGCCCGGCCGTGGCGGCTCTTGTCCTGGCCGATGCGGACGCCTTCGGGATTGTAGCCGTTGTTGCCGAACGGGCTGGTGCCGCCCGAGCCGATCATCTTGTTGCCGCCCTCGTGGCGCTTCTTCTGTTCCTTCAGGCGCTCCTGAAGGGTCTCCATCAGCTTTTCGAAGCCGCCCATGGCCTCGATCGCCGCCTTCTCCTCGTCGGTCAGGAATTTCTCGGTCAGGGCCTTGAGCCACTCCTCGGGGATCTCGGCGGTCATCCCGTCGCTGACGCTGTCCAGCCCCTTGAAGACGTGGCTGAAGACCCGGTCGAACTTGTCGAGGTTCTTCTCGTCCTTCACCAGGCTGGCGCGCGACAGGAAGTAGAAGTCCTCGACCGAGCGGTCGATGACGTCCTTGTCCAGGGCCTCCATCAGCAGGAGATACTCGCGCAGCGACACCGGCACCTTGGCCGATCGGAGCTCGGAGAAGAAGCGCAGGAACATGGCGGCGGGCCTCGAACAGTTGTTCGGAGCATGGAGCGTTCTTTATCAGGACGCAACCGGGGCGGCGCAGCCCGGAGCGTTTTGGCCGCTAGCCGCGCCGCAGGATGAACTCCAGATCCTGGGTCTCGCCGACCGGGAAGAAATACTCGCCGACCTTCGCAAAACCGAGGCGGCCATAGAGCTTCTGGGCCCCGAAGTTTTCCGACCAGACGCCGATCCACAGCGGGCGCGGACCAGCCTGTTCCAGCCATTCGAGGGCGGTGTTGAGCAGCAGCGAGCCCCGGCCAGCGCCCTGATGGCTCTTCAGGACATAGATGCGCTTGAGTTCGCCATGC
>NZ_QAII01000156.1:62425-66413 GCF_003060965.1 Caulobacter sp. HMWF025 | reverse complement strand
GGATGGGCCAGATCGTTGCGGGTCCGCTCCAGGCCATAGGCATAGGCCAGGAAGGTCTCCAGGTCCTCGGGCGGATAGAGATGGGCGAAGGTCTCGCTGAAGGTTCGCGCGCCGAGGCTGGAAACCGTATCGGCGTCGTCAGGGGTGGCGCGGCGGATCTCGAGGGTCATGTCCGCTTGATAGCCGTGCGACAGCGGTTTCGTCCAATCCCCCAAGTCGCATAGATTGGAGCTCCCGCCGTTCAGTCAGGTCGCGCCATGTCCGTCTCGCTGTTTACCCATGCCGCCATGCTGGATCACCGGCCCGGCGACGGCCATGCCGAGCGCCCCGAACGGCTGCAGGCCGTGATCGATGCCCTCGACGACGATGCCAACCTGTCGCTGGAGCGGTTTGACGCGCCCCTGATTGACACCGTGGATCTCGCGCGGATTCACCCCCAGGCCTTCCTTGACGCCGTCTTCGCCGCTGCGCCGCAGTCGGGTCGCGTGGCCCTGGATCCGGATACGGTCCTGTCGACCGGTAGTCTGGCGGCGGCTCGCCGGTCGGCCGGGGCCGCCGTCGCTGCGGTCCGGGCCGTTGCGGCAGGGCAGGGGACACGGGCCTTCTGTGCGGTGCGGCCGCCGGGGCACCATGCCGAGCCGGATACGGCGATGGGCTTTTGCGTGTTCTCGAACATGGCCGTCGCCGCCCGGGTTGCTCAGGCCGAGGGGCTGCAGCGGGTGGCGATCATCGATTTCGACGTCCACCACGGCAATGGCACCCAGGCCGCCTTCGAGCATGATCCGACGGTGTTCTTCGCCTCCATCCACCAGTCGCCGCTCTATCCCGGCACCGGCGATCCATCCGAGACGGGGCTGGGTAACATCGCCAATGCGACGGTCGCACCCAATGCGTCGGCCTCGCTCTGGCGGTCCCGCTTTGAGGGGTTGCTCGACAGGGTCGACGCCTTCTCGCCGGACCTGATCCTGGTCTCGGCCGGCTTCGATGCCCACGTTCGCGACCCGCTTTCGGCCCAGAACCTCGAGGAGGACGACTTTGCCTGGGCGACCCGGGCGATCGTCTCGGTGGCCAATCTTCGGGCGAAGGGCCGTATTGTTTCCTCGCTCGAGGGCGGGTACGACCTCCAGGCGCTGGGGCGGTCTGCCGCTGCGCATGTTCGCGCACTCCAGGAGGACTGAAGGACACGACCGGCGCGCTCCGCGCGATGCCATCGTGTTCTCCGCAACATGGCCGACGCAATGCCCGCCGACCACGATCTCCCCGCCGCTGCGCCGGCGAGTCCGGGTACCATCACCCTGGCCCGCCACGGCGAGCCGGCCCTGTCGCGCAAGGTCCGCCTCAACTGCCCGGCCTATGGCGAGTGGTGGGGCCGCTACGAGGCTGGCGGTATCAAGCCCGAGCAACTCCCGCCGGCGTCTCTCGTAGAGATCGGGCAGGGCGCGGACGTCGTTCTGGTGTCGACACGGCGTCGTGCGATCGAGTCCGCTCGCGCGATCTGCGACGGACGGACGTTTTCCGTCGATGACCTCTTCATCGAGGCCCCTCTGCCGCCACCGCCCTGGCCGGCCTGGGTCCGGATGAGCCCGAGCCATCTCGGCTTCTTCGCCCGGTTCTGGTGGTGGTTTTTCAACCACCATGCCGGTCAGGAGACTCGCGCCCAGGCCGAAGACCGGGCGGACCGGGCGGCCGATCTACTGATCGCGCGCTCCGCTTGCGGCCACGACGTGCTTCTGGTCGCCCACGGCTTCTTCAACTGGATGATCGCCCGGTCCCTTGAAAGGAAGGGGCTGCGCAAGGTTCTGGATGAGGGGCACGGCTACTGGAGTGTCAAACGTCTCTCCCGGACCTGATCCAGCATCATTTCGGCTTCCCCTGAAAGCGGTCAGCCTCTAGAGCCATGACCCATGAACGGAATCGTCGCCCTGGCCAAAAAGGCCGCATCTTCATGGGTTTAGAGCGCAACCTCCCGAAGTCGTTCCAGACTCTCCGGCTGATCGCACTCTACGCCGTTGCCCGCCTGTCGCTGCGCCACTAGGGTGCAGTGTTCTCCCCGGAGTTGAAATGACTGACGCCCCGAAAAGTCTGGACGCAGACCTCGCCGGTCTGAGCTTCGAGCAGGCCCTGGCCGAGCTCGAAACCATCGTTTCACGCCTGGAGTCGGGCCAGGCTCCTCTGGAGCAGTCCATCGACCTCTATGAGCGCGGCGCGATCCTGAAGGCGCACTGCGAGAAGAAGCTGGAAGCCGCCCGACTCAAGGTCGAGAAGATCGTTCTGGGTCAGGGTGGTGCCGTTTCGGCCGAGCCGGCGGACTTTGCCTGATGGCATCGGCGGCGATCACCTATGACGAATTCGCAAGGGTCGACATCCGCATAGGGACCGTCACCAAGGCCGAGCCGTTTCCGGAAGCGCGCAAGCCGGCCTACAAGCTGACCATTGATTTTGGTCCCTCCATCGGGATCAAGCGCTCGTCGGCCCAGGTCACCAAGCACTACACGACCGGGGAACTGGTCGGCCGCCAGGTGGCCGCCGTGGTCAATTTTCCGCCGCGCCAGATCGGGCCGGTGATGTCTGAAGTCTTGTGTCTGGGCTTTCCCGATGCGGAAGGCGGAGTGGTGCTGCTGGGCGTAGACCAGGCTGTGCCGGACGGGGGGAAGCTGTTTTGATCGACCTTGAACGTCGCATCGTCCAGGCCGCCGACATCGTCACCGTGGCGCTGGATGAACTGCTGCCGCGCGCAGAAGGGCCTGAGAGCCGTCTGACCGAGGCCATGCGCTATGCGGCCCTGGGGCCCGGCAAGCGGCTGCGGCCGTTCTTTGCCCTGGAAACCGGCAAGATGTTCGACCTGCCGGAGCGGCCGGTCCTGCGGGCGGCCTGCGCCCTGGAATGTATCCACGCCTACAGCCTCGTGCATGACGACCTGCCGGCCATGGACGATGACGATATGCGTCGCGGCCGCCCGACCGTCCATATCCAGTATGACGAGGCGACGGCGATCCTGGCAGGGGATGCCCTGCAGACCGCCGCGTTCGAGATCATGGCCCACCCCGACACCCATGATGACGGGCACGTGCGGTCCGAACTGGTCCGCAAGCTGGCGATCGCCTCGGGGGCTCGGGGCATGTGCGGCGGCCAGATGATCGACCTGCTGGGCGTGCGTGACGATCTCGGAGCCGTGGCCCGCATGCAGCGCCTGAAGACCGGCGCCCTGATCGCTTTCGCCTTCGAGATCCCGCTGATCATCGCCCGGGCCAAGGATTCCGAGCGCGCCGCCCTGATGGGGTTCGCCCAGGATCTGGGCCTGGCCTACCAGATCGTCGACGATATTCTGGATGCGGAAGGTGATGCCGAGGTGCTGGGCAAGGCGGCCGGCGGCAAGGATGCCGCCAAGGGCAAGGCCAACTATGTCACCCTTCTGGGGCTCGATGCCGCCAAGGAGCGCGTGACCCTGCTGGCCGCCCAGACCAAGTCGCATCTCGATATTTTTGGTGAACGGGCCGATCATCTGCGCCGCAGCGTTGATTTCGTGCTGGACCGCCGCAACTGACCGCGCTTTCTTCGGATATGACTAGCTTGACCCCTCTTCTCGACAAGATCGCTTCGCCTGCCGACACGCGGGCGCTTTCCGTGGCCGACCTCAAGCAATTGGCGGCGGAAGTGCGGGCGGAAACCATCGGTGCCGTATCGGTGACCGGCGGGCATCTCGGTGCCGGCCTGGGCGTGGTCGAGTTGACCGTGGCCCTGCACCATGTGTTCGAGACTCCGAAGGACATCCTGATCTGGGACGTCGGCCACCAGGCCTATCCGCACAAGATCCTCACGGGCCGACGCGACCGCATCAAGACCCTGCGCCAGGGCGGGGGCCTTTCAGGCTTCACCAAGCGGGCCGAGAGCGAATACGACCCGTTCGGAGCGGCCCATGCGGCTACCTCGATCTCGGCGGCGCTGGGCTTCTGCGCCGCGCGCGACGCCAAGGGTGACGATAATCGCG
>NZ_QAII01000156.1:28677-62415 GCF_003060965.1 Caulobacter sp. HMWF025 | reverse complement strand
GGCCTATGAGGCGATGAACGCGGCCACCGACACGACCAAGCAACTGACGGTCATCCTCAACGACAACGACATGTCGATCGCCCCGCCGGTCGGCGGGATGAGCGCCTATCTGGCCAATCTCGTGTCCGGCGGGACCTATCGCAAGGTCCGCAAGCTGGGCAAGACGGTGGTCGAAAAGCTGCCGACCCAGATGCGGGAAGCCGCCCGCAAGGCCGAGGAATATGCCCGCGGCATGGTCACCGGCGGCACCTTCTTCGAGGAACTGGGCTTCCACTATGTCGGGCCCATCGACGGCCATGACATGGACGCCCTGGTCTCGGTGCTGAAGAACGCCCGCGAGTTCAAGGAAAAGCCGGTCCTGGTTCACGTCGTGACCCAGAAGGGCAAGGGCTATGCGCCGGCCGAGGGCGCGGCCGACAAGCTGCATGCGGTGGTCAAGTTCGACGTCGTCACCGGTCAGCAGCAGAAGGCCGCCGCCGGCCCGCCCAGCTACACCAAGGTGTTCGCCCAAGAACTGGTCAAGCAGGCGGAAGCCGATCCCAAGATCGTCGCCATCACCGCCGCCATGCCCTCGGGCACGGGTCTGGACCTGTTCCAGAAGGCCTTCCCCGAGCGGACCTTCGACGTCGGTATCGCCGAGCAGCATGCGGTGACCTTCGCCGCCGGCCTGGCCGCCGACGGCATGAAGCCGTTTGCGGCGATCTATTCCACCTTCCTGCAGCGCGGCTATGACCAGGTGGTTCACGACGTGGCCATCCAGCGCCTGCCGGTGCGCTTCGCCATGGACCGCGCCGGACTCGTGGGGGCCGACGGCCCGACCCATGCCGGCACCTTCGACATCGGCTTCATGGGGGCTCTGCCCGGCATGGTGCTGATGGCCGCCGCCGACGAGCTCGAGCTGGCCCGCATGGTCGCCACCGCCGTCGAGATCGACGACCGTCCCAGCGCCTTCCGCTATCCGCGCGGCGAAGGCCTGGGCCTCGAGATGCCTGTGGGCCGCGCCGAGCCGCTGGAGATCGGCAAGGGCCGCATCGTCCGCGAAGGGACCAGCGTCGCCATCGTGTCGTTCGGCACGCGCCTGACCGAAAGCCTGAAGGCCGCCGACCTGCTGGCCGCGCGCGGCCTCTCGGCTACCGTCTGTGACGCCCGCTTCGCCAAGCCGCTGGACATCGACCTGCTGCTGCGGCTGGCCCGCGAGCACGAGGCGATCATCACGGTGGAAGAAGGCGCCATGGGCGGCTTCGGCGCCTTTGTGCTGCAGGCCCTGGCCACGCACGGCGCGCTGGATCGCGGTCTGAAGATCCGCACCCTCACCCTGCCGGACGTCTTCCAGGACCAGGACAAGCCTGACCTGATGTACGCCCAGGCCGGTCTCGACGCTGAAGGCATCCTGCACGGTGCCCTGGCGGCCCTGGGTGCCGACAACGCCTCGGCGGCGGGGCGGCGGGCTTAGAGGGGTCGATCCCGGCGGTCTCCGGCAGTCAGCCCCCTAGAAAACGCAAAAGGCGCGGCACCCTCGCGGGGCCGCGCCTTTTCCAGTCTGAGGGCCGCGATCAGAACGGCGAGAAGCGCTCGACCAGGGCCTGGCCGGCCGGGGTCTTCTGCACGCGGCTGATGTCGCCGCGGCCGCCGTAGCTGATGCGGGCTTCGGCGATCTGGGTGTGCTTGATCGTGTTGGCCGAAGAGATGTCTTCCGGACGCACGATGCCGGCCACGGTCAGCTGGCGCAGTTCAGCATTGGTCCGGACTTCCTGGGTGCCCTGGATGACCATATTGCCGTTCGGCAGCACCTGGCTGACCACGGCGGCGATCGTCAGGCTGATCTTTTCCGAGCGGCTGACGCTGCCGCCGCCGGCGTTGCTGAAGGTCGAGTCCGTGCCGACCGCATTGGCCGGATCGAAGCCGCCCGGCAGGACCTTGCCGAGGCTCGACTCCAGGCCGAGGAAGTTGCTGACCCCGGCCTTGGTGCTGGAGGTGCGGTTGCTGGCGGTGTTGTTCTTGGTGCTGGCGCTGTCGTCGATGTCGATCTGGACGGTCAGGATGTCGCCCACGCGGCTGGCGCGCTGGTCGTTGAAGAAGGCGCGCGCGCCGACCCGCCACAGCGAATTGGCCGAAGCGGCCTGGGGCGCGGGTTCGCGGGCCGAGACATATTGCTGCGACATCGGGGCCAGCTGGGCCGGATAGCCGACCGGGGCCAGTTCAGGGCCCTTGACCGCCTCGGTCACGGTCGAGCAGGCGGCGAGCGGGGCGAGGAGCAGGGCGGCGACGAGGAGCGATTTGCGCATGACGATGACCTCTAGCGGGCGGCGTAGCGAACGGGGTTACGGCTGGCCCGCAGGCGCTGGGCCTGGGGACCGACGACGGCGGAACCGGGGCCGACGGCCACGGCCTCGATGACTTTCTTGGACACGGTGTTCTGCAGCGTGAAGGTGTCGCCGACGGCCGCAGCCGTCAGGGCCTTGCCCTGCAGGGTCAGCGAAATGCCGCCGTCCTCGAAGGTGACGGCGACCTGGTCGCCCGTCTTGATGACCTGGGCGGCCGAAACATCGCGCAGCGAGGCGACGGCCCCCTGGCGCAGGGGGCGGCGGACGCTCATGCCGATCAGGGCCTCGGCGTCGCCGGGCGTATCGCTGGGGGCGACGGCCACCTTGGTCCAGATCAGGTCCTGCGGCTGGACGATTTCGCCGGCCGCGAGGCTGCGGGCATAGGCAAGAACTTCCACATTGGCGCGGACCATCGGGGCGGTGGCCCCGCCGTCCGGTCCCTGGCGCACCACGATGCGGCGGATGCCCTGGCTGTTGGCCCATTCCAGACCGGCCCGGCGGGCGGCGGACTGCACCATACCGGCATCCAGAACCGCCGTCGGACCCACCCGGCTGGCAATCAGGACGCCCGAAGCGGCGCCGGCACCGTCGAACAGGTCGCCGAGCGTGATCCGGCCGTCCTCGTCGGAGGTGTCGAAGCGCAGGGTGACGGGCTGGGCGGCCAGGGCAGGCGAGGCGATCAGCAGGGCGCAGGCGGCGAGGAGAAGGCGCTTCATGACCCTATGACCTCAGCTGCGAAGTGGCCTGGAGCATCTGGTCGGCGGTGGTGATGACCTTCGAATTCATCTCGTAGGCCCGCTGGGCGACGATCAGGGCGGTGATTTCGCTGACCGAATCGACGTTGCTGGCCTCGGTATAGTTCTGCAGCAGGGTGCCGAAGCCCGGCTGGCCGGGCGCGGCAATGTTCGGCGAGCCGGAGGCCCCGCTTTCCATCAGCAGGTTGTCACCGATCGCCTCGAGACCGCCCTCGTTCATGAAGTTGGCCAGCTCGATCTGGCCCACGGTCTGGGGCTGGGCGGCACCGGAGATGGTCACCTGCACCAGACCGGTCTTGCCGATCGTGATCGCCGTGGTGTTCTGCGGGATGGTGATGCCCGGCTGGACGACATAGCCGTCCTCGGTGACCACCTGGCCCTGGTCATTGGTCGAGAAGTTGCCGGCGCGGGTATAGGCGGTCTCGCCCGAGGGCAGCAGGACCTGCAGGTAGCCCTTGCCCTGGATGGCCACGTCCAGCTCGTTGTTGGTCATGGTCGGCGTGCCCTGCTCGGTGATCCGGTAGACCGAGCCGGCCTTGACGCCGCCGCCGACCTGGACGCCCGTCGGCACGACATTGCCGTCGCTGGAGGACTGGGCCCCGGCGCGTTCGATGGTCTGGTAGAGCAGGTCCTGGAACTCGGCCCGCTGACGCTTGAAGCCAACCGTGTTCATGTTGGCGATGTTGTTGGAGATCACTTCGACATTCAGCTGTTGGGCCGACATGCCGGACGCGGCGGTGCGCAGAGCTTGCATGGTCTAGGTTCCCTTAATTGACTTTGCCGAGGCGCTCGACGGCGGAGCGCGTCAGTTCGGCGGTGTTGTCCATCATCTTGGCCATGCTCTCGTAGGCGCGCTGCACCTCGATCAGCTTGGTGATCTGGACCACGGACTGGACGTTGGAGGATTCCAGCATGCCCTGGTGCACGACGGCGCTCGGGGCGGGCTGAAGCGTGACGTTGGCGACGTTGCGATACAGGTTGTCGCCGTCCTTGCGCAGGGCCGAGAGGTCCTGGGTGCTGACGACGCCGATCTTGCCGACCCGAACCTGGCCCTGGCTGACCAGGCCGTCCTTGCCGATGCTGACGGCCCCGAGCTTGGGATCGATCAGGATCTCGCCGCCGCCTTCATCCAGCACCGGGGCCCCGCCCTGGGTGACGAGCTTGCCTTCCGGGTTGGTGGTGAAGCGGCCGTCGCGGGTGTAGCGCTCGCCGCCCGCCGTCTGGACCTTGAAGAAGCCCTGGCCCTCGATGGCGAGATCGAAATCGCCGCCGGTCTTGGTCATCGCGCCCTGGGTGAAGTCGCGGGTCACGCCGTCATCGAGAACAAACTTGACGGGGTTGGAGCCGCCCAGCGTCCGGGCCGGACGCGCCGGCTCGGTACGGACCATCAGTTCCTCGGCCTTGAAGCCCGTGGTGTTGGCATTGGCGATGTTGTTGGCCACGATATCCAGCTCGCGGCGCAGGGTCAGCTGCCGCGAAAGGCCTACATACAGGGCGTTGTCCATGACGATTACCGGGACGACTGGCGCGAGAATTACGCCGCTAAGGGCTCTGCAACCTTCGGGCCAAGTCAAAAAACTGAGTAAAATCAGCGAATAACAAGGTTAACGGAGGGCTGTTGGGCGGAGTCTGCCGGGCAGATTCAGCCTGCGGCGAAATGACCTCTAAAACAGATCGTTAACCATGCTCGCGCATCAGTAGGGGCATAGATTCCAAGGAACCGCGCGCGTGGCCAAGAAACCCCCGAAGGAAGCTCCCGCCCCCGAGGGCGAAGAGGGTGCTGAAGACGGCGAAGCCCCCGCCAAGAAGAAGCCACCCATCATCCTGATCGCGGCGGCGGCCGGCGTCCTCCTGCTGGGTGGCGGCGGCGCTGCGGCCTTTTTCCTGCTGAAGCCCAAGCCCGCCGCCCATGGCGAAAAGGGTGCCGAGGAACACGGCAAGGAGAAGAAGGAAAAGAAGGAAAAGAAGAAGGAGGAGGGCGGTCACGGCGGCGGTGAGAAGGGCGCTGAAGGGGCGGCCGGGGCTCCGGTGATCAAGGAGGGGCCGGACGGGATCGTGTTCTACACCCTGCCCGACATCGTCGTGAACATGCAGACGGCCGACGGCAAGACGACCTTCCTCAAGCTTAAGCTCACCTTCGAACTGCCGGACCAGGAAACCGCCGAGGCGTTGACCCCGAATCTGCCCAGACTGTCGGACATGTTCCAGACGTTCCTGCGCGAACTGAGGCCGGAAGACCTGAACGGCAGCCAGGGAGCCTACCAGCTCCGGGTCGAACTGCTGCGCCGGGTCAATCTGGTCGCCGCGCCCTCCAAGGTGAATGCCGTCCTGATTGAGGAGATGCTCATCAACTAGCGCCCTGCGGCGCGGGTTGGGCAAACCAACATGGCGGACGAAATCGACGATCAGGCCGCAATGGCGCAATGGGCCTCGGAGAACCCTCCGGGGGGCGGGGACGCGTCCGGCGGCGCCAACGCGTTCGGCGACTTCAGCGGCGGCATGGGCGGCGGCGGCTGGGACGACGGCGGCGGCGGCGACATGATGGGATCCGAAAGGATCCTCAATCAGGACGAAATCGACAGCCTGCTGGGCTTCGACCTTTCAGGCGACGGCGCGGACGACCGCACCGGCATCAGGGCGATCATCAACTCTGCCCTGGTCAGCTACGAGCGTCTGCCGATGCTCGAAATCGTCTTTGACCGCCTCGTGCGGTTGATGACGACGAGCCTGCGCAATTTCACCAGCGACAACGTCGAGGTGAGCCTCGACAACATCAGCTCGATCCGCTTCGGCGACTATCTCAACTCCATCCCGCTGCCGGCGATCCTGGCCGTGTTCCGGGCCGAGGAGCTCGACAATTACGGCCTGCTGACCGTCGACTCCAACCTGATCTATTCGATCGTCGACGTGCTGCTGGGCGGACGCCGCGGCACGGCCGCGATGCGCATCGAAGGTCGTCCCTACACCACCATCGAGCGGGTGCTGGTGCAGCGGATGATCGAGGTCGTCCTGCATGACCTGAAAAGCGCGTTCGAGCCGCTGCATCCGGTCAATTTCTCGCTGGACCGGCTGGAGACCAATCCGCGCTTTGCCGCCATCGCGCGACCGGCCAACGCCGCCATCCTGGTCAAGCTGCGGATCGACATGGAAGACCGTGGCGGCCGCATCGAGCTGCTGCTGCCCTATGCGACGCTCGAGCCCATCCGCAAGATGCTGCTGCAGCAGTTCATGGGCGAGAAGTTCGGCCGCGACAACATCTGGGAAGGTCACCTGGCCACCGAGCTCTGGACGACCCAGATGGAAGTTCGGGCCGTTCTCGACGAGCAGCAGCTGCCCCTGTCGCGGGTGCTGGATCTCAAGGTCGGCGACACCCTGATGCTGAACGCCACGCCCGAAAGTCTGGTGGAACTGCGTGCGGGGGCCATCCCGCTGACGCGCGGACGGATGGGGCGTCGCAACCATTCGATCGCGGTCCGCGCCGAGGCTCCGCTGACCCCGGCGGCCAAGAAAGCGGTGCAGAAGCTGAAATGAGCCTGGTCGCGGTCGCCCTCAACCTGCTTCTCGCGGTCCTGCTGATCGTGGCCCTGGGCTTTGGTTGGCGCCTCGAGCGTCGCCTCGAGGCCCTGCGCGACAGTCATGCCGGGTTCGCCAAGGCCGTTGCCGATCTCGATCAGGCCGCTGCCCGGGCAGAGCAGGGGTTGGCTGACCTGCGCGCGGCCACCGATGAGGCTTCTGAATCCCTGGCTGACCGCATCGCGCGGGCTACGGCCCTGGCGGCCCGGCTGGACGAAGCCCTGAACCGCCCCGTCGTCACGCCGCCGCCGCCGACAGCGCCGCGTGCGCGTCCGGAGCCTGCCGAGTCACCCCTGCAATCCGAACGTCGGCTGAAGGCCGAGGATTTCGAGCGGCTTCTGGAGCGTGAGGCCCGGGCGAAGCCCGCTGCCAAGGCGATGCGGCCGGCGGGTGAGCCCGTCGCACGGCCGGCAGCGCCGAAGCCGTCTCCACCCAAGGAAACCCCGCGTTCACGCGCCCGGGTTGATGATGACCTTTTTGAGGGGCCGGTGGATCCACCCGGCCCCGGTTCCAGTTTCAGAGCCCGGCGATGAAGAACATTCCCCGCATTCTGCCGCTCGTGGGCATCGCCGTCGGCGGTGTCCTGGCGGTCAATGCCCTGGCCGGCGCGCGGTCGCTGCCCGAGATGATCAGTGGCGCGCGGGCTTTTGCCGAAGGCACCGGCAAGGCCGGAGAGGGCGCTGCCGGCGAAGGGGCGGCCCAGAAGCCGGCTCCCAAGGCCCCGGCTGCGTCGGCCGCCATGCCGAAGGTTTGCGCTCCGACGGCGACCGACCTGGCCCGCGAGGCCGGCCTGTCGCCGGCCGAACTGCGGATCCTGCAGAGCCTCGGTGCCCGTCGCGGTCAGTTGGACCAGCGCGAGCAGGACATTGACGTGCAACTCCAGTTGCTGGCCGCAGCTGAGGCCAAGCTCGATGCGAAGGTCAAATCCCTGAACGGCCTGAAGGGCGACATCCAGGGGCTGCTGGGGCAGGCCGACTCCCAGAAGTCGGCCGAGGTCGACCGGATGGTGACGGTGTTCTCGGGCATGAAGCCCAAGGACGCCGCAGCGCGGATGACGATCCTTGACGATGCGGTCCGCGTGCCGATCGCCGCCAAGATGAAGGAGCGGACCCTGGCCCTGATCCTGGCGAACATGGCGCCGACGGATGCCAAGGTCCTGACCGAGAAGCTCGCCAACCGCTTTGCGGGTGACGCCATCACCAAGGGCAAGGCCGCCGTCGCCGACGGCGGGACCGCTGCGGGCAAGACGGCGGACGCCGGTGCTCTGGCCGGTGCGTCGCCGAAGAAGTCAGGCTAGGGCAGCGATGAGTCTACGCACGCTCCTGCGATCCGGCGTCGCGGCGGTCTGCATCGCCAGTGTTGCGGTTCCGTCGGTCCAGGCTGCCGGTCCCGTGGCCGTGGCGCGGGGCGGCCTGATCGTCCGTGTTGCCCAGGCTGCCGAGTTCTCGCGGGTCGAGTTCCTGGGCGGTGGTCGCATGACGGCCAGGCGCGAGGGGCAGGTCCTGACCCTGCGCTTCAGTCGCGACGCCAATCCGGACATGACCGTTCTGGGCTTGTCCCCGCCGCGCTGGGTCAAGTCGGCTCAGGCCCGGCATGTCGGCGGCGCGCTCGAGATTGTGCTGAACCTCGCCGATGACGCGGATGCAAGGACCGGCAACGCGGACGGCTCTGACTTCGTCAATATCTACGCCAAGGCCGGGGCCATGGCGGCGGCGGCTCCAGGTGAAGCGCCTGCGGCGCCGGTCGGTCGCCCCAATCCGATGCCGCCGGGCGGAGTCGTCAAGGCCGGGTTCGAGAAGTCCGGCTCCCAGGTCCAGATCGCGTTCAACTGGGCGGCTCCCGCCGGAGCCGCGGTCTTCCGGCGCGGCGAGGCCGTCTGGGTCGTTTTCGATACGCCCGCGCGGCTCGATATCTCGAAGCTTCCGGCGTCCAGTCCGCACTACAGCAAGCTGCAGGTCTTCAAGGGAAGCGACTATACCGCGCTGCGGATCGTCACGCCGGCCGGTACGCCCTATTATGCCGAGGGGTTGGGCGGGCTCTGGACGATCAGCCTGGGGGCAGGATCACAGCCGACTCCGGATCCAGTCCGTGTGGCGCGGGACGAGACGGCCAATCCTGCGACCCTGACCGCTGTTCTGGCCGGCGTTACGCGCGCCGTATGGGTCGCCGATCCTGCGGTCGGTGACCGACTGCTGGTCGCGCCGGCCCTGGCACCGTCCAAAGGACTGCCGTCCCGCCGTGAATATGTCGAGATGGCGCTCCTGCCCTCGGCGCAGGGGCTGGCAGCGGAAACCTATGCGGACGACCTGATGGTCTCCAGCGAGGGCGACCTGCTGCGCATCGGCCGCCCCAAAGGTCTGGTCCTGTCGCCGGTTTCCGCCGCGACGCCGCCGGAGGTCGCGGCCGCTGGTGCGCCCCAGCCGATGGCCATGCCGGCCCTGGTGGATCTCGAGAACTGGCCCAAGACCGGTTCCGGGGGCTTTCTGGCCCGCTACAACGCGCTGCAGGGGGCGATACCCGCTGCGGGTGAGGGCGAGGACAAGAACGGCGACATCGGGGCCCGGATGGCCCTGGCCCGTTTTCTGGTCGGTTCGGGCATGGCCTATGAGGCGATCGGCGTTCTGAACGCTGCGGCCCGCAAGCACCAGACCCTGATGGGCGATGCCGAGTTTCGCGGCCTGCGGGGCGTGGCGCGCGTCATGGCCAATCGCCTGGCCGAGGCCGAAAGTGATTTTGCGTCGCCTGTCCTGTCCGATGACCCGTCCAGTGCCCAGTGGCGCGGCTACATCGCCGCCCGCGGGGGAGAATGGGCCGAGGCCCGTGAGAAATTCACGGGCGGTGGACGGGCGCTGGAGCTGTTTCCGCCGCTCTGGCGCGCGCGGTTCCTGCACGCCCAGGCCGATGCGGCCCTCGGGGTCGGTGACCTCGGCGGTGCGGCCCGACTGGTCGGCGAGGCCCTGGCCCAGCCCAAGGTTCCGGTCGAGGACCAGTTGGCCATCCGTTTGACCCAGGCGCGGATCTTCGAGGCCAAGGGCGAGAAGATGCGGGCCCTGCGGATGTTCCAGGCCATTGCCAAGGCTCCGATTGACCGTCTGGCCACGCCGGCCCAGCTGCATGCGACCCAGATCCGCCTTGCCAGGGGCCAGATCGATGCGGCAACGGCTGCAGCGGAACTGAACCAGTTGCGCTACCGCTGGCGGGGCGACGGGGTCGAACTCGAAACCATTCGCGGGCTGGGCAAGCTCTATATTGACCAGGGCCGCTATCGCGAGGCCCTGGATGTGCTGCGCTCGGCCGGCACAACCCAGTCGGACCGGCCTGAGGCGATTGCGCTGCGCAATGACCTGAACACGGCCTTCCGGGCCCTGTTCCTCGACGGCCTTGCTGACGGGATGCAGCCGATCCAGGCGGTCGGGATGTTCTACGACTTCCAGGAACTCACCCCCATCGGGGCTGACGGGGACCAGATGGTGCGCAACCTGGTTCGGCGCCTGGTGGATGTCGACCTGCTCGATGATGCGGCCAAGTTGCTGAAGTACCAGGTCGAGAACCGGCTCAACGGCGTGCCCAAGGCCCAGGTCGCCACGGATCTGGCCTGGATCTATCTGATGAACAAGCAGCCCGAGAGTGCGCTGCAGACCATCAACGAGACCCGTACGACCATCCTGCCGGCGGCCCTGAACAGCGAGCGTCGCCTGGCGACTGCCCGGGCCTATATGGGGCTCGGCCGCTATGATGCGGCGCTCGAGCTGGTCGAGAAGGACAACAGCCGCGACGTTCAGGACCTGCGCGCCGACATCGCCTGGAAGCAGCGGACCTGGCCCGTGGCCGGTTCGCTATATGAAAAGGCGCTCGGCGACCGCTGGCGCGGCCAGGGGACCCTGGCGATGGGCGAAGAGGCGCGCCTCCTGCGGGCCGGTGTGGCCTATAGCCTGGCCGGCGACAATGTGGCCCTCGGCCGGCTTCGTCAGCGCTATTCGGGATTTGTCGAAAGCGCGGCCAACCCCGAAGGCCTGCGTGTGGCGCTGTCCGGCCTGAACGTCGAATCGCTTTCCAGCGCTGACTTCAGTCGGGTGACGGCTGACAACGAGGCCTTCGGTGGCTGGGTGGCCAAGATGAAGGACCGTTTCCGTGCAGCCAAGCCGGCCGGAACAACGCCGAGGGGCTAGGGCAGGGGCGATCTTTCCCTGTTCCGCTCGATACGTGGCCTCTTCAGCACGGTGATTTCGTCCCGGGCACGTTATTGACGAAAGCCGTCTCCAAAACAGGATTGGTCTTATGGCGGCAACCCCGCGTTTGGCCTAGTTAGGAGCCGCCCGACTTCCCGGGCGGAACGTTGATCGACAGCCGCTTGCCAAGCGCGCGCGGGCGTGCCATGACAACGTTGTCATAGGGTGGAAGATCTAGTGGATATGACGAACGACGGCGAAAATGGCCGCGAGGTGCTGGTTCTGTTGGGCGGTGCCGGCGATCTGGCCCTGCGTATGCTGCTGCCATCTCTGTATTTTCTCGAGGTCGACCGCCTCCTGCCACATGATCTGAGGATCGTTGGCGTCGCGCGCGGTGACCACGATGCCGACAGCTACAAGGCGCTGATCCGCGAACAGCTGGGCAAGCGCGCGACGGTCGAAGAGGCCGCCTGGGCCCGTCTGGCCGCCCGGCTGGACTACATCTCGGTCGACATCACCAAGGCCGAAGGTGCGGCGTCCCTGGCCGAGCGCATCGGCGAGCATGGCTCGCTGGTCATCTTCTTCTCCCTGTCGCCCAGCCTTTACGGTCCCGCCTGTGCGGCGCTGCAGGCCGCCGGCCTGACCGGTCCCGAGACCCGGCTGGTGCTGGAGAAGCCGATCGGCCGAGATCTTGAGAGCTCGCACAAGACCAACGCCGCCGTCGGTGCGGTGGTCAGCGAAAGCCAGATCTTCCGGATCGATCACTATCTGGGCAAGGAAACGGTCCAGAACCTGACGGCCCTGCGCTTTGCCAATGTGCTGTTCGAGCCCCTCTGGGATCGCAACACCATCGATCACGTCCAGATTACGATCGCCGAGACGGAAAAGGTCGGCGACCGCTGGCCCTATTACGACGAGTATGGCGCGCTGCGGGACATGGTGCAGAACCATATGCTGCAACTGCTTTGCCTGGTCGCCATGGAGGCTCCCTCCGGCTTCGATCCAGACGCGGTGCGCGACGAAAAGGTCAAGGTTCTCCGCTCGCTGCGCCGCTTCACTAAGGAGTCGGTGGCGCATGACACGGTGCGTGGCCAATACGTGGCCGGCGTCGTCGAGGGCGGAGCCCGGGCAGGCTATCTCGACGAGGTGGGCAAGCCCAGCAAGACCGAAACCTTCGTGGCCATGAAGGTGGCCATCGACAACTGGCGGTGGGACGGCGTGCCGTTTTTCCTGCGCACCGGCAAGAACCTTCCGGATCGCCGCACCCAGATCGTCGTGCAGTTCAAGGCCCTGCCGCACAACATCTTCGGCGAGGCCACCGATGGAGATCTGGTCGCCAACCGGCTGGTCATCGACCTGCAACCCGACGAAAACATCGTTCTGACCCTGATGAACAAGCGTCCGGGCCTGTCGGAGGAGGGGATGCGGCTGCAGTCGCTGCCGCTGTCCCTGTCGTTTAGTCAGAGCGGCGGCCGTCGTCGCATCGCCTACGAAAAGCTGTTCCTCGACGTGTTCCGCGGCGACCGCACGCTGTTCGTGCGCCGCGACGAGGTGGAGCAGGCCTGGAAGTTCATTGACGGCGTTTCTGCCGCCTGGGTCGAAGCCAATATCGAACCCGCGCCCTATGCGGCCGGAACCTGGGGTCCGCAGTCGTCCAACGGCCTCATCGCGCCCGGTGGGCGTGCGTGGAAGGCCTGATCATGAGCCTGCCGACGATCGAGACCTTTGCGAGCCGCGAGGCGCTCTACGACGCCGCAGCGGCCTTGCTGGTCACGACCCTGACCGAGGCTGTGAACGCCAACGGCAAGGCGGGCTTTGCCGCAACCGGGGGATCCACCCCGGCCCCGGTCTATGAGCGCATGTCGACCCTGGCGGCTCCGTGGGACAAGGTCACCGTGACCCTGACCGACGAGCGCTTTGTGCCGCCGTCGGATGCCAGCAGCAATGAGGGACTGGTGCGCCGGCATCTGCTGAAGGGGCAGGCCGCCTCTGCCCGCTTTGCACCGCTCTTCTTCGAAGGACTTGGCTTCGACGCGGCGGCCAAGGCCGCCGAGGCCGGCGTCGCAGAGGCCTTGCCGTTTGGTGTGGTGGTCCTGGGCGTTGGCGGGGATGGTCACTTCGCGTCGCTGTTTCCGGGCTCGATCGCCCTGGCTGAGGGACTCGACCCGGCGACCGACCGTCTGGTCCTCGCGGTGCCCGCCGGCCAGCCGGCCCCGGATCTGCTGCGTCTGAGCCTCACCCTTGCGGCCCTGACCCAGACCTCGCTGATCGTTCTGCTCGTCACAGGGCAGGCCAAGCGGGACCTCCTTCAGGCCCCTGTCGATCCTGCCTTGCCGGTTGCCGCCATTCTCAACCAGGACCGCGTGCCGGTCCGTATCCTTTGGGCCGAGTAGCGCCATGAGCCTCAACCCCGTTATCGCCAGGGTCACCGCCCGCATCATCGAGCGCAGCCGCGACAGCCGCGCCGCCTATCTGGCCCAGATGGATGAAGCGATCGCCAGCAATCCCGGCCGGGCCAAGCTGTCCTGCGCCAACTGGGCCCATGCCTTCGCGGCGTCGCCCGGTATCGACAAGGTCCGGGCCCTCGATCCGAACGCGCCCAATATCGGCATCGTGTCGGCCTATAACGACATGCTGTCGGCCCACCAGCCGCTGGAAGAGTATCCAGCGCTGATCAAGGTCGCCGCGCGCGAGGCGGGGGCTACGGCCCAGTTCGCCGGCGGCGTGCCGGCCATGTGCGACGGCGTTACCCAGGGGCGCCCCGGGATGGAGCTTTCGCTGTTCTCGCGCGATGTCATCGCCATGGCGACCGGCATTGCCCTGACCCATGACGCCTTCGATAGCGCCCTCTATCTGGGGGTCTGCGACAAGATCGTGCCGGGTCTGGTGATCGGGGCCCTGACCTTCAGCCACCTGCCGGCCCTGTTCGTGCCTGCCGGTCCGATGACCTCGGGCCTGCCCAATTCGGAGAAGGCCCGCATCCGCGCGCTCTATGCCGAGGGCAAGGTCGGTCGCGAGGAACTGCTGGCTGCCGAGAGCGCCAGCTATCACGGCCCTGGCACCTGCACCTTCTATGGCACGGCCAATACGAACCAGATGCTGATGGAGCTGATGGGCTTCCATCTGCCGGGTTCGGCCTTCGTGCATCCCAACACGCCGCTGCGCGAGGCCCTGGTCAAGGAAGCGGCGCGCCGCGCCGCCGCCGTCACGGCGAAGGGCAACGAGTACATCCCCGTTGGCCGGATGATCGACGAGAAGTCGGTCGTCAACGGCGTGGTCGGCCTGATGGCGACCGGCGGCTCGACCAACCTGGCGCTGCACCTGATCGCCATGGCCCATGCGGCTGGAATCATCCTGACCGTCGAGGATCTCGACGAGATCTCGCGGGCGACGCCGCTGCTGGCCCGGGTCTACCCGAACGGCTCGGCCGACGTGAACCACTTCCAGGCGGCCGGCGGCATGGCCTTCGTGATCCGTGAACTGCTCAAGGCAGGCCTGGCGCACGAGGACGTCCTGACCATCGCGGGTCCGGGCCTGTCGCGCTATGCCCAGGAGCCCTACCTGGAAGACGGCGAACTGAAGTGGCGCGAGGGGGCGGTCGAAAGCCTCGATACCGCCATTGTCCGTCCGGTCTCTGATGCGTTCAGCCCGGAGGGCGGCCTGCGCCTGCTCAGCGGCAATCTTGGTCGGGGCGTTATGAAGATCTCGGCCGTGAAGCCCGAGCATCACACCATCACCGCGCCGGCTGCCGTCTACCAGGAGCAGGAAGACTTCATCGCCGCCTTCAAGCGTGGCGAACTCGACCGTGACGTCGTGGTCGTCATGCGCTTCCAGGGACCGGCGGCCAATGGCATGCCCGAACTGCACAATCTCTCGCCGTCGATCTCGGTCCTGCTCGACCGGGGCTACAAGGTCGCCCTGGTGACTGATGGCCGGATGTCGGGGGCCTCTGGCAAGACCCCGGCGGCCATCCACGTCACGCCGGAAGCCGCCAAGGGCGGGCTGCTGGCCTATGTCCAGGACGGCGACGTGATCACCGTCGATGCCGCCAATGGCGAACTGAAAATCCTGGTGGACGAGGCGAGCTTGCGCGCCCGGACGCCAGCGAACGTCCCGGCGTCCAAGCCGGGCTTTGGCAGGGAACTCTTCGGCTGGATGCGGACGGGGGTCGGCGCAGCCGATGCCGGCGCTTCCGTGCTGTTTGACTGAGGAAGCGGATGCATATGAACGGCTTGAAGGACGGCGGGCTTGGCCTGGTCGGTGACATCGGTGGGACCAATGCGCGGTTCGCGCTGGTGGAGTTCGACGGCCCGGATCCGCGCCTGATCGAGCCCACCGCCTATAAGGGCGGGGACTACGGCACGGCCGAGGAGGCGATCGAGCACTACCTCGCCAAGGTCGGGGTCAAGCACCCGGACCAGGCGGTTGTGGCTGTGGCCGGTCCGATCGAGCACGGCACCGTCCACATGACCAATCTGGACTGGAGGATTTCCGAGGACAGCCTGCGTCGCGCGGGCGGCTTCCGTCAGGCAACCCTGATCAACGACTTCACCGCCCAGGCCCTGGCTGCGCCGCGTCTGTCGCCGAAGGATCTCCGCCAGATTGGCCCGCTTCCGACCTCGGGTGAGGGGGATCTGGCGATCCTCGGCCCGGGCACCGGGTTCGGGGTCGCCGGCATGGCACGCCGCCATGGGGTCGATACCCCGCTGACGACGGAAGGCGGCCACATCGCCTTTGCCCCGACCGACGAGGTCGAGATCGAGATCCTGCGTCTTCTGGCCAAGAAGTTTGGCCGCGTTTCAGTGGAGCGCATTCTTTCGGGCCCCGGTATGGAAGACCTGCATGTGGCCCTCGGCGATGCCGAAGGCCGTGACGTCGAGCCGCTGTCGGCCAAGCAGATCACCGAGCGGGCGCTGGAAGGTTGCATCGACTGCGCGGCCACGGTCGAGCGCTTCGCCGCGATCCTGGGGTCGACGGCCGGGGATATCGCCCTGGCGCTCGGAGCCCGGGGTGGCGTGTTCATTGCCGGCGGGATCGGCCCCCGGATCATTGAGCAGCTTGAACACGGTCCGTTCCGGGCCCGCTTTGAGGCCAAGGGTCGTTTCGTTGACTACATGAAGGCGATCCCGACCCACGTGATCCTTCACCCGCACACCGCCCTCATCGGCGCTGCGGTGGCGATGACGCCGGAAGGTCGCGCCTCGATTTCCTGACGCGATCCCGGTGCCTTAAGCGCTTGCAGGGAGTGGCCATGACAAGGCTGTCATGGCTTATTGCCTGACAAGCCGGACGAATCGGCACTGCGAGGGGCGGACTTGAGCTCGAAGATCACGATCCACGACGTCGCCCGCCTGTCGGGCGTCTCGATCAAGACCGTCTCGAGGGTCTTGAACCGCGAGCCCAACGTCAAGGCTGACACCCGAGACCGGGTCCAGGCCGCAGTCGCCACCCTGAACTACCGGCCCAACATCTCGGCCCGCAGCCTTGCGGGCTCGAAGGCCTATCTGATCGGCGTCTTCTTCGACAACCCCAGCCCCGGCTACATCACCGACGTCCAGCTTGGCGCGATCGCGCGCTGCCGGGAGGAGGGGTATCACCTGATCGTCGAGCCCCTCGACTCCACGGCCGACGACGTTGAGGCGCAGGTCGCGCCGATGCTGGCCAATCTGCGGATGGACGGGGTGATCCTCACCGCCCCGGTCTGCGACAACGCGATCGTCATGGACGCCCTCGAACGCGAGGACATCCCTTTTGTGCGGATCTCGCCGGGCTCGGATCTCGACCGCTCGGCGCGGGTCGGCATGGACGACCGGCTTGCGGCCTATGAGATGACCCGTCACCTCATAGATCTTGGCCATAAGGATATCGGCTTCATCCTCGGACACCCGGATCACGGGGCGACCCATCTGCGGCGGCAGGGCTTTGTCGATGCCATGGGCGATGCCGGCCTGCCGGTACGTCCTGAGCGAATGGAGCAGGGGTACTTCTCATTCCGTTCCGGTTTTGAAGCCGCTGAGCGTCTGCTCAGCGACGAGGACCGACCCACGGCGGTCTTTGCCAGCAACGACGACATGGCCCTTGGCGTCATGGCCGTTGCCAACCGTCTGCGCCTGAACGTGCCGGAAACCCTTTCTGTGGCCGGCTTCGACGACACACCGGGCGCCAAGGTGACCTGGCCGCAACTGACGACGGTCCGCCAGCCGATCGCCGCCATGGCGGGGGCGGCGGCCGACATGCTGCTGACAGGCGTCACCTGGGACGAGGGCGCGCGACCGCCCTCACGCCTGCTGGATTTTGAACTGGTGGTCCGGGAGTCCACGGGCCCCAGCCCCAGACTGGGTCTGACGAACGGCTAGTCAGACAAGATTGTAGTTGACAGCGCTGTCTGACTACGTTGTCATTCCACTGAACAATGATGGTCACACCAAAGGTGTGGCTGCAGGAGGAAGCGCCATTTCCCGATCCCCATCCCGGGATCGCGAGGGCTGTTTGTCCGGCGCAAGGGCCGGCCTTCTGCACATCTGAAGTCGCCTGTCCTGTGCGCTGCAGCGCGTGCGGGTCGTCACGTCCTTGGCTTGCGGTCGGCCTCTGGCCGCCCGTCCTTTTCTACGGGAAACACCATGCTCGCTCGCCGTCGTCTCGTCTCCGCATCGGTCCTGGCCCTGTTCGTGGCCGGGGGGCTGAGCGCCACTGCTGCTGCCCAGGCGCCGTCCGGCGTGGCCCATCCGGAGTTGTGGCCCAAGGCAGCCAGCCCCGCTTCCATCACGGATGCCAAAACCGAAGCCTTTATCACTGACCTGATGGCCAGGATGAGCCTGGAGGAGAAGGTCGGACAAACCATCATGGCCGACGGCTCGGCCATCGCGCCGGAAGATCTGAAAAAATACCCGCTCGGATCCGTCGAGGCCGGCGGCAATACCGCGCCGGACGGCAATGACCGCGCGACGGCCGCGCGCTGGGTGGAGTGGATCAAGTCCTATCGCGCCGTGGCCCTCGAAAAGCGCGAAGGCCAGAATGCCATCCCGATCATTTTCGGCATCGACGCCGTGCATGGGCACAACAACGTCGTCGGGGCGACGGTTTTCCCGCACAACATTGGCCTGGGAGCAGCGCGTGATCCGGACCTGATCCGTCGGATCGGTGAGGTCACGGCGACGGAAGTCGCGGCCACCGGCGCAGACTGGACTTTCGGCCCGACCCTGGCCGTGCCCCGCGACGAGCGCTGGGGGCGGACCTATGAAGGCTATGCCGAGGATCCGGAGATCGCAAAGCTCTATGCAGGTCCGATGACGCTCGGACTGCAGGGCGTTCTCAAGGCTGGGCAACCGCTGGCCTCAAACCACGTGGTGGGCTCGGCCAAGCACTTCCTGGCAGACGGTGGCACCGACGGTGGCAAGGACCAGGGGGATGCCCTGGTCTCCGAGCAGGATCTGATCCGTCTGCATGCCCAGGGCTATCCGCCCGCCGTCGAGGCCGGCATCCTGACGGTGATGGTCTCGTTCTCGAGCTGGAACGGCGTCAAGCACACGGGCAACAAGAGCCTGCAGACCGACGTGCTCAAGGGCCGGCTCGGCTTTGAAGGCTTTATTGTGGGCGACTGGAACGCCCACGGCCAGGTCGAGGGCTGTACCAACACCAATTGCCCGCAGGCCTGGAACGCCGGCATGGACATGGTCATGGGCCCGGACAGCTGGAAGGGTCTGTTCGAAAACACTCTGGCCCAGGTCAAGGACGGGACCATCCCGATGGCCCGCCTGGACGACGCCGTGCGCCGGGTCCTGCGGGTCAAGGTCAAGGCCGGGCTGTTCGACGCCAAACGCCCGCTGGAAGGCCGGTTCGACCTTCTCGGCGCACCGGCCCATCGGGCAGTTGCTCGCGAGGCGGTCCGCAAGTCGCTCGTTCTGCTCAAGAACCAGGGCGTGCTGCCGATCAAGAGTTCGGCCCGGGTCCTGGTGACCGGTGACGGGGCAGACAATATCGGCAAGCAGGCCGGCGGCTGGACCCTGACCTGGCAAGGGACTGGGAACAAGAACAGCGACTTCCCGAACGGGCAGTCGATCTATGGCGGCATCGCCGATGCCCTGAAAGCCGGAGGCGGATCGGCGGAGGTTTCGACGGATGGCAGCTTCAAGCAGAAGCCGGACGTCGCCGTGGTCGTCTTCGGCGAGAACCCCTATGCCGAGTTCCAGGGAGACCTGACCCATCTCGAGTACCAGCCCGGCAACAAGACCGACCTGGCGCTGATGAAGACGCTGAAGGCCCAGGGGATCCCGGTGGTTGCGGTGTTCCTGAGCGGCCGGCCGATGTGGGCCAATCCCGAGATCAACGCCGCTGACGCCTTTGTGGCCGCCTGGCTGCCGGGCAGCGAGGGCGGCGGCGTGGCCGATGTCCTGGTCGGCGACAAGGCCGGCAAGGCCCGTCACGACTTCTCCGGCAAGCTGTCCTTTTCCTGGCCCAAGCGCGCCAATCAGGTGCCGCTCAATCGCGGCGATGCGGGCTATGACCCCCAGTTCGCCTATGGCTACGGGCTGAGCTACGCCAAGCCGGTGAAGATGGGGCCCCTGTCCGAGGATGCGGGCATGGTTTCGGCCGCCGTCAATGTCGATCGCTACTTCGTGGCGGGACGTGCGCCGCCGCCCTGGACCCTCAATGTGGCCGGAGCGCTGTCGGTGAAGGCCATCGACGCGGGGGCCCAGGAGAATGCCCGACTCGCCGACTGGAGCGGGCAGGGCAACGGGGCGCTGATCATTCTGGGCCAGCCGGTCGACCTGTCGCGCCAGACGACGGGCGACATGGCGGTGATGCTGCGCTACCGCGTTGACGTTGCGCCAACCGGACCGGTTTCGATGGCGATCGGCTGTGGCGAATCCTGCAATGTCGGACTAGACGTAACGTCAACGTTCTCCAGCGCGAAAATCGGCGAATGGCGTACAGCCAAGATCAAATTGTCCTGCTTCAAGGCCAAGGGTGCCGATATGGCGCACGTTTCGTCCCCGTTCGCCCTGTCGACGTCCGGACGCTTCGCCATGGCCTTCACCGAGATCAGCCTGGCCTCCAACGAGGGCGACGCCGTCTGCCCCGCCAACTGACCCTGTCTCTCACAAAAGGAGCGGCCGCATGATCCGCGCGCGTCGTTCCCGCATCGTGGCCACCATCGGCCCGGCGTCGAGTTCTCCGGAAATGATCGTCACCCTGGCCAAGGCCGGGGCTGACGTCTTCCGGCTGAATTTCAGCCACGGTGCCCATGAAACCCATGCGGCGGTCTATGCCGCGATCCGGGCGGCCGAGCCGATCGTCGGCCGACCGCTGGGCATCCTGGCCGATCTTCAGGGCCCCAAGCTTCGGGTCGGCAAGTTTGCGGACGGTCCGGTGGTGCTGAAGGCCGGTCAGGCCTTCCGCTTCGACTCCGATCCGACGCCGGGCGACGTCACCCGCGTGCACCTGCCGCATCCGGAAATCCTTACCGCCATGCGGCCGGGCGCGACCCTGCTGCTGGATGACGGCAAGCTGCGCATGACCGTGACCGACGCCGGGCCGGGCTATGCCAACACGACCGTGGTCAACGGCGGCAAGCTGTCGGAACGCAAGGGCGTGGCGGTACCGGATGTCGTGATCCCGATGTCACCCCTGACCCCGAAGGACCGCGAGGACCTCGCCTTTGCCCTGCGTCTCGGCGTGGACTGGGTCGCGCTGTCGTTCGTCCAGGCGCCTGAGGACATGGCCGAGCTTCGCCGCATCGTCGAAGGGCGTGCGGCGGTCCTGGCCAAGATCGAGAAGCCCCAGGCCCTGCAGTGCCTCGGCGCAATCATGGACCTGTGCGACGGCGTCATGGTGGCCCGCGGCGACCTCGGCGTGGAAATGGCTCCGGAAGAGGTTCCGGTGGCCCAGAAGGTCATCCTGCGGGCGGCGCGCGAACGCGGCATTCCGGTGATCGTCGCCACCCAGATGCTGGAGTCGATGACCAGTTCGCCGACCCCGACCCGGGCCGAGGCGTCGGACGTCGCCAATGCGGTCTATGAGGGCGCTGACGCAGTGATGCTGTCAGCCGAGAGCGCGGCGGGCGACTATCCCGAAGAGGCGGTCTCGATGATGAACCGTATCATCGAGCGGGTGGAGCGCGATCCGCGCTGGCCTGAGCTGATGCAGGCCGAACAGCCGCATGTCGACGAGGACGCCGACGTTCTGGTGGTCGCGGCCGCCGGTGCGGCCAAGGCCGGCTCGACCAAGTGCCTGGTGGCTTTCACGACGACCGGGGCCACGGCCCGCCGTCTGGCCCGCGAGCGGCCGCTGCAGCCGGTTCTGGCGCTGTCGCCCCTGATCGACGCCGTGCGGCGCATGACCCTGGTCTGGGGGATCGAGCCCCGGGTCAGCACCCAGCCCGACAGCCTTGAAGTGGTCACCACCGATGCCGCGAGCAAGGCCCTGGAACTGGGTCTTCTGGCTCCGGGTGAGCGGCTGCTGATTGTCGCCGGGACGCCGTTCGGGGCTCCAGGCGCGGCCAATCTGCTGCGTCTGGCCCATGCGCCCATGCCGGTCCGTCGCCGTTAGGCACCTGGCGTTTTCGAGGGGTTTCCCGCCGGAAGACGCGGCATGGGGGCCCCTTGCAGTGACGGGGATCACCGAAGGGGCCGTGAGCGCGACAGGCGGTGTCAGCGCTGCAGGCCAGGGTACCGGGGGTGGGCCCGGGCCTGCTCCCATGGGCGTCGACCCAGGCCGTTGTGGGGTGGCCTGGGTGGAACCTCAGCGCGGTCGGGCGAAGGCCGAAGACATCCAGCCCCGGATGCCGTTGTCGTCATCGACTTCCATCCAGACGCCGTTTCGCGCGCCCGTGGGGTAGACGTTGGCCCCGGCCCGAAGCGAGCCGAGGACGGCAGCCGATGGTGCCGCTGCCGCGCGAAGGGGTAGGTCCTGGGTCGTGACCAGGGCGGCCGGCGCGACCGCCGCGGCCGGCGTCGAGGTCAGGGCGACGGCCATGGGCAAGGTGGCGCTCTGAGCGCCGCAGTTGCGGCCCTGATAGAGCCCGGCCATCACCGCCCGACGCTGCTGAGCGACCTGGATGGATTGAGCCCCTTGCTCGGCCTTGGCGGCAGCGGAGGCCTTGGCAGCCTGGGCGGCCATGCCCGCAAACCGGCCAAGGCCGGGCATCTTGGTCAGGGCACCGCTGCGAAGGGCGGCTTCCATACCCAGGGCCATACCGGTATCAGCGACCTTGGCTGTGCCATTTGCGTTGGCAATCTCGGTATTGGCGAGGCCCATGGCCTGATCCATGCGGGCCATTTCGGCGAGGATCTGTTCGCAACTCATGGCCGCTTCAGGTCCTGGACCCGGAAGCCCGTACTGCGCCTGGACGGGTGAAGACAGGGCAAGGACTGCGGCCGTTGAAAGGGCCAGAACAGGGCCCAATCGGGCTCCTTGTGTTGCAATCCTGATGTTGGTCACGCGCATATCGTCCCCCCGGGGAATTCGGCCGGTCCGGCGGAACAGTTCCGCGTCGGCCCCAGGCTCGCCATACCGAACAACGATATGTGGAGCCTGGCGGGGGTGCCCATCCCCCGTTCAGGGGGGATGGGCCCGAGGTTTAGAAGCCCTGCAGACGGGCGTAGCGGTCACGGTGGAAAGAGGCCCCGCCGAACAGGGCCTCCGTCACGCGCGCGCGTTTCATGTAGAGGCCGGAGTCATGAGCGTCGGTCATGCCGATCCCGCCGTGCATCTGGACCATTTCGTTTGAGGCGAGGTGCAGGACTTCGCAGGCCTTGGCCTTGGCCAGTGAGGCCAGCGCGCGGGCATCTCCACCGGCATCGAGGGTTTCGAGCGCGGCCTCGACGCACGAGCGGGTGGTTTCCATGTCGGTGAACCACTTGGCGGCCCGGTGCTGCAGCGCCTGGAAGGTGCCGATGACCTGGCCGAACTGGGTCCGGGTCTTCAGGTAGTCCAGGGTGATCTCGAAGGCGGCATTGGCGCTGCCCAGCATCTCCGCCGCCAGGCCGGCATAGGCCCGGTCGAGGGTGGGCTCCAGCACGGCCCAGCCCTTGTCGACTTCACCCAGCACGGCGGTCGCAGCGACCTGAACGTCCGTGAACGTGATCTTCGAGGCCCCGCGCGAGTCGATGAGCGACAGGTGGGTCCGCGTTACGCCGGGTGCGTCGCCGGGGACGAGGAACAGCGTGATGCCCGCCGTGTCGCCCGAGGTCCCGCTGGTCCGGGCCGCGACGATCAGCAGGTCGGCGGCATTGCCGTCCAGCACGAAGGTCTTGCTGCCGTTCAGGGTGAAGCCGTCGCCAGAGGCCGTGGCCGACAGGGCGATGCGGGCCGGTGCATGGTGAGCGTGCTCGTCTACGGCGAGGGTGGCGACGATCTCACCGGCGGCGATCCGGTCCAGCCAGGCGGTTTTCTGCTCGGCGGTACCGGCCAGGGTCAGGGCCGAGGCGCTGATCAGGGCCGTGGAGAGCAGGGGAGAGGCCACCAGGTTGCGACCGGCTTCTTCCAGCACCAGACCGAGGCCCAGATAGCCGAACGCCGAGCCGCCATGCTCTTCGGGCACGATCACCCCGGCCCAGCCCATCTGGCCCATCTCCGCCCAGGCGGCGGGATCAAAGCTCTGGCCCGACTTGCTGTCGCGCAGCTTGCGCAGGGCACCGACGGGGGCGCTGTCGGTGGTCCAGCCCTTGGCCGCATCGCGCAGCATGGTCTGTTCTTCGGTCAGTACGGCCATATCAGGCGTGCTCCCTCGATTGATGTTTGACGGCCCAGTCGAGGGCCTGTTCGAGACGGTCATTGCCCCAGAAGAGCTCGCCGTCGGCGGTGACAAAACTTGGCGCGCCGAACACGCCCTGGTCCCGCGCCTGGGCGACATGCTGCTTGAGGCGGGCCTTGACGGGATCGGAATTGGCGGCGGCCAGAACGTGTTCCGGACCAGCGCCGACGGACGCGATCAACGGGATCAGGACGGCAGGGTCGCTGATGTCCTGATCGTCGACGAAATTGGCCTGGTAGACCGCCTGGCTGAAAGCCGGCGTCCAGCCGTCATCCAGGCCGACGACGGCAATGCGCGCGGCGAGGAGACCGTTGCGCGGGAACTGGCTGGGGCGGCGAAGGGGCAGACCCTCGGCGCTGCAGACCCGCTCAAGGTCCCGCCACATGTAGGCTCCCTTGACCGGGAAACTGTTGAACGGACTGTCTGTCAGACCCTGCTGCTCGTGGAACAGCGGCCCGATCAGCAGAGGCCGCCAGTCGACGGCCACCCCGGCCTCGGCGGCCAGTCGCTCGATGCGCATGGCCGCCGGGTAGGAGTAGGTCGAGGCGAACTCGTACCAGAAGGTCAGCATCGTCTACTGGTGATCCAGCAGGCCGAGCACGCGCTTGGCCACGACGTTCAGGTTCACCTCGCTGGTGCCGCCCTCGATGGAGTTGCCCTTGGCGCGCAGCATGGCGCGCATGGCGTTCAGTTCGTCGCTGGTAAAGCCTTCGCCTTCCCAGCCCAGGCCCTGCAGGCCCAGGGCCTCGACCAGCAGCTCGGTGCGCTCCTGGTTCATCTTGGCGGCGGCATATTTGATGATCGACACGGCGGCGCTGGGGCCCTTGCCGGTCTTGGATTCAGCCTCGGCGCGGCGGACGGTCAGCATGAAGGCATGGGCGTCCATGCGGTGCGCGGTGATCCGGGCGCGAAGGTCGCCGTCGGCGATCCGGCCCTCGGCGTCAGTCCCGATCTCGGCCTTGGCGGCCTCGACGACGTCCAGGCCGCCACCGCCGCCAAAGCCGCTGGCGCTGATGTTCTGGCGCTCATACTGCAGCAGCCGCTTGGCGATGTCCCAGCCGCCGTTCAGCTTGCCGACCAGCTGTTCCTTGGGAACCTTCACATTGTCGAAGAAGGTTTCGCAGAAGGGCGAGGAGCCGCTGATCAGCTTGATTGGCCGGGCCTCGACGCCGGGCGTGGTCATGTCGAACAGCACGAACGAGATGCCCTCGTGCTTCTTGGTCGTATCAGTGCGGACGAGGCAGAAGATCCAGTCGGCCTGGTCAGCATAGCTGGTCCAGACCTTCTGGCCGTTGATCAGGTAGTGATCGCCCTTGTCCTCGCACTTGGTCTGCAGCGAAGCGAGGTCAGAGCCTGCACCCGGCTCGCTGTAGCCCTGGCACCAGCGGGTTTCGCCGCGCACGATCTCCGGCAGGAAGCGCTTCTTCTGTTCCTCGGTGGCATATTCCAGCAGCACCGGGCCCAGCATCCAGACCCCAAAGCTCATCAGGGCCGGACGGGCCTTCAGGCGGCGAAGCTCCTGCTCCAGCACCTTGGCCTGCTCCTTGGACAGACCGCCGCCGCCATATTCCTTGGGCCAGGTCGGGGCTGTCCAGCCCTTGGCACCCATCCGCTCCAGCCAGAGCTTGGCGTCAGGGTTCTTCCAGACCATCTTGCGGCCGCCCCACGGGGCCTCGTCCTCGCCCATCGGCGCGTTCAGCGACGGCGGATAGTTGGCTTCCAGCCAGGCGCGGGTTTCAGCGCGGAAAGCGTCGATTTCGGTCGCCCCGAAGTCGGCCATGCTTGTCTCTCCTTTGGGATCGTCATTCCCCGGCGCTTCGTGCACCGCTTCGGAAGCAGACTACGCCACCGGGCGCGGCGGGCAAGTCGATTCAAACATGTGTTTACCTCAAGTCAGGCGCGAGCCGGCGCGTTCTGGCGTATAGAAGCTCCTGCCGTGGGGTCCCGCAGGGGATTCGCCGATCCGGGATCTTGATGTCAGCGCCAGAATTCAGACCGGCGGCACTGGCGATGGCGCCGACGCTGTCGGCCATCCTCGCGGTTTCTGCCGGAGTCATGCTGCTCACCTCGGGGGCGACCCCGTCCGAGCCGACCCGGTTCGCCCTGCTTCTGGCCTTCGCGCCCGACCTGCTGATCGAAATCAGCCACTTCGTGTCGTCCATTCTCGGTCTTGTCCTGCTGCTGCTGGCCTTCGGTCTGCGCTCGCGACTGGACGGGGCCTGGTGGGCCGCGGTGATATCCCTGGGCGCGGCCGCCCTGCTGGCGATCTTCAAGGGTCTGAACTGGGAAGAGACCGCGCTGCTGACGGTCTGTTGCCTGCTGATCCTGCCGTTTCACGAGGCCTTTCCCCGCAAGGCGGCGCTGTTCCGGATGGAGATCACGCCGGGCTGGCTGCTCTCTGTCGCTGCCGCCCTCGGCGGCGCGGCCTTCTGTGGCTGGTGGATTTTCACCCACACCGAATATGCCGACAAGTCGTGGATGCGGCTCATGGGCGACCAGGACGCGGCGCGCGCCATCCGCTCGTCGGTGGCCGCGGCCATCCTGCTCCTGGCGATCGGGATCTGGCGACTGATTGCGACACCGGCCAAGCCGCCGGTCGTGGACGACACCGACCCGGACTTCGACCGGGTCCGCGCGATCCTGGCCAAGGCGGAAGATGCCGAGCCCGGCTCAAACCTCGCCCTGCTGGGTGACAAGCGCTTTCTGTTCTCGGCCTCGGGCGAGAGTTTCCTGATGTTCGGGGTTCGGCGGCGCTCGTGGATCGCACTTGGGCCACCGGTCGGACGCCAGGACGAGCGCATGGAGCTGTTCTGGCGGTTCCGGGAACTGGCTGATGCCCATGCTGCGCGGGCCGGTTTCTATGGCCTTGGGCCCGGGGATCTGCCTGACACTGTGGATCTTGGCCTGGCGATCCAGAAGACGGGAGAAAGTGCCGCGGTGCCTCTTGCGGCCTTCTCCCTGGTCGGTCGCCGGCGCGAGGTATTGCGTCGCAACTGGCGCAAGGCGGGCGAGGGCGGGGCAGAGTTCCAGGTCCTGCCGGCCGATCAGGTCGAAACGGTCATGGAGGAACTCAAGGCCATTTCCGAGTCGTGGCTGAGCCATCATGCCGGGGGCGAGAAGAGCTTTTCCATGGGCGGGTTCGAACCGCGTTATGTGGCCGAGTTCCCCGTTGCCCTGGTGCGCTTTGAAGGGCGCATCGTGGCGTTCGCAACCCTGTGGACCACGGCCCACAAGGCCGCCTTCTCCATGGACCTGATGCGCTATTCCGACGACGCGCCCAAGAATGTCATGGACTATCTCTTCGTCGAGCTCCTGCAATGGGGGCGCGAGGAAGGCTACCAGGCCTTCGAGTTCGGAATGGCCCCGCTTGCGGGACTGGAAGACCGGCCCCTGGCCCCGATCATGTCGCGCGTTGGGCGCCTGCTCTACGAGCGCGGCGAAGAGATCTACAATTTCCAGGGCGTCCGCCGGTACAAGGACAAGTATGATCCTGTCTGGCAGCCGCGCTATATTGCCGCGCCGCGCAAGTGGGCGATCCCGTTTCTTCTCGCCGACATCGGATTGCTGTCGTCCGGCGGCGTAAGTGGACTGACAAAGCGGCCCAAGAAGTCTGCGACCTAGTAACGCGGGCGGTTACCGGTCTCGAGGCCGAGCAGGTTCAGCAGATGCACCAGCAGCAGCATCATGCCCACCACACAGGCCATCATCAAAGGGCGCCATGGAACCATGCGCGGCCCCTTTAAAACGTTGGGCGGACGCGCGCCGCGCCAGCCACAGAACACGGCCAGCAGCAGCAGCACGACAAGGACGGTTACAGTGAAAGGCAGGTCCATCGGCGCTCCATGCCCTGCGACAATGCGCCTGGCAAATGATTAAGGCGTATTAACCCTCTTGCATTTTAACCAAGCTATTCATGGTTAAAGGTGCGTCCTGATTCTTCCACTTGTGAATCGTGCACCCACTAGATTTAGCGATTGGGTCGCGTTTACACCCTAGGAATCGGTGACTAGCGTTTGTCCCCAGGTACGGGGAGTCGATTCGTATGACGGCCGCAGCGCCATGGAGCGTTAAGGGGATTGATCCCAAGGCACGTGAGGTCGCAAAGGACCTCGCGCGTCGCTCCGGCATGACGTTGGGCGAGTGGCTCAACCGCATGATCATTGAGGGCGAAGGGCCGGGGGCTGAATTGTCCCTGTCGGACAGCCATGCGGGCGCAGGCCAGGACCGTGCCTCTCGACCCTATCTGCAGATCGCCAAGGACGATGAAACGCCCGCCCGGATCGAAGTCCCCGAGCATCCGGCGGACGAGGTCAGCCGCGTAGCGCTGGCCCTTGATCGCCTGACCGGCCGCATCGAGGCCGCCGAGAGCCGTTCTACCGCCGCGATATCGGGCATCGACCAGTCGGTCCGCGGCGTGCTCGGGCGTCTGGCCGAGTCCGAGCGTGAACAGGTCGCTGTCGCCGCCCGCTTCGAGGGGGCTGTTGACGAGATCAAGACCGAGCAGGCTCGCGCGTCCGAGCGCCTGCGCCGCATAGAGTCCGAGGCTGCCGGCCCGCGCTCAGCCGAAGCCATGAGGGCGCTGGAAGGCGCGCTCGGCAAGGTCGCCAACCATCTCTACGAGGGCGAGTCCCGGACCCGTGAGTCCATCGCCGCCCTGGAAGCCCGCTTGGATTCTCAGGGCGAGACCTCACCGGTCGTCGGTCAGATCGATCCCACGGCGGTGGTCGATGAAGTCGTTGCCCGCCTGGGCCAGCGGCTTGAAGCGGCCGAGTCGCGCACGGCCGAAGCCCTGAAGGATCTGGGGGCGTCATTTTCTGCCCTGGATGGCCGGCTTCGCGCCGTCGAGGGTACGGATGCCACCACCGGCGTACAGGAGCGGCTCGACCGGCTCGCCGGCGACCTGACGCAGCGGATGGAAGCCGCGCGGCTCGAAATGGCCGCCAAGCTCCGGGACAGTGCCGACGGTCGCTTTGATCGCATGGAGCGCAAGCTCGGTGAGATGTCGGCCCATGTTCAGGCCGCCGAGCAGCGCTCGGCCCAGGCCATCGAGCGCATGGGCCGTGAGGTCGTCGGCGTGGCCGATGCCTTCAATCGCCGGGTTCAGGCCGCTGAAAGCCGCAATGCCGCTGCGATCGAGCAGGTCGGCGGAGAAGTCGCGCGTATCGCCTCGACGGTGGAACACAAGCTCAACCGGGCAGACAGTGTTCAGGCGCAGGCGCTTGAGAAGCTCGGCGTTGAAATCGCCCGGATCACCGAGAAACTGGCCGAACGCATCGGCAATGCCGAGCGTCGCAATGCGCTGGCGATCGACGACGTTGGCGAACAGGTGGCGCGGGTCACCGACCGCCTGAACCAGCGCCACGAGCGTTCGTCTCAGGAACTGATCGACCGGATCCGCCTCAGCGAAGAGCGTACGCTCAAGCTTCTCGAAGAAGCCCGCGAGAAAATCGACAGCCGGCTGGGCGACGCCCAGCGCAAGCTGGCCGAGCAGGCCAGTGTGGCTGCGGCGGCCCCGCCGCCCGTGACCCACGCCCCGGCCTCCCCCTTCGACGAGGATCGCTATCCCTTCGGAGGCGAGCCTTCGGTGGACGAGGACGTCTTCGCGGCCCCGACCACTTCAGCGGCTGCGGCCCCGATGGCCTTCGACCCGCCGTCCTACAAGGCCCCGGCATTCGAGTCGTCGCCGTTTGCGGCCACTGAGCCTGCTCCGTCGCGGTTCGATGATGACGGCGGGTTTGAGCCTGCCGGCAGCTTTGAGGATGACCTGGTTGCGGCAGATCCCGAGCCGGAAGACTTCAGCGCTGAACCGTCAGAGACTTTCGGGGCCCGGTCCGAGTTTGAGAGCGCCCCAGGAGCCGGCGAGGCCCTGAACCGGCCGTTGTCGACCCGTGAGGTGATCGAACAGGCGCGAGCGGCTGCCCGTGCTGCGGCGACGACCGACAGCCGCAAGGACAAGGAAAAGGGCAGGCCGAAGCCCAAGGCCGAGGGCGCAGCGACGTCGCTGTTCTCGGGTTTTGGAGCCAAGGGAGCCAAGAAGGTCCGCCGTCGCTCCGGCTCTGCCCTGACGACGGCCCTTACCGTCGTCGCGGTCGCCGGGACGGTCGGGGCGGGTATTGGCCTGCTTCAACTCCAGCAGGGCGGTGCGGGCCAGACGCCCGAACGCGTCGCCATGGCCATTCAGGGGCGCAAGGCGGACGTCGAGATCAAGACCGCTGAGGTCGATCCCAACAGCCCGCCGCCACGTGTTGCCGTGGCCCTAGCACCCCAGCAGGTTGCTCCGTCGCAGGCAGCTGTTGAAGCGCCACCGCCACCGCCGCCTGCACCTCAGGAAGACGCTCAGGCGCTGTTTGAAGACGCTGTTCGCAAGATTGAGTCCCAGGACCGCAGCGGCGTCGAAATCATGCGCAAGGCGGCCAATCTTGGTCTGCCGCGCGCCCAGTTCTATCTCGGCAAGATGCACGAAGTCGGTAGTGGCGGCGTGAAGAAGAACCTCGCCGAAGCCAGGCGCTGGACGGAAAGAGCTGCCGTGGCCGGCGAGCCCCGGGCCATGCACAATATGGGTCTGTACGCCTTCAAGGGCGAAGGCGGCCCCAAGAATTCGACGGTGGCGGCCAGCTGGTTCCGCAAGGCCGCCGACATGGGCCTGCTCGACAGCCAGTTCAACCTCGCCCAGCTTTATGAGCAGGGGCTGGGCGTGAGCCAGAATCCGGCCGATGCCTACAAGTGGTATGTCATTGCCAGCCGGTCTGGCGATGCGACGGCCAAGGCGCGGGCGGCCAAGCTTCGGTCGCAACTGTCGGCTGAGGCCCAGCGCACGGCTGACCGTTCGGCCTATGCGTTCCGTCCCCAGACCGAGGCCCCGGTTGTCGCGTCCAACAGCGTGGCCGTGGTGTCGTCATCGACGGGTCTCGGAACGGCCCAGCGGGTTCTCTCCCAGCTGGGATACTATCAGGGACCGCGTGATGGCGTGGCGTCTCCGGCCCTGCGCATGGCGATTGCGGCGTATCAGCGGGATCAGGGGTTGCCGTCTTCCGGCGCTTTGGACGCGGCAACGCTGGACCGGCTTACGGTTTACATTCGTTGATCCTCCGTGGACGGCGACGCTCGTCTCGGTAATAGTCCCGCTCCGGGAAGGGGTGGTCGCTCCTGGCGGCCTTCCGGAGGAGTAGAGTCATGAGCGAGCCAGCAGTGGATCGTGTACCGGTCCCGCCGGCGGTCTGGGTTTTCGGTCTGTCGACCCTGATCCCCTTCTTCGTCGCCTCGGGCATCTTTTGTTATGGGCCGGTTGCGGCGCAGAGCGGTGCCCTGATGGCGCTATTGGCCTACTCGACCGCCATGGTCTCGTACTTCGGCGGCGTGCGAAGTGGTCTGGAAATCGAGAACAAGAACCCGCGCTGGCTGGTGCTGGGGATCTCGCTGGTTTTCCCGCTGGCCGGCTTCGGCCTTCTGCTCGGTGAGCTGCATTTTGAACCGGCCTGGCAGCTTTCGGGTTTCCTGCTGCTGTTCCTGCTGCAGTGGGTCTGGGATGTGACGGACCACGACGGCCCGGCCTGGCGGCCGCGCATGCGGACCCTGCTGACCTCCGGCGCGGCCATCTCGCTCGCCTTCTCCCTGGAGCAGGCCCTCAACATGTAAGGATCAGTCCGGACGCAGGGACCGACGTCCGATGGCGTGGACCTTCTGCTTTCCGAGGGCCGCCGCGAGCAGGGGGCCGGCAAACAGGCCACCAAAGGCCTGATCCAGCACATTCAGACCGCCCGTGAACGCGCCGAACGCCGGCAGGATCAGGCGGTCGCCGTCCGTAACAAAGCATCGACGCCGAACACTGCTGCGACCGCTGGAGACCCGTGCCGCCGGGTGCAGGTGGCCGGCCACCTCGCCGGGCTGGAGTCCGGCCCGGGGCTCATGGCGCAGAACCAGGCCCAGCACGGTCATTTCATCGATTACCTGGCCGGGCAGGACGCGGGGGCCCTCTTCGTCGTGATTGCCGACGGCCCAGACCAGATCGCGGCCACGGGCGAGACCTGCAAGGCGTGCCGCATCGTCCCCGGCCAGACGGGCTTCGCCCTGGGCGTCATGAAAACTGTCGCCTAGGAAAACAAGGCGCGCCGGCGAGAGGGCCGTGATCTCATGATCGAGCCGGTCGAGCGTCTCTCGTGTATCATAGGGCGGCAGCATCTGCCCAAAGCGCGCGGCATAGTGGCTGCCCTTCTCGAAATGGAGGTCGGCGACCACCAGCGTGTTCTCGAGCTCGATCCAGAGCGCCCCTGAGGTTCTCAGGACCACACTTGTGCCCGCCAGGTCGATACGCAGGCCGCCGCAAGCGCTGGACTCGAAGCGGGTCACGCCATGGCCTCGGCAATCAGGTCGCCTTCGGCCTCGGCCAGGATCATCTCGCCGGCGGCGTCGCCGGGTGCGCGCTCGCGGCCGATCTCCAGCATGATCGGCACCGCCAGCGGCGAGACGCGCTCCAGCGCCTTGTGCCGGATATGGCCCCGGATCCGGGCCAGCATCTCGCCCAGTCGGGCCACATCCAGCAGGCCACTCGCCGCATCGGCCCGGGCGCACCGCAGCAGCAGGTGGTC
Source organism: Caulobacter sp. HMWF025 (assembly GCF_003060965.1). GTDB lineage: Bacteria > Pseudomonadota > Alphaproteobacteria > Caulobacterales > Caulobacteraceae > Caulobacter. The sequence goes on along the minus strand of NZ_QAII01000156.1, from coordinate 30,255 downwards.
CGGCTGATGGCGCCGCAGGACGTCATAGATCAGGTCCGTCGAGAAGGTGACCTGACGGCCTGACTTTTCCTGCCCCGGATGGCGCCGCTCGATCAGGCCGGCGATCAGGGCACAGGCCTTGAAGCTGCGCTTCATCATGAAGCTCTCTTCCAGCCAGGCTTCCAGATCGTCGCCCAACATGTCCTGGTCGAACAGGGCATCCAGATCCAGCTGGTCCATCGGCTTCAGCGACCAGAGGCTGAGCGCATAGTCGTTGCAGACAAAGCCCAGCGGGCCGACGCCCAGCCGGTCGAGCCTGCGGGTCAGCAGCATGGCCAGGGTCGAATGGGCCAGCCGGCCCTCGAACGGATAGCAGACCAGGTAGAAGCGTTTGCCGCGCGGGAAGGTCTCGACCAGCATTTCGCCGGGCAAGGGCAGGGCCGAGCGCAGCTTCTGCCAGGCCAGCCATTCCTGGACGTCGCCGGGCAGGGCCAGCCATTCCTGTTCATCGTGGATCATCCGGCGCACGCGACTGGCCAGATAGGTCGAGAGCGGGAACTTGGACCCGCCCCAGCTGGGCATTTTGGGATCGCTGTCGGGGGCCGGGCTGACGAAGGCATCGGCACCCACGAGACTGTTGAACCGCCAGACCTGGCCGGCGAAGACGAAGGTGTCGCCGGGGGCCAGCTGCTCGAAATAGCCCTCTTCGGCCTCACCGATCTTGCGCCCTCCGCGCGCGCGATCAGCAAAAGTGGAAGCCGGTTTTGCGGCTGATTGCGCGCCACTCTTGGTAGGCGCGCCTCCTTGGCGCGACGGTCGTTTGCCGCCACCGATCCGGACATTGACGGTCGCCGGCGAGATGATCGCGCCGACGTTCATGCGGTGGCGCTGGACCGTCTGGGCGTTGCGCGCCCGCCAGAGGCCGTCGGCTCCCGGAACGATGCGCCGGAACTTGTCGTAGGATTTCAGGGCGTAGCCGCCGGTCGAAACGAAATCGACGACTCCCTCGAAATCCTCCCAGGACAGGGCCGAATAGGGTCCCGCAGCCCGGACCTCTTCATACAGGGCCAGAAGGTCGAAGGGCTCGGAACAGGCACAGCCCATGATGTGCTGGGCCAGGACATCGAGCGTCCCGGTCCGCTCTGGCTCGCCATCGAGATGGTTTTCAAGGATGGCGTCGGCCGCAGCCCGGCACTCCAGCATCTCGAAGCGGCTGGCGGGTACGAAGATGGCGCGGCTTGGCTCATCCAGACGGTGATTGGCGCGACCGATCCGCTGCACCATCCGCGAGGCACCCTTGGGCGCGGCCAGCTGGATCACCAGGTCGACGTCGCCCCAGTCGATGCCCATGTCCAGGGTCGAGGTACAGACCACGGCGCGCAGCTCGCCGCGGGCCATGGCCGCCTCGACCTTGCGGCGCTGCTCGGCCGCGAGGCTGCCATGGTGCAGGGCGATCGGGAGGTTGTCGTCATTCAGCTCCCAGAGCTTCTGGAAGGCGAATTCGGCCTGGAAGCGGGTGTTGACGAAGACCAGCGCCGTCCGGCTGGCCTTGATGATCCCGTAGACCTCTTCCATCGCGTGCTCGGCGGTGTGGCCGGC
>NZ_QAII01000156.1:0-28662 GCF_003060965.1 Caulobacter sp. HMWF025 | reverse complement strand
GCCCAGCCAGCGCCGGACGAGGCCGGGGTCGTCGACGGTCGCCGACAGCCCCACCCGCCGCATTCCCGGGGCGAACTGCTGCAGGCGGGCCAGATGCAGCGACAGCAGATCGCCGCGCTTGCTGGGCCAGATGGCGTGGGCCTCGTCGATGATGACGCAGGCGAGGTCGGCGAAGTATTCGCGGGCGCCCTCCCAGGCACAGAACAGGCCCAGTTGTTCGGGTGTGGTCAGCAGGATGTCGGGCGGACGCAGGCGCTGGCGAGCCTTGCGGCTCTCGCCGGTATCGCCGGTGCGGCTCTCGGCGACGATTTTCAGACCCATCTCGCGGATCGGGGTCATCAGGTTGCGCTCGACATCGACCGCCAGCGCCTTCAGTGGCGAGATGTAGAGCGTATGCACCCCGGCCGGTGAGTTGCGCGGCGGGCGCTCGGAGAGGTCAATCAGGCTGGGCAGAAAGCCCGCCAGGGTCTTGCCGCCGCCGGTGGGGGCGATCAGCAGGGCGCTGCGACCGGCCCGGGCCTTGTCCAGCATGTCCAGTTGGTGCGCCCGCGGGGCCCAGCCGCGCGCGGCGAACCAGTCCTGGAATCTGGGGGGAAGGGCATCGGCCGCTGGCATCCCGAAGGCTATAGCATGTTCCCGTTCCGTTTCCAGATGGGCCGTGCCGGGCATGCCTGTGTTCGGGTGGCCGCATGGGCGTCAGGATGATGATCTGGAGCCACTTTCGTCTCGGCCAGTTCCATCAAAACCTCATGAGCCCTAGGCTCTGCCGTGCTGTCGCAATCGGAGTGGGTCGATGAGTCGTCGTTTCGCGGGTTCTGTCCTGGCCCTGTCCCTGACCTTCGGTGCAGCGCCGACCCTGGCGGCGGCCCAGGATCTGTCGGTTTCGCCCCAGCGGCTTTCGGACATCACCCGCGACCTGTCGTCAGAGGCCTTTGCCGGACGGGCTCCGGGAGGGCCGGGCGAGGGCCTGACGGTCGACTATCTGGTCAGCCGGTTCAAGGCGCTCGGCCTGGAGCCGAGCGGCGATGACGGGTCCTGGACCCAGACCGTGCCGCTTGTCCGTCTCAAGCCCGAAGGGCCGGTAACCCTGGGCCTGGCCACCGCCGGAGGGTCCCTTGCGGTCAAGCAGGCCCAGGAGATCCAGATCAGCACCCTGCGGCCCGTGGACAGGGTTACCTTCAGGGACGCGCCGCTGGTCTTTGTCGGCTACGGCGTGACCGCACCGGAGCGGGGCTGGGACGATTTCAAGGGCGTAGACCTCAAGGGCAAGATCGCCGTCATCCTGATCAGCGACCCGGATTTCGAGGCCGGACCGGATGAGCCCGTAGCCGGCAAGTTCGCGGGCAAGGCGGCCACCTACTATGCGCGCTGGACCTACAAGTACGAGGAAGCCGTTCGCCGGGGCGCGCTGGGCGCGCTCATCGTTCATGAGGCTCCCGGCGCTGGCTACGGCTGGTCGACCGTGATCGCGCCGGCCGGCGAGGGCTATGACATCGTGCGAGATGATCCCGCTCGGGAAAAGCTGCTGGTCCAGGGCTGGATCCAGCGGGACGCCGCCGCGGAGCTGTTCCGGCGCTCGGGGCAGGACTTCGAGGCGCTGAAGCTCGCCGCGCGGCGGGCCGACTTCAGGCCGGTTCCTCTCGCGGGGGCCAGTCTGTCGGCCGACTTTGCGGTTCGCCATGAGCGGATGGACAGCCGCAACATCCTGGCGCGCCTGCCGGGGACCAGCCATCCGGACGAAACCATCCTCTATGCCGCCCACTGGGATGCGTTCGGCATCGGCGCTCCGGATGCCCAGGGCCGGACCATCCGCCCGGGGGCGGCCGATGATGCGATCGGCGTCGCCGCCGTGCTTGAAACCGCCCGTACTCTTGCCGCAGGGCCGCGCCCGCAGCGCTCCATCCTGTTTGCGGCCTGGACCGCCGAGGAGCGGGGCCTGCTGGGCTCGGAATACTACGCCGCCCGCCACGAGGCCCAGTTGTCGAAGATGGTGGCCAATTTCACTTTCGATGTCCTGCAGACCAAGGGGCCGGCCCGCGACGTGGTGCTGGTCGGAGCCGGGCAGAACGCGCTGGAGGACCGGCTGGCGCAAGCGGCCCTAGCCCAGGGCCGGACCATCACCCCGGATGCCCGGCCGGAACGGGCGCTGTTCTACCGCGCCGACCATTTCTCGCTGGCCAAGCGCGGGGTGCCGGTCCTGCTGCTGATGGGGCTCGGTGGCGGAGCGGATCTGGTCGAGGGCGGTCGGGCCGCCGGGGAGGCCTGGGTCGCCGACTACACGGCCCGCTGCTACCATCAGACCTGCGATGCCTGGAGTGCCGACTGGGACCTGCGGGGCGCGGCCCAGGATGTCGAGCTGACCGTCAGGGTCGGCCAGGACCTGGCCAATTCGCGCGTCTGGCCGGACTGGAAGGCCGGATCCGAATTCAAGCCGATCCGCGCCGCGACGGCCGCCAGCCGTCCCTGAGGCCCCGGGGGCGACAGTTCACGTTCCGTCGGCGCGCGAATGGCGATAGGGTCTGGCCGTGTCCCACGCTGCGCCGACTCTCGACCTTGCTCCTGCCCTGGTAGTCCTGCCCGGCCCCCGTGCCGGCTACGCCGACGGCGAGGGCACCGGCCGCCTGATGCGGGCTCCCGATGCCCGGGACTTGCTGGAGCATGGACCGGTTCTCGTGGCGCACGCCGCCATGACCGCGCGGCGTCTCAACATGCATGCGCCGGCGCGAGGGCCTCGCCTGTTCGATGTGCTGGAGCTTTATGCCTTTACCCGGCCGGCGACGTTCTGCGCGCCGTCGTCTGTGGGACTGGCCATGGCCCTGGGCCTTCCCGAGCCGAAAGGCGCGGCCGAGCAGGCCGCCACCCTGCGCCTGGCGGCCGATGCCCTGCTGGCTGAGCTGCGCCTGACCCCGCAGCCGTCGCGCGAAGAGGCCCTGGCCGTCGCCGAGAGCATGGCCAAGGCCGGCTGGGCCTGGGGACCTGCGGTGATCGGTGCCCTGCGCTCAGCCCCGGTCGGCAACCAGTTTCGCAGCTCGGGTCTGGATGTCTGGGCCCGCATCGTCGAATGGGAAGATCAGGCACCGGTCGGTGAGCCCGGTACCCGGCCCATCGATCCCGACCGGGTTGCCGAGCGCCTGACCGAGTTGCTGCAGCGCTCGGGGCTGGACGAGGTCCGCGAGGCCCAGGCCATCTTCGCCCGCGAGGCGGCCTTTGCCTTTCAGCCGCGCGAGCGTGAGGGCGAGCCGCGCATGATGCTGGCCGAGGCGGGCACAGGGGTCGGCAAGACCCTCGGCTATCTGGCACCAGCCTCCCTGTGGGCGGAAGCCAATGGGCCGTCGGTCTGGATCAGCACCTATACCCGGGCCCTGCAGCGTCAGATCGAGCGCGAAAGCCAGTCGATCTATCCGGATCCGGCGGTCCGGGCCCGCAAGGCGGTGGTGCGCAAGGGCCGCGAAAACTACATCTGCCTGCTGAACTTCCAGGAGCAGATCAACGGTGCCCAGCTGGGCAATGGCGACCTGATCGGTCTGGCCCTGGCCGCCCGCTGGGCCCGGGCGACGCGGGATGGCGACATGACCGGCGGTGACTTCCCCGCCTGGCTGCCGACCCTGTTCTCGATCGCCCCCGTCCAGCAGGCCAGTCCGGCCAATCTGGTCGACCGGCGCGGCGAGTGCGTCCATGCCGGCTGCCAGCACTATCGCATCTGCTTTATCGAGAAGGCCGTGCGGGCCTCCAAGCGGGCCGACATCGTCATTGCCAACCATGCGCTGGTCCTGACCCAGGCCGCCTTTGACGGCGCGCGGGCGGCGCGGGGCCTGAAGGGCGACAACGAGACCACCTCGGTCAAGCGCGTGGTCTTCGACGAAGGCCACCATCTGTTCGATGCCGCCGACAGTGCCTTCTCCGCCGCCCTGTCGGGCGCGGAGGCGGCCGAACTGCGCCGTTGGATCCGGGGCCCCGAGGGCCGTGGCCGCCGTGGCCGGGGTCTGGAGGCGCGTTTGCTCGACATCCTGGGCGACCGCGAAGGCGCCCGTCAGGCCCTGACGGCCGTGCTCCACGCAGCCACGGCCCTGCCGGGCGAGGGCTGGTCGGGCCGCATCGCACCGCCGGATGGCCAGGCCAATCCGATCGGCCCGATCGAGACCTATCTGGTGGCCGTCATCGAGCAGCTCCGCGCCCGCTCCAGTGACCGCGGCGGATTCGAGCAGGGGCTGCAATGCGCAGCACGACCGGCCGTCGATCTGGTCCGCGAGCGGGCCGGTGAGGCGGCCAAGGCCCTGGCCGGCATCGAAGCCCCGCTTCTGGCCCTGGCGCGGCAGCTGGAGGATGTGCTCGACGAGGACGCCGAGCATCTCGGCGCCTCGGAACGGGCCCGGATCGAGGGCGCCTTGCGCGGCCTGGACCGTCGGGCGCGCATGACCCTGCCGGCCTGGCGCTCGATCCTCAAGGCGATCGACGAGGATGCCGAGGACGATCCGGATTTCGTGGACTGGTTCGAGGCGACCTTCCTCTATGGCCGGGTGGTCGATGCCGCCTGCCGCCGACACTGGGTCGACCCCACCGAGCCCCTGAGGGCGGCCGTCCTCAGTCCCGCGCATGGGGTTCTGGTGACCAGCGCGACCCTGACCGACCCGGCGCTTGATGATCCCTTCGCCCTCGCCGAGATGCGGACGGGCGCGGCGCGCCTGCCCCAGACGCCCAAGGTGCTGCGGCTGGTCTCGCCGTTCGACTATGCCCGCAATGCCCGCGCCTTCGTGGTCACGGACGTCAACAAGGAGGATGCCCGACAGGTCTCCGCCGCGATGCGGGAGCTCTTCCTGGCCGCCGGAGGGGGCGGGCTCGGGCTCTTCACCGCCATTCGCCGCCTGAAGGCCGTTCACGAGAAGATCGCCGCGCCGTTGGCTGATCAGGGCCTGGCCCTCTATGCCCAGCATGTCGATCCGCTGGAGGCCGGCGCGCTGGTCGACATCTTCCGGGCCGAGGAGGATGCCTGCCTGCTGGGCACCGACGCCATCCGCGACGGGATCGACGTGCCGGGCCGGTCGCTGCGCCTGCTGGTCTTCGACCGCGTGCCCTGGCCGCGCCCGGACATCCTGCACAAGGCCCGCCGGGCCCGGTTCGGCGGCAAGGGCTATGACGACTCCACGGCCCGGGCCCGGATCAGCCAGGCCTTCGGACGCCTGATCCGCCGTGCTGACGATCGGGGAGTCTTCGTCATGCTGGACGCTGCGGCACCGACGCGCCTGTTCTCGGGGCTTCCGGAGGGTATAACGGTTGAGCGCCTCAGCCTCGTCGAGGTGATTGAGGCCACTGCCGCATTTCTGTCAGAGAAATCAGCTAAAGACCCGAATTGACTATCCTTTCAGAGCTAGGGGCGGGGAAGGTTTCATGGCTCGCGTCATCGGGGCGTACCTGGCGGCCTTGGCGCTGATGGCACCGGCCGCAGCCCATGCCGAGGAGTTTGTCCGCAGGGATTGTCAGCCTGTCGTCCAGCCCACGGACGCCCTGAAGTTTGAAACCGATCGCCATGCGCTCTGGTACCGGCGCTTCTGGACGGGGTCCTGCGCCGACGGCTTGCCGCTTTGCTTCCCGGGCACGCCCAACTGGAACGAGATTGTCAGCAGGCTCGTGGCCCGGGGCGGACCGCAGGATCGGTCAGTGCTTTTGCCCAAGGCCTGCCGGCTAGGCCAACTGATCGGCCTGGAATGGGCGCGCGACAAGCGCATCCAGCGCATCAGGACCGCCGACCTCAAGGTTTTCAACACGATGCTGGAAGCCGCCGGCGATCCGCTGACGGGTCTCGAGCGGGTGGAAGGCAAGGCCCAGGCGATGATTGCGGGCCGTTGATGGTGGTTCGACCCCAAAGCCGTCGAAAATCCGCAATCAATCGGGTCTAGAGGGACTTGGGGGGAGCGGCAGAGCGGAGCGTCTTGATGACCAGGCCAGCCTATCCGAACGATCCCGCCATAGACGAGGCTGCGGCCCCGGCCCAGGCTCTTTCTGCCCGGGCCCTGGTTCGTGCGGTGCGCTGGCGCAGCGGCCTGTCGCAGGCCGAGTTCGCAAGGGCTTTCCATATCGATGTCGACCGGATTACGGCGCTCGAACAGGGCGAAGTCCGGCCCGACGCGGCCCTGACGGCCTATCTCCGGGTCATTGACCATGCCCCCGGCGTGGTCCGGGAAGCCCTGGACCGGGCCGGGCTTTAGGGCTGACCCTGCCTCCAAAGGGCATGCGGCTGCGTAACTCTGAATGACGCGCATCCGTGTCCCCGGAGAACCACCCCATGGCCGTAAACTGGACCGGAGCCGCTATTGCCCTGGCGTTGGCCGTGGGGTTGGGCCCGGCCGCCGCTGCGTTCGACCTGACACCCAGGGCCCAGGCCGCGCTGGCGCGGGGCGAGGCCTATGCGGATGTCTCGCCGGATCCTGACGGCATTTCGGGCCATGTTCGGGGCGTCATCGATATCGATGCGCCGCCGGAACAGGTCTGGAAGGTGATGACCGACTGCGCCACGGCCGGCAAGCTGATCACCAACCTGGCCAGTTGCCGGGTGACGTCGGGAGACCAGAAGCGCGGCTGGGACGTGCGCGAGCATGTCACCCGGCGTAACCTCGTCTTTCCCGGCCTGCGCATCGTCTTCCGGTCGGACTATGAGCCGGTCAGCAGGATCCGCTTCAAACTGGTTGAGGGCGATCTGAAGGCCCAGCAGGGCGAATGGCGGCTGCAGGCCCTGAACGGCGGCCGGGGCACGCGGGTATTCTACGACAACCGTCTGGCGGTCGACTGGCCGGTGCCCAGGAGTCTGATCCGCGAAGCCCTGCGCAAGGATGTCCCCAAGGTGCTGGTCAACCTGCGCCGGGCCTGTGAGGGGGCCTGAACCCCGGCTCACCACCCCACAGAACCCGCACCCGCTGGCTCTACACCCCGATGAATTTTATCAGGGTGGACATGTTCTCGATATAGCCGCCCGTGGAAATGCCGACCTTCGGCATATCGGTGATGTAGGGCGAGGTGTCGGTGGCATCGCCGACCCGCGTCTGGCTGAAGTCTCCCGGAGCGGGCGTCGCCGAGCCGTCGCCGATATAGGGATTGCTTGTCGCTTTCAGTTCCGTGGGCCACCAGCCTTCGGCGTTCAGGCCGGCGATCAGCGCCGCCGCCTTGGCGGGAGAGGCCGCCCCGCTGTCGGCTTTCAGGGTGTTGACGTTGAGATCCGACACCGAGATGTCGCCGGTGGTGAAGTATTTCGGCAGGGCCCTGCGGCCGCCTTTCAGCGGCGAGTTGCGGCTGGCGACCTCGGGCGGGGTGGCCTTCAGGGTGGCGAGGCGCTGGCGCAGGCTGGCGACATTCACCGACCGGAACGAGGAATAGTGGATCACGGTGCCGGTCGGGTTCTGGTCGGCATAGTAGCGGCCGTTGACCACATTGCTGCCCGTGCGATGGATGTAGAGCGGCTTGCCGGTGCCGATCTCGATGAAGGTCGGATAGGGCCGCCCCTTCTGAATCTCGACCGGCAGTTTGACCGAATCCAGCCAGTCCAGCGCCTCGCCCAGCCGGGCCAGATATTTCGGATCGCCGGTCAGTTCATAGAAGTCCATGCAGGCGGCGATATTGCCACCGGTCGTATGGGTGGCGAACGCCTCCGGCTCGTAGCTGCGGGCACCGGCCGGCTTGAGATCGTTGACCCTGTGCTGCAGACCCCAGGCCGGCTGGGGCTGAGGCTGCTGGCAGGCCAGGAAGCAGTCCATGGCCTTGTGGATCGCCGGCAGAACCCGGGTGTCGCCGAGAACCTGCCAGACCATGATCAGGAACTTCAGGTTCTCGCCGGCCACATCGTCATTGAAGGTGATGTAGCCGGTATAGTCGGCCTTGCCGTGATGATGGAACTCGTCCTTCAGCGGGAAGCGCTGGGGCCAGCCCCCGACCGGATACTGGCTGTCGAGAACGAACTGCAGGGCCTTGTCGAGGGCGGGCTTGAAGGCCGCATCCTGCTTCTCGGCATAGAGCCGCAGCAGGAACTGCGAGCTCTCGGCCGTGCCGGCGTCATCGAAGGTGGCGTTGCCGTAGTAGTGCTGGAATTCCTCGAGCCGCCAGCCGTTCTTGCCGATGGTGTCGTACCACCGCTTCAGCGAGGCCTCGCCGGCCATGTCGCCGATATAGTTCCAGCCACCCGCCGGGTGCTGGATAGCGATCAGCGCTTTGGCCGCCTTCACGGCGGCCTCGTAGTAATAGGCATCGCCGGTCGCATGATAGGCGTCGAGGAACAGGTGGCCCATGGTCGCCGTGCCCGGCGGCTGCACCCAGATCATGGTCGGGAAGGCTTCCATCTCGCCCCAGCGGCGCGAGAAGTCGGGCAGGTAGCTCCAGACATAGCCGCCGTTATAGGCGGCTTTTTCGACCATGAAGGTTGTGGCGCGCTTCATGGCCGCCAGGGCTTCGTCACGGCTCGGGACCTCGGCGGCCAGGGCGCGAAGCGGAATGAGATTGCCGGCGGCGGCAAAGGCAGCGGCGGCGCTGGCCATCAGGCGACGGCGGGTGAGGGGGCTGAGCGGCATTGGAACCTCCGTCTAATCGCCGGCCGGTCCGCCAGGAACGATCATCGAGGAGGCCGCCTCGATCCTCGATGAGGTCGATGGCAGGGGCCGTCCTGGTTTGTCCTCCCGGCCGGACGAGCCGACGGTGTCGCCTTCTGGAGACGACGTGTTGAGGGCATTTTGACACCGGTGTCACGACTTGGCTAGAGCCAATATGGATCGATAGGCCAGTGGGGGTGTCATGGCGGATCAGGGACGCTTCGGGCGAGGGCATGACGGCCTGTCACAGGGCGGCCGTGACGAATTCGAATCATTCAAGATACTGATTCAATGTGCAAAACAGGCCATGCGGCCAGCGGTCGCATGGTGAGGGGTGTTTACCTTCTGTAAACCCTCCGCCCATGCCGACCCGCACCGATCATCTTGATGAGGCCGAGCGCCTTGAGCGTCAGGCCGAGATCGCCGACAACGCCCATGCGCGCGCGGCGCTCCGGCGCATGGCTCAAGCTTCGCGCGGGGCTGCCGCCCTGGTCGGCATGATCGAGGCCTGTGGTGAAGAGGTCCTTCAGCCCTGTCTTGTAGACGTGGCCGTCAGGTCTCAGCCCGGCAGGCCCTGACACAGGCTTCAGCGAGACACTGGGTCGCGTCGATCAGGGGCACGGAGAGGTCCAGGCTCTCCAGAACCAGCGGAATTTCCGTGCAGCCGGCGATCACGGCCTGGGCTCCCTTGGCCACCAGCCTATGGGCCAGGGCCGCCATCGCTGCCTGTGAGTCCGGCCCCAGATCCCCGGTCTTCAGGCGATAGAGCAGGGCCATGAACTCGACCTGCTCATGGTCATCGAGGGTGATCACCTCTAGGCCCTGATGATGCAGCCGCTCCCGGTAGAGGCCGAGCGCAAGGCCGGTGCCCAGAACGCCGACCCGTGTCGCGCCGCCAAGACGGGCTACCTCTCCAGCCGTTTCCAGCATGTCGATCAGCGGCAGGCCGCTGGCCCGGACTGCCTGCGCATAGGCGTGGGCGGTATTGCAGGCGATGGCCAGGACCTGAGCGCCGGCGTCGCGCAGGCCGGCCGCCATGCTGGCCAGCACCGGGCCGGGATCAGAGCCCTGCTGATTACGGTCAGGCACGTGCGGATTGATGTCGACCAGTACCCGCAGGTGATCCTGCTCCCGGGACACAGGCGTGGCGGCCTGGACCTTGGCCAGGAAGTCCAGGGTCGCGGCAGGACCCATCCCGCCGAGAACGCCGAGGGTCTTGGTCATGGGCGGTTTTCCTAGAGGAGCGCCGGCTCAAGCTGGGTGTGATAGCCGAACAGCCCCTGGGCCCCGCCGGTATGCAGGAAGACGACGCGTTCGCCCTTGAACGCGCCCTTGCGGGCCTGGTCGATCAGGCCCTTCATGGCCTTGCCGGAATAGACAGGGTCGAGCAGCAGGCCTTCGGTGCGGGCGGCGAGCGTCAGGGCATCAATCACGCCCTGGTCCATCAGGCCGTAGCCTTCGCCGACATAGTCGCAGTCGGCCACGACCATCTCGCGGGTGACGCGCCCCGTTGCACCGATCAGTTCGGCGGTGGCGACGGCGAGATTGAACACGTTCTCTTCCTGCTTGGCCTTGGGGGCGCGGACGCCGAAGCCGAGGATCGGCACATCGACCGACAGGGCCGCGAAGCCGGCCACCAGACCGGCATGGGTGCCGGCGCTGCCGGTGGCCGTAACCAGCCGGTCAATGCGCAGGTCCCGCTCGTCGGCCTGGACGATCAGTTCGCGGGCGCAGTCGGCATAGCCGAGCGCGCCGATCGTGTTGGAGCCGCCGCCGGGAATGACATAGGGCTTGCCGCCGCGCTGGCGGACGGTTTCGGCAGAGGCCTCCAGTTCGGCGATCATGTCGGATCCAGCCGGCACGAAGCGGATGTTCGCGCCCATCAGGCGATCCAGCAGTACATTGCCCGAGCCCACATAGTCGTGAGCCCTGGAGCCGGTCCGCTCTTCCAGGATGATCTCGGACGCCAGGCCGAAACGGGCACCAGCGGCAATGGTTTGACGCACGTGGTTGGACTGCACGGCCCCCTGGGTCACAAGGGTGTCTGCCCCCTGGGCGAGGGCCTCGCCGAGCAGGAATTCGAGCTTGCGGGTCTTGTTGCCGCCTCCGGCCAGCCCCGTGCAGTCGTCGCGCTTCACCCAGAGATCGATACCCAGTTCGGCACCCAGGCGAGGCAGGGGCTCGAGCGGCGTCGGCAGATGGGCGAAACGGGCGCGGGGAAAACGGGCGAGATGCATGGAACGGGCGACTCCGGAGCTGATCGCTCCGTTAGCACGTTCCCAGGCCTGTCGAATACGCTGGCCTCTACCGCTCATCGGCCCTGGCCTGCGCCTCGGCCTCCAGCCGGGCTCCAGCCCGAGCTTCTGCCATGGCGCGGGTCGTGGGATCGCGCATGCGTGCCTTGATGAGATCAACCAGCTCATAGGGTGGAGTCTGGATCCCGCCGGCACCGCCGCGCAGGGACGCCGTGTCGCGGGCGGCCTCAAAATCATACCAGCCACGCAGGGTCTGGCAGAGCGGTTTGGCGATCCGGGTTCCGGTCGGGGTTTTGGTTAGGCAGATTACCCGACCCGGTTCCTTCTCCAGAAGGTCGTTCAATTGCTGCTCGATAGCCCGGTCCGCGATCGGGGCCGGCGGGGCCGGCGGCTTGGCTGCGGCCTCCACGGTCACGGGCGCGACTTCGGTCGGCGTGGCGACAGGACCCTGCTGGACCAGCAGCAGGGCAGCAAGAAGCAGGCTCGGCATCAGACGTCCCCGGGTGATGGCAGGTCAGGTCGCAGGTCGGCAACCTAGTCCATCCCCTTCGGAGCCACAGCTTAAAAGTGTGCAATCTTTCAGCCGGGTGAGGGAGTGATGAAGATCTGAAACCCGCCGAAAATCATGCTACTCTGCACTGGCAAATGTACGGTCCGCAGGGGCTGGAACGGACTCACTTCCGTGCCGGGGCCCCGACTGAAGGGCCGGCCGACATGGGAGGACATCATGAAGACCTCGAGCCTCTGGGGCGTTGCATGCCTTTCTTTGACCCTGCTGGCCGCTGAGGCCGCCGGCGCGTCCACCCTGATACTGGGCGGCGGCGCGGCCAAGGATTGTTCCCAGGCCGCGATTGACGGGCGCAATGACCCGAAATCGGTCCTGACCTGTACGACGGCGCTTGAAACCGAAAATCTCAATTTCCGCGATCGCGCCCGGACCTATGTCAATCGGGGTGTCCTGCAGATGCGGCGTCGCGATTTCCCGACGGCGCGTGCCGACTTTGACGCAGCGGCCCGGATCGATCCTGAACTGGGCGAAGCCTGGGTCAACCGTGGCGCGACCTATGTCGGTGAACAGCGCTACAGCGAAGGTCTTACCGAGATCGACAAGGGTCTGGCCCTCGGGGTCAAGGATCCGGAAAAAGCCTGGTTCAACCGGGCCATGGCCAATGAGGGGCTCGGCGACCTGCAGGCGGCCTACCGCGACTATGGTCGGGCCGCAGAGCTGAACCCGGTCTGGGATGCACCGAAAAAGGAACTGGCGCGTTTCAGCGTCAAGCGTCCCTAGCGCCTCCGCCCGGGGCTGAATGGCAGGAAGAGCGGCCCGGTGCGAAAGTCAGTAACAGCATGGGTGGTCCTGGCGGCCGTCGCGATCGTCGGCCGGGCGGGCGCTCAAACCCCGCTGGACCTCGTTCGAGCCCAAAACGCCGCCGCCCATCAGGCGGAGATGGCGCAGCAGGATCTTCTGGCGACACAGCGTGAAATCGCAGCCCGGCAGGATGAGGCCCGTACCGCACTGGTTCTGCGGGAACTGGACAGCGCGCGGACGGCTCCATCGGCGGTGTTGCTGCGCGGTACTGTGCCGCCGAGTGCGCCATCGCCGGACGTGTCCCAAGGCAGCTTTGCCGCGCAGATGGACCGGATGGAGCGTCTGACGCAGGATGCCCTCTCGCGCGGCAATGCGCGGATTCGGGCCATCCGCCCGGCCAGTGACCACTAGCTCAGGCGTTCGGGGATTTCGGTATGGAATGGAGAGGCGCGCGCCGCTCGGGCAATATCGTGGATCGCCGGGGCATGGGGCCGGTCGGCCTGGCTGGTGGCGGGATCGGGGCCCTAGTTCTTGCGGCCGTCGGCTATTTTGTCTTCGGGATTGACCCCCAGACCACCCTCGACGCCGCTCAGCAGCTTCAGGGGCAGGGCCAGGCCCAGCAGGAAGGCGCACGCGGGCAGGTGAAGGACGCGAACGGCCAGTTCGTCGACGCCATCGAAACTTCAAACCAGCAGGTCTGGGGGCCGATCTTCGCAGCTGCCGGGTCGCGTTACACGCCGCCCCAGGCGGTGGTGCTTTATGATGAGGCCACGCCCACCGGCTGCGGAACCGGCCAGTCGGCCATGGGGCCGTTCTATTGTCCGGCCGACCAGAAGGTCTATCTGGACCTGACCTTCTGGAACGAGCTCGAGACCAAGTTCGGGGCCAGGGGCGAGTTCGCCCGGGCCTATGTGATCAGCCACGAGATCGGCCATCACGTTCAGACCCTGCTGGGGACCTCTGAAAAGGCCAGGCGTCTGGGCGCGCGCGGCGCGGAGAGCGGTTCGGTCCGGCTGGAGCTTCAGGCCGACTGCTATGCGGGTGTCTGGGCCTCGCATGCAGCAGAAACCTCGGGTGGCCGGATCGTGATCAATCCGGCCGACATCCAGGACGGCCTGGGCGCGGCTTCCGCCGTCGGCGACGACACGATCCAGTCCCGCAGCCGAGGGCAGGTGGTGCCCGACAGCTTCACGCACGGCACCAGCCAGCAGCGCATGCGCTGGTTCACGCGCGGCTATGAACGCGGCGATCCGGCCGTGTGCGATACGTTCGGGGCATCGCGGCTGTAGCGGCGCTTGACCCACACGTCAGGGGGCCTAGTGTCCCCCCGTTCACCGGGGGGCCGCTTCGCGCGGCTGAGATTGGGCCTCGCGCCCTGACCCGTCGAACCTGATCCGGGTCATGCCGGCGAAGGGAGGGAACGCGAGCGGGCCGATTTTCCCGTTCGTCAGACCGACTTAGCACGCTTGTCCGGGTCTCCTTAACGCTTGAGGAGCGCCCGATATGAACGTCCAGAGCACTATCAAGGCTGTCGCAGAGTCCATCTCGACCGGCTCCATTCCCGGCTCGCGCAAGGTCTACCAGGCCGGCGAGCTGTTCCCCGATCTGCGGGTGCCGTTCCGCGAGATTGCTGTTCACCCCAGCGCCAACGAGCCGCCGGTGACGGTCTATGACCCGTCGGGCCCCTATACTGACCCGACTGCGACCATCGATATCGAGAAGGGTCTGGAGCGTTCGCGCGAGGCCTTCGTCGTGGCGCGCGGCGATGTCGAGGTGGTTGAGACGCCCCGCGAGGTAAAGCCCGAGGACAACGGCTTTGCCCAGGGCAAGCATCTGGCCCCGCAGTTCCCGGCCGTTGGCCGCACCATCTATCGCGGCAAGCCGGGCCACCTGATCACCCAGTACGAATACGCTAACGCCGGCAAGATCACCGCCGAGATGGAATATGTCGCCATCCGCGAGAACCTGCGCCGCGAGCAGGACCGCCCGTGCGTGCGCGACGGCGATGACTTCGGCGCCTCGATCCCCGACTTCGTGACGCCCGAGTTCGTGCGCCAGGAAGTGGCCCGCGGCCGCGCCATCATCCCGGCCAACATCAATCACGGCGAGCTGGAGCCGATGGCGATCGGCCGCAACTTCCTGGTCAAGATCAACGCCAATATCGGCAATTCGGCGGTGCTCTCCACCGTCGCCGACGAGGTCGACAAGCTGGTCTGGGCCACCCGCTGGGGCGCCGACACGGTCATGGACCTGTCCACGGGACGCAACATCCACAACATCCGCGACTGGATCATCCGCAATTCCAGCGTCCCGATCGGCACCGTGCCGATCTACCAGGCGCTGGAGAAGGTCAACGGCGTGGCCGAGGACCTGAACTGGGAGGTCTTCCGCGACACCCTGATCGAGCAGGCCGAGCAGGGCGTGGACTATTTCACCATCCACGCCGGCGTTCGACTCCCATTCATTCCGATGACGGCCAAGCGGGTCACTGGCATCGTTTCGCGCGGCGGTTCGATCATGGCCAAGTGGTGTCTCGCGCACCACAAGGAGAACTTCCTCTACGAGCGTTTCGACGAGATCTGCGAGATCATGCGCGCCTATGACGTGTCGTTCTCGCTGGGCGACGGCCTGCGTCCCGGCTCGACCGCCGACGCCAATGACGAGGCCCAGTTCTCGGAACTGCGCACCCTGGGCGAACTGACCAAGGTGGCCTGGAGCAAGGGCGTCCAGGTGATGATCGAAGGCCCGGGCCACGTGGCCATGCACAAGATCAAGGCCAATATGGATGAGCAGCTCAAGCACTGCCACGAGGCCCCCTTCTATACCTTGGGCCCGTTGACCACCGACATCGCGCCTGGCTACGACCACATCACCTCGGCAATCGGCGCGGCGATGATCGGCTGGTTCGGCACCGCCATGCTCTGCTACGTCACGCCCAAGGAGCACCTGGGCCTCCCTGACCGCGACGACGTCAAGACCGGCGTCATCACCTACAAGCTGGCCGCCCACGCCGCCGATCTCGCCAAGGGTCACCCCGGTGCGGCCATGTGGGACGACGCCATCAGCCGGGCGCGGTTCGAGTTCCGCTGGGAGGACCAGTTCAACCTGGCCCTCGATCCGGAAACCGCCCGCAAGTTCCACGACGAGACCCTGCCCAAGGAGGCGCACAAGACCGCGCACTTCTGCTCGATGTGCGGACCCAAGTTCTGCTCGATGAAGATCAGCCACGAGGTCCGCGAATTCGCGGCGGCCCAGGCTCCGAACGAGGCGGCGGCGCTTGGCATGGCCCAGATGAGCGAGAAGTTCCGCGAGCAGGGTTCGGAGATCTATCTCAAGACCGAGTAAGAGCGGCCTCGTCCCACTCTAAAGCCTCCAGATCCCGTTGACCCGCAAGGGGTTGACGGGATCTGTGGGTCCCTAAGGTTGAGATAACGCGGGGTTTCATCGCAGGGTCACGGCCGCGTCGCAGAACCGACATGTGAAATCCCTATCGGCTCGTCTCCAGACTTGAAGTCTTAGGGGATAGTCGATGCGTAACCTTCGGAACACCTTGCTCCTGTCAGCCGCCAGCGTGATCGCGCTCGGCATGGCCTCCGCTGCCGTGGCCGCCGAGGTTGATCCTGCGGCCGACGCCGCTCAGGTCGAGCAGGTCGTCGTCACTGCCCAAAAGCGCGAGCAGAAGGCCCTCGACGTTCCGGTTGCCCTGACCGCCTATTCCAGCGCCATGCTCGACACCCTGGGTGTTCAGGAGTTCGAGGAGCTTTCGCTGTTCGTTCCCGGCTTTGAAGTCCAGAACCAGTCGCCGAACAACCCGGGCTTCGTGATGCGCGGCATCACCTCCGACTCCGGCGAGGCCACCAACGAGCCGCGTGTGTCGGTCTACCAGGACGGCGTTTCGATCTCGAAGTCGCGCGGTTCCTATGTCGAACTGTTCGATCTTGAGCGCGTCGAAGTCGCCAAGGGTCCGCAGTCGACCCTCTACGGCCGGGGTGCCCTGATCGGCGCGGTCAACATCATCCAGGCCAAGGCCAAGCCCGACTTTGCCCTGTCGGCCAAGCTGGAAGGCGGCAATTTCGGCTACATGCTGGCCGAGGGCATGATCAATGCCCCGGTGAGCGACACGGTTTCTGTGCGCCTGTCCGGCCGCATCAAGCATCGCGACGGCTATGTCCGGAACCTGGCCGGCGGCGACGACTTCAACTCGACCCAGACCACGGCCCTGCGGGCGGCGGTCAACTGGCGTCCCAATGAGCGCTTCAACGCCGACCTGCTGGTCAACTTCCAGTCGGACAGCCCCTCGGGCACCTCGTTCAAGTCGCTGACCTACCTGCCGACCGACCCCAACACGGGCGCGGTGCTCGGCGACCTGGGCCGTAATTCGGGGGCTGCGCTGACCACCGTGGCCGGCTTCGAGAACGACCAGAAGCTCGGCCTCGAGCGCGACGTGTTCAGCGTCACGGCCCTGGCCAGCTACAAGCTCAGCGACAGCCTGTCGCTGGCCTCGACGAGCGCCTTCCGCCGTTTCGCCGGCGAAGAAGTGTTCGACGCCGACGGCTTCTCGCTGCCGCTGTTCACCTTCGCCGAAGACGCGACGGGCAAGTCGGCCAGCCAGGACATCCGCCTGAACTACGATGCCGGCGGCTCGATCACGGCCTTCGGTGGCCTGAGCTACTTCTGGGAAGACGGTAGCCAGCGCGTTCCGCTGCTGTTCAACGAAAAGGTCTTTGCGGCCCGCAGCAGCGGCCTCGGCGGTCTCTTCGTGGCCCCCAATGTTGCCGGTCTGGCCGTGATCAACAGCCTGGCTCCCCTGGCCGCGTTCAAGAGCCAGCACCTGGAAAGCTACACCAACTACGGCACCACCAAGTCCTATGACGCTTATGGCGACGTGACCTGGAAGGCGACCGACCGCCTCGAACTGGCCGCCGGCCTTCGCTACACCTATGACGACAAGGAAAGCGGTTATGCGGCCCAACTGCTGAACGGCGGTTCGGTGCTGGGTGGCAGCAGCCCCACCCTGGCCCGCGGCCTGTTTGTGCAGCCCACCAAGGACGGCCTGCCGGAATACCGCAGCTTCACCGACAACGGTGTGACCTATCGCGTCGTGGGCCGTTATGCGGTTTCCGATGACGCCAATGTCTACGCCTCGGTCGCGACCGGTCGCCGTCCCAAGGTGGTGTCGGCCGGCACGCCGGCCAGCCCAGGCGGTGCCGTCCGCTTCAGCGCCATTCCGGCTGAAGAGGTCACCTCCTATGAAGCCGGGGCCAAGGGCGCGTTCCTGGGCCGCCGCCTGATCCTCGAAGGCGCGGTCTACCGCTACGACTACAAGAACTTCCAGACCTCGATCCGCCTGGCCTCGGGCCAGATCGTCTCGACCAATGCCGGCGAGGCCAAGGCGACTGGCTTTGAAGGTCAGTCGACCTTCCAGATCAGCCCCAATGCGTCGGTGTTCGGCACCTACGCCTACAGCCATGCCCGCTTCGGCAACGGCCTGTTCGAAGGCAACCGCTTCCGCCTGTCGCCGGACAACAGCTTCTCGCTCGGGGCCAATATCGGCTTCGATGCGCCGACCGGCCGCTTCTCGGTGATCCCGACCTACACCTGGCAGTCGGAAGTGTTCTTCGACAACAACAATGACCGCGCCGTCCTGCAGACGACCGGTGACAGGATCCAGGACGAGAAGCAGGCGGCCTATGGCCTGCTGAACCTGCGGATCGGCTATCAGCCGAACGACCGTCCGGTGAAGTTCGAGCTGTTCGCGACCAACCTGCTCGAGCAGGACTACATCAAGGATGCCGGCAACACGGGCGACGCCTTCGGGATTCCCACGTTCATCGCCGGCGAGCCGCGCTATATCGGCGTCTCGGTGTCCTACAAGCACTAGAGCCGGATGGCGGGGTGGCCTGTTTCGCTGCCCTGTGACTTACCCCTGAACCTCCGCTTCGGGCCGGTCCCGGACCGAAGCGGAGGCATCTGACCAGGGTCGGCCGGTTTGTTGTTCCGGTCCGACCTGTTCAATACAGACGTCCCGATACCGGCAGCTTCTTGGCAGCCGGTATCGTTCATTTGGCCCGTGCCCGGGAAATCCCTACTCTGGAGAGAGCGCTCATGATGATCGATCGCCGCAAGGCCCTGGCTCTGCTGGGGATGGGCAGTGTCTCGACGGCCGGCAGCGCTGCGAGCGCGGCACCGGTCCAGGGCGGCGTGGCCTTCGAGCACGGCGTGGCCAGCGGCGATCCCCAGGCGACGGGCGTGATCCTCTGGACCCGCGTCACGCCCAAGCTCGCCGGGCAGGACAAGATCCTGGTCGACCTCGAGGTCGCCGCGGATCCCGGCTTCAAGCAGATGGTCCGCACCACCCGGGGCCTGGTGACCAGTGCCGCCCGGGACTGGACCGTGAAGCACGACCTGAACGGCCAGGGGCTGAAGCCGGCGACGGACTACTGGTTCCGCTTTGTGGCCAATGGCGTCACCTCACCAGTCGGCCGCACGCGCACCCTGGCGGTCGGGGCCACCCGCGACGTCGTCCTGGCCGTGGCCTCCTGCTCGCTCTATCCCAACGGCTATTTCAACGCCTATGGAGCCATCGCCGCCCTGCCACGCGTCGATGCGGTGCTGCATCTGGGCGACTACATCTACGAATACGGGGCCGATCCCAAGGACTACGGGATGAACTCGCCGGTGGCGGCGCAGCGCAAGCCGGACCCGGCCCATGAAATCGTCACCCTGGACGACTATCGCCGCCGTCACGCCCTCTACAAGACCGATCCGCAGCTGCAGGCCGCCCATGCGCGGGCTCCCTGGATCGTGGTCTGGGACGATCATGAAACCGCCAATGACAGCTGGCAGGGCGGGGCTGAAAACCACGAACCGGCCAAGGGGGAAGGCGACTGGGCGACCCGCAAGGCCGCAGCGCTCAAGGCCTACTACGAGTGGATGCCGATCCGCGAACCGGCGTCGGGGCAGTCGGGCGAGGCCAGCTGGCGCAGCTTCCAGTTCGGCGATGTCGCCACCCTGCTGATGACCGAGACGCGCCTGACGGCCCGCTCCGAGCAGCTGGACTATGCCCACGATCTGCCCATGGTCGACGGCAAGCCTGACGTGCCAGCCTTTGTCGCCAAATGGAACGCATCGGACCGCCGCCTGCTGGGCGAGGCCCAGAGCTCCTGGCTGGACAGCGCGATCGCCGCTTCGGTCAAGGCCGACACGGCCTGGCAGGTTCTGGGCAACCAGGTGGTCATGGCACGGGTCGCCGGACCCAACCTCCTGAAGGCCATGGGCCCAGAGCGCTTCGAGGCGACCCTGGCCAAGCTGCCGGACTATGTGCAGGGCATTCTTCGGCGCGGCATCGCCCTGTCCGATCTGGGACTGCCCTACAATCTCGACTCCTGGGACGGCTATCCGGCCGAGCGGGAGCGGCTCTACGAGATGTTCAAGCGCGCCGGGGCCAGCCCGATCGTGCTGTCGGGCGACAGCCACTCGTTCTGGGCTAACGAGCTCTTCGATGCCGCGGGACAGCGCCGCGTCGCGGCCGAGTTCGGGACCACGGGGATCACCTCGCCGGGTTATGGCGACATTCTGCCGGGCCTGCCGCTGGGCGAGGCCTTTGCCCAGCGCAATGCCGAGGTGGTCTATGCTGATCCGTCGGCTAAGGGTTTCGTTCTGTTGACCCTCGAGCACGGCAAGGCCACCGGCGAGATGGTGGCGGTCTCGACCATTGTGGAGAAGGCCTACACGACCAGCACCCTGAAACGGTTCGTGGTCACGCCGACCCAGGGCGGTGGTGTGAACGCCCTTCAGGACGTCTGATCGGTCAAGGCCCGCGCCTACGGGTGCGGGCCCCGGCGTCTCTCCAGCGGATCAGAAACGGTCCAGCCCGCAGGCTTCAGTGGCGGGTGCCCTCGAAGTGCGTCCAACTGGCATAGGCCCGGGCGGCGCGGTCGTCTGCGGCCGTCTCGAGTGCGATTTCTTCGAGGGAGATCGCCGCCAGCAGCCACGCCTCGACCTCTGACGGCGAGGCTCGGCCCTCTTCGAGCGCCGACCTTACGGTTTGGATCAGCCATTCGACGGCGTCGTCGCTGGTGATGCTCATGGCGATATCCTCACAACCTGTCGCTGCAGGCTAGTCGAGGATTCGGCCCCAACGCCTGCGGCAAATGAGCCCTGACCTGAGTCCCTTTGCCGCAGGTTTCCGTCCTATTGGCCCTTCAGCTTGCGGCCGAAGAATTCCAGATGGGTCTTGAGCACGCTCAAGCCCTTGGTCTTGCTGCCGGGCGCGCTGTGACGCTCGCCGGGATAGAGGGCCATTTCGAAGGGGATGGCCTTCTTCTGGAGTTCGGCGATCAGGCGGGTGCTGTTTTCGAAGATGACATTGTCGTCGGCCATGCCGTGCAGCAGCAGCAGGCTGCCCGGCTTGAGGCGGGCGACGCGGGTATTGATGTCGGCATAGGCGTAGCCGGCCTTGTTGTCGGTCGGGGTGCCCATGTAGCGCTCGGTATAGGCGGTGTCATACAGGCCCCACTCGGTCGGCGGAGCGCCGGCCGCACCGGCCTTGAACGGGGTGTTCTCGGCGGTCAGCAGCATCAGGGTCATGAAGCCGCCATACGACCAGCCCATCACGCCGAGCTTGTCAGCTTCGACATAGGGCAGGGATTTCAGATAGTTGGCCCCAACAATCTGATCCTCGACCTCAACCGTGCCGAGCTTGCGGTCCAGGGCCCGCTTGAACTTGGCCGAGCGGTTGGCACTGCCGCGGTTGTCGAGCTTGAAGATCAGGTAGCCGGCTTCCAGATAGGTCCGTTCACTGGCGCTCTGCCAGGTCCGGCTGACGCGCTGGGCGTGCGGTCCGCCATAGACCGAGACGATGGCGGGATACTTCTTGGCCGGATCGAAGTCGGCGGGCTTCAGCAGGGCGTAGTGCAGGTCTTCGCCGTCGGCGGCCTTCAGGACGCCGTATTCCGGAACCGTCAGGGTGGCGGCATAGGGCCAGTAGGGATGACCTTCAGCCAGGCGGTTCTCCTCGATCCAGCGCACCCGTTTGCCGTCCGGGGCATAGAGAGCCGTCTGGGGCGGGGTCTTGGGATCGCTGTAGCTGCCGGCAAAGGCTCCGTTGGCGGCGACCTTGGCCGTCCACCAGCCGCCGGCCGGGGTCAGGGCCTTGAGCTTTCCGGGTTTGGCGTAGGAGATCTCATACAGCCTGCGCTCCAGCGGGGTCTCGACCGAGGCCCCGAGAATGACCACCTGGCGCTTTTCATCGACGCCCTCGATCCGGTCGACAGGCCAGTCGCCCTTGGTGATCTGGGCGATCAGCTTGCCGTCGGCGGCGTGGCGATACAGATGGTTGAAGCCCGACTTTTCCGAGGACCACAGGAAGCTGCCGTCCTTCAGCGGGCGGAAGTCCTCATGTACCTCGATGAAGTGCGGATCGGTTTCGGTCAGGACGGTCTTGCCCAGGCCGGTTGAGGGATCGAAGGCGATGATGTCGAGGGTCTTCTGGTCGCGCGACAGGCGCTGGACATAGAGGGTCTTGCCGTCGGCCGACCAGTCGACGCGGGCGACATAGATGTCCTTGTTGGCACCGAGGTCCAGCTGCATGGCCTTGCCCGACGCCAGGTCCTGCACGAACAGGTCGACGACGGCATTGGGGCGGCCGGCGCGGGGATAGCGCTGGTTGACCACTGTGGCCCCGCCCGGACCGATGTCGGCGCGCGGCACGATGTCGACACCGCTTTCATCGACGCGGGTATAGGCGATGGCCGTCTCGGCCGGGTTCCACCAGTAGCCGCTGAAGCGGTCCAGTTCTTCCTGGGCGATGAACTCGGCGGTGCCGAACGACAGGGCGTCCTTGCCCTCGGTCGTCAGGGCGCGCTCGGCCCCACCGATGATCGGCCGGATGTAGAGGTTCTGGTCGCGGACATAGGAGACAAAACCGCCCTTGGGCGAGACGCGGGCGTCGACCTCGTCACCGGGGGTTTCCGTTAGGCGCGTGACCTTGCCGTCGGCGACGCTGTCCAGATAGAGGTCGCCATCCAGCGGCACCAGGATGAAGCGACCCTGGCTGTCCCAGCTGTACTCGACGATGCCGCGCGCCGAGACGCGGGCGCGCTCGCGGCGGGCCTTCTCGGCCTCGGACAGTTCCTTGGCTCCCGACGACAGGGCTGCCGAGTCGATCAGGCGGTAGGGCTCGCCGCCGGCCACATCGGCGGCCCAGAGGTCCTGGACATTGGCCGCCTCGGCCTTGCCCTTGAGATAGGTGACGCGCTTGCCGTCCGGCGACAGAGCCACGCCCCTGGCGGTCGGGCCGCTCAGGCCCGGATCGGCAAAGATCCGTTCCGGGGGCAGTTTTTGAGCCAGGGCCGGGGTCGAGAGGGCGAGGCACGTCGCAAGGACGGTAAGCGAGGGTCTGATCATGGCGCGGGACGCTATGCGCGAGTCTGCCGCTTGTCAGCAGCGAAGTTGCGCTGGTTATGACCGACCTAGCGACACAGGCCTTCCATCGCCTTGAGGTTCACTGGCGATGGAGGTGGCTGCAGGCCGCGTGACCAGAACACCCCCTCCAGGGTAGTCGGGGCGGGATCACGGCCGGGCTCCATGTCAGTCTTGTAGAACGGATCGCTTTGCGCCGCCGGCAGGGTGGTGAAGCCAAAGCCCCGTTCCTGGTAGAGCTTGAACAGGCGAGGGGCCATTCGCGCGTCGAACGCGCCCGCATGGACCAGCAGCACATAGGGGATGTCCTTGCCGAACAGCGTCTGGCTCATGGCGCGTGCGTGATCGGCGGCAGCCCCGGCGGCCTCCAGAAACTGCTGCTCCAGTGCGGCGATTCCGGCCTCGTCGTTGCGGGCCTTGCAGCGGACATAGGCGTCGTTGAACGCGTAGTCGCCGAAGCCCATGGTGACGCTGGCGATCTTGTAGCCCCTTTCGGCGAGGTCCTTGCGGACCGCGAGCCGCTTTTCCGGCGTGTCGCCTTCGGACAGGAACGGATAGCGCAGCCATCGCCAGTCTTCCGGGCCCATCAGCGTTTGCAGCATGGGCTCGTTTTCGGCGATCTCGAAGGCGAACTGCTCCGGGGTCAGGCTGGCCAGGTTCTTGTGCGACCAGGTATGATTGCCCAGCGGTTGCCCGGCCTCGCGCCACATCTTCAGGACCGCAACCGTGCCGGGCTCATTGACCACGGCGACCCCGTTGATGAAGCCGAAGGCGGGCGCGCCGGCCTCGGCCGAGGCCTTCAGGATATCCGCCGCGATCTGGACCCGGGTCGTATCGGCGGGCAGGGGGCCATGGGCGGGCACGTCATCCCAGGTGAAGGCGATCACGGGCTTGGGGGCCTTCGAGGTGCCGGCTGCGGCACCCTCGCTCGCCAGGGTCGGTGCCACCACGGCCAGGGACAGGACGAGGCCTGCCAGGAGCGAACGCGTGAAAAGGGTCATGGCCAGTCCTCCCGTCCCGCTCCTGCGCGCGGTAACGCTACCATGGTTAGGGGCTGTGGTGCCGATCGTAAAGTCTTGCAACGGATTACAACCTATTCATGAGATCTCGCGTCCGTGATCCGATGTGATCGCCGCATGATTGCAAAGCCTGGCCACAGGCATATTTGAAGCCCGGCCGCTCATTCATGGGGCGATGATCGCTCATCAGGCGGCCGTTTAGGGGCTATCTCCATGTCTAACGTCCTGGCGTTTGGACCGCTTGCCGGTTCAGCGCTTTTCGTCGTGGTCCTGATTTTTTTCGTCTTCACCTCCGGCATGATCCGCTACATCGGCAACAACCGCGTTGCCGTGGTCGAGAAGCTCTGGAGCGGCAAGGGCTCCATCGCCGGGGGCCTGATCGCTCTGAAGGGCGAGGCAGGCTTCCAGCCCGACGTCCTGCGCGGCGGCCTGCACTTCTTCTTTCCGTTCCAGTTCCGCCTGCACGTGCAGTCGCTGGTGACGATCCCGCAGGGGCGGATCGGCTATGTCTTCGCGCGCGACGGTCGCCCGCTCGACACCGACCAGGCCCTGGCCGACAACCCGGCCGGCGTCGACTTCCAGAACACCCGGGCTTTCCTTGAAGCCGGTGGCCAGAAGGGCCCGCAGCGCATGATCCTGCGCGAGGGGGCCTATGCCATCAACCTGGCCCAGTTCGTGGTCGTCACCCGCGATGACACCTTCGCCCTCAGCCTCGACAAGGCCGAAGCGGCGCTGCTGGACCAGATGGCCGAGATCATTGAGGCCCGGGGCGGATTCGAGCCGGTGGTGATCAAGGACGCTGACGACCAGATCGGCGTGATCACCGTGCATGACGGTCCGGCCCTGGCTTCGGGCGAGCTGATCGCGCCGCTGGTGGGCGTCGATGATGCCGACCCGGCCACATTCCACAACAGCTTCCAGGACGTCGGCAAGTTCCTGGCGGCCGGCGGTCGCAAGGGCCGTCAGCTGCAGGTGCTGGTCGAAGGCACCTACTACATCAACCGCCTGTTCGCGACGGTGGAGCGGATCGACAAGACCGTGGTCGAGGTCGGTCAGGTTGGCGTCGTCGTCTCCTATACCGGCGCTGCGGGCATCGACACCTCGGGCGAGGGTTATCGTCACGGCGAACTGGTTGCCAACGGCCAGCGCGGCGTGTGGCGTGACCCGTTGCTACCCGGCAAGTACGCCTTCAACACCTATGCCGGTCGCGTGACCATGGTGCCGACGACCAACTTCATTCTGAAGTGGGAGAGCAATGCCATCGGCTCGCACAAGTTCGACGAGAACCTGGCCGAGGTGTCACTGATCACCCGCGATGCCTTCGAGCCGACCCTGCCGGTTTCGGTCGTGGTCCATATCGACTACCGCAAGGCTCCGCTGGTCATTCAGCGGTTCGGCGACATCAAGAAGCTGGTCGAGCAGACCCTGGATCCGATGGTCTCGGCCTACTTCAAGAACATCGGCCAGACCCGCACCCTGATCGAGCTCCTGCAGGACCGCAGTGCGATCCAGGGGCAGTCCAGCGAGGAGATGAAGGCCAAGTTCGGTCTCTATAACCTCGAGCTGCAGGAGGTGCTGATCGGAACGCCGCGTCCGGCCGCCTCCGGCGATGACCAGATCGAGAAGATCCTCACCCAGCTGCGGCAGCGCCAGATCGCCGACGAGCAGGTCGGGACCTATGAGCGGCAGAAGATCGCCGCCCAGAAGGAGCGGGAACTGCGCGAAGCCGAGGCCTTTGCCAAGCAGCAGACGGCGATCACCGAAAGCCAGCTGTCGATTCAGGTGCAGCAGAACGCCGGTAAGGCCAGCCTGGCGCGTTCGGAGCAAGAGGCCCAGCAACGCCGGACCCTGGCCAAGGCCGATGCCGACTCGATCCGGCTTCTGGGCGAGGGCGAGGCCGGCAAGGTCGTGGCCCTGGCCCGCGCCGAGGCCGAGAAGGTGACCAAGGTCGGGCTGGCCCAGGCCGAGGCCATTGCCAGCCAGGTCGAGGCGTCCGGCGGGGCCCGCTACCAGCTGGCCCGCCAGGTGGCCGAACGCTTCGCCGAGGCGCTCGAAACCAGTGGCGTCGACGTGGTGCCGAAGGTGCAGATCACCGGTGCCGGCGGCGAGGGTGGTCAGGGCGGCGTCATGCAGGCCCTGCTGACCCTGCTGATGTCCGAGAAGCTAGGCCTGGCGGTTGACGCGTCGCCGAGGGTCTATGAGGAAGAGCAGGCCTGACAACGGCCCGGTGCGCGGCGACGGGTGCGTCAGGTCGCCGCGCCTCTTCGGAACGACTTGCATCTGGAAGCTGTTAGCGCTACCAAGCGCGAGTGAGGCGCGTGCGCCTCTGCCCTTCCTGGGCGTTTCCTCCCTAACAACTTTCAAGCCCGGTCTTTTTGGCCGGGCTTTCTTTTTTGCGCGATGGCGGCTGGACGACGTACACTGCGTCCGAGCCTGGAGACTTTGCGATGCCTGTCGGCCAATCGTCGAAGAAGACTGAAACCATCGAGATCCGTCTGCCGCCGGAGACCAAGGCCGCGTTCATGGCGCGTTGCCAGTCGACCCGCAGGACGGCCAGCGAGACCCTGCGCAGCTTCATCGACCAGGATCTCGGCGGGCGGGTGCAGGCGCCTCGACGTCACGGGCTGGTCTGGCATGCGCTGGCGGCGGCTGTGGCCGGTCTGGCCGTCGGCGCGGTCGCGGCCCCGTCACTGGCCCGTACCGCAGGCTCGGACGCGGCCTTTCACCGGCTCGACCGCAATCATGACGGCCAGCTGAGCGTCGAGGAATTCCGCGCCCGCTAGAGCCGCGGCGTCGGCGGCCTGAACCGCTCGCACCCAGGTCCTACCGGATCGGGCGGGCAAAGCGGTCCCACTGCAGGTTCAGCCAGGTCCAGGGCTTGTAGAGCGCCGCGCCCGGCTTCCAGGACGCCAGGACGAAACTGGCCTTGCCGACAATGTTCCCGGCCGGCAGGAACCCCACGCCTTCAGCGCGGGGCCAACGGCTGTCCAGCGAGTTGTCGCGGTTGTCGCCCATCATGAAATAGTGGCCCGCGGGCACGACGTAGGTCCGGGTATCGTCACCCGCCTGGGCCGGGCCGCCGTCATAGGTCACATAGGCATGGCCATCGGGCAGACGTTCGCGCGTTTCAAGGACCATGCGGTCAGGCGCGTCGTGGTCCGTGGTCAGGCGCAGCGGCTCCTGGGGCAGGCCGACGCCATTGATGAAGACCTGGCCGCTCCGAACCCGGATGTGGTCGCCGGGCAGGCCGATCACGCGCTTGATCCAGGTCTGTTTCGGATCCCGGGGCAGCCTGAAAACCACCACATCACCGCGCGCCGGGCTGCGGCCCAGCAGGCGACCACCCGCCATGGGCGGATTGAGCGGCAGGGATGCGCGGCTCCAGCCATAGCTGAACTTTGACACGACGATGTAGTCGCCGATCACCAGGCCCGGCTCCATTGAGGAACTCGGGATTGTGAACGGTTGAAAGACCACGATCCGCAGGATGATCGCGATGAGCAGCCCCGCTGCGACCGTGCGCAGGAGTTCGAGGATCTCGGACCGGCTGTCCGGGACCGGGGAGGGGGGCGTGGTCAGGGTGGTTTGGGTCATGGCCTGACATCGGGCCTGTCGCGGCTTCAAAGCCAGCGCGATCGTGTCCGGACAGGGTCAAAATCGCGTCGGGACAGAGCCGTTCGGGCCGTTGCGATGTCCGGACAGGACCCTGGGACGGCCGTCGTCCGCGCAAACAAAAAGGCCGGACGCTTGCGCGCCCGGCCAAGGTCTAGAGGGGAGGAAAGTCGGGTTAGAACGCCTTCTTCACCGAGACGAAGAACTGGCGCGGCGGCGCGGTCAGGACCGTCTGGGCCGTACCGGCGGTGTCGTTGTTGGTGAAGCCACCCGAACCGATGGTCGAAACATAGTCTTCGTCGGTCAGGTTGGTGATGTTGGCCTGGATCTCCAGACCCTTGGTCCAGGCGTTGTCGTCACCGAAGCGATAGCCCAGGGTCAGGTCAGCGACCGTGGTCGAGGGGGCCAGACCGCCGATGTTCTCGTAGGTGTAGTAGCGCTCGCCGGTATAGGCGACGCCGAGCTTGCTGTAGAAGCCGCCCAGATCGTACGAGAGCTCGCCCTTGAAGATGTTCTTGGGCGTGTTGACGACGGTCTTGTCCTTGGTGCGGGCCCGGACCGTGCCGTCAGCGGCAACGACGTTATCCTGGTACTGGGAGTCGTTGTACGAGTACGAGGCGTAGACGCTCCAGGCGTCGCTCAGCTCGTAGGTGCCGGCCAGTTCGATCCCGTTGGTCTCGACCGAGCCGACGTTCGACAGCACCGGGGCATTGCCCTGGATGCTCGAGCCCTGGGCGACGGCCAGCAGGCGGTTTTCGAAGGTCACGTGATACAGCGCCGCGACGCCCTGGAAGCGGTCGTTGCGATAGCGCAGGCCGCCTTCAAAGGTCTTGGAGCTTTCCGGCTCCAGGGTCTTGGCGATGTAGTTGACGCGGGCCTGGTCCTGCGACGCGAACGGACCGGCGGTAGCGGCCGAAACATAGGCCGCCATGTTTTCGGTGTAGCCACCGAACACTTCGACGTCCGGCGTCGCCTTGTAGACGAAGCCGACCTGCGGCAGGAAGCTGTCCTTGCTCTCGATCGTGCCGGCCAGCGGGTTGCCGGCGATGCGGGTCACGCTGTTCTCGACCTTGACGGCCTTGAAGCCGAAATTGACCTTCAGGGCGTCATTGACGGTCCAGGCGTCCGAGACATAGCCCGTGGTGGTCTTGGTCTCGAACTTGTACTGCCACTGCGTGAAGAACGGGTTGGACTGGAAGTCCAGCGGATCACGCGACGGGGCAGCGGCGGTTTCCGCATAGAAGCGGCGAGCCTGGTTGAAGTCGTTCTTCTCGGTCCAGAAGCCGGTGGTGACTTCGTGGGCCCCCAGATCGATGGTCAGGCCGCCGATCAGGCCCTTGCGGTCCAGATCGTATTCGGTGGTGCGGATCGACAGCGGCGCTGCGGTCGAACCGACCGTCCCGAAGCCGGGGCTCGGGACGTAGGGGGTGTACCACAGGCCCTGGCCTTCATTGGTGTGGCCATAGGCGGTGGCGTTC
>NZ_QAII01000024.1 GCF_003060965.1 Caulobacter sp. HMWF025 | reverse complement strand
CCGCCACCGCAAGGCTCAGGATCAGGGCACACAGCATGGTCCGGCATCCTTCTTCACGCGATGCCGGACGTGACCGGTGAGCCGGTCAGGCTTCGCCCCGCACTCAATTCAAGGTGGAACGTAACCTGAACGATTGCCCCGTGCAACCTGAGCCGGCCGTGGTCCCAGACGGTTCAGGCCGGTTTGCGCAGGTCGGGATCCAGGGTCTGGCCGGGGTCAAGCTGAACGCCGAAGGTGTTCAGCATCATGCAGACCTGGGTGTACTGGCCGGCGGTGAAGACCACGTCCATGGCCTGTTTCTCGCTGAAATGGTCGAGCAGGGCCTGCCAGGTTTCGCGGGAGACGAACTGGTCGGTATGAAGCTCGTCGGCGGCCTGGATCAGCGCCGCATCGGCCTTGCTCCAGCCTGCCTCAGCCCCGGCCTTGAGGCGCTCGACCTCGGCGGCCGTCAGCCCGCACCGCAGGCCGATCTCGACATGCTGGGTCCATTCATAGCCACTGCGGCACAGATAGCCGATCCGCAGGATGACGATCTCGCGCTCGCGCGGCGGAAGGTCGTTTCGCCGTGAAAGGATGTAGTTTCCCCAGCCCAGAAAGGCCTTCAACGCTTCTGGGGCGTGGGCCAGGGTCCGGAAGATGTTCAGAACCGGGCCGGCGGGGATGACGCCGCCATTGCCGAGAGGGGCCAGGACCGCCGCCTGTTCGGGGGTGGCCCGGTCAGGATCCAGGGGCAGGATTCTTGGCTTATCGAGCCGCATGGACAGTCCTCCGAGTGTTTCGACGGATCGTCCGGGGCCCGGTCAGGTGTGTCAAACAAATGTTCGGGATGGGCGGAAATCTGCGCTGCGCAGACTCCCGCCCGAACCGGCTACTTTACGCTGCCGCAGAAGCGCTGGATGCGCGAGCAGGCGTCTTCCAGCACGGCATTGCTGGTGGCGTAGCTGATGCGGAAGAACGGCGAGAGGCCAAAGGCCGCGCCGTGAACGACCGCCACGCCTTCGGTTTCCAGCAGCTCGACGGCGAAGTCTTCATCCGTCTCGATGACCTTCCCGCTCGGCGCGGTCTTGCCGATCAGGCCTGCGCAGGAGGGGTAGACATAGAAGGCGCCTTCCGGGGTCGGGCAGTGGATCCCGGTGGCCTGGTTCAGCATCGACACCACCAGGTCCCGCCGCTCCTGGAACAGCTTGGCATTGGGCTTGATGAAGTCCTGGGTGCCGTTGAGCGCTTCAAGGGCCGCCCACTGGCTGATCGACGAGGGGTTCGAGGTCGTCTGGCTGATCATCTTGGCCATGGCCTTGATCAGCGGCTCGGGGCCGGCCGCATAGCCGATCCGCCAGCCGGTCATGGCATAGGCCTTGGAGACGCCGTTCATCGTCAGGGTGCGGTCGTAGAGTTTGGGCTCGACCTGGGCGATGGTGGTGAACTCGAAGTCGTCGAACACCAGGTGCTCGTACATGTCGTCGGTCAGCACCCAGACCTGCGGATGCTTCAGCAGCACGTCGGCGATGGCCTGCAGTTCGGCGCGGGTATAGGCCCCGCCCGACGGGTTGGACGGGCTGTTGATGATCAGCCACTTGGTCCGCGGCGTAATGACCTTTTCGAGAGCGTCCGGGGTCAGCTTGAACCCGCTCTCGGCCGTCGTTTCCACCGCAACGGGCGTGCCGCCGGCCAGCAGGGTCATGTCGGGATAGGACACCCAGTAGGGGGCCGGAATGATGACTTCGTCGCCCGGGTTCAGGGTGGCGACGAGGGCGTTATAGATCACCGGCTTGCCGCCCGGCGCGATGTGAACCTGGCTCGGCTTGTAGTCGAGGCCGTTCTCGCGCTTGAACTTGGCGCAGATGGCCGCCTTCAGTTCGGGCATGCCGTCGGGGTCGGTATATTTGGTCTTGCCGGCGCGGATCGCGGCGATACCGGCGTCCTTGATATTGTCCGGGGTGTCGAAGTCCGGCTCGCCCGCGGAAAGCGCGATGATGTCACGGCCGGCGGCTTTCAGGGCGCGTGCCTTGGCGCTGATCGCAATGGTGGCGGACGGGGCGATGCGCCGCAGGGCGGCGGACTCGAGCGACATGGTTTTAGGACTCCCCTGGGAAACCGGATTTCAGGATTGCGGGGGTCTTTACGCCTCAGATTGCCGCGGTGCAACGCAGGCCAGGCACCATTCATGGTCGGCAGGGTCTTGGCCAAAGGCCGAAAA
Organism: Caulobacter sp. HMWF025; assembly: GCF_003060965.1. Taxonomy (GTDB): domain Bacteria; phylum Pseudomonadota; class Alphaproteobacteria; order Caulobacterales; family Caulobacteraceae; genus Caulobacter. The sequence goes on along the minus strand of NZ_QAII01000024.1, from coordinate 25,396 downwards.
TTGGTCTGACCTCTTGCGCATCAAGGATTCCAAAGGTACCGCTACCAACAATGAAATCATTCAAGGGCGGCGGATTGGCCGAACACCTTGAGGAGGAAACGCAGGACGTGTCCCCAGGACGCGTCCGTTACCCGGCATGTGCACGGGGAGGGAAAGTCATGAAAGCCATTATTGTCGCCGCATCCCTGATGGCCCTGGCTGTCGGGGTGGGTAGCTCGGTGTCAGCCCGCCAGGACTCTGATGCGGATATTCTCAAGAAGGCCATCAACAAGCCCTCCGCAAACTGGCAGGTTTACGGCGCAGGCCAGACCCACGCACCGGTCAAGGACAAGGCGGTTGCCGGCGGTGGCGGGGTTCGGGTGGATGTCGCGGCTGCGAGCGCGCAGCCCTGGTCCGTGGGCGCGCAGCAGCCGATTACCGGCAAGGTCAGCAAGGGCGATGCTGTTCTGATCGCCTTCTGGGCCAAGGCCGAAAGCGTTGATGTTAGTCCTGCGACGGCGACGATTTCTTCGGTTCGCGTTCAACAGGCTGCGGCACCCTACGATGCGGCCTTGCAGGGCTCGGTCAGGGTCGGCGGGGACTGGGCCATGCATACGGTTCCCGGCAAGGCGACGATCGACATTCCGGCGGGCAGCGGCAGCGTATCGCTGCATCTTGCCGCCGCCCGTCAGGCCGTCGTCCTCGGGCCGGTTTTCGTCCTGGATTTCGGGCCGGACTACGACCTGTCCAAGCTCGCCAACTAGTCGGAACGCCTAGCGGCCGCCCGTGGCCCCGGCGACGAAACTGGCCAGGTGGCGGGCCAGGTAGGTGCGGGTGGCCTGATCCGTCAGAACGCCGTCGACGATCTTGGTATGGGCCTGCCCGACCAGGACCTCGCCCAGGGGGACCACGTCGGCCCCCGTGCGGCGCAGGCAGAGGCGCAGGGCGTCCTGCGCCCTGACCGTGCCGGTCATGCCGGGGCTTGCCCCGATCACACAGCAGAGCTTGCCGGCCAGAGGCGCCGGCTTGCCGCGCGACGCCCAGTCGATGGCATTCTTCATGATGCCGGTGATGCCGCCGTTGTATTCCGGGCAGCCCAGCAGCAGGGCATCGGCGGTCCGGATGGCATCCTTCCAGGCCTTGACCGGGGCCGGATCGCCGGTCGCCTCGATATCCTCATTGAAGAAGGGCAGGTCCTGAAGACCGAAGAGCTCGATTGTCACGCCGTCAGGCGCGAGCTCGGCCGCCGCCTTCAGGAGCGCGGTGTTGAGAGATGCGGCCCTCAGGCTGCCGGATACACCGATGATCTTCATTCTGCGCTCCTGTCTGCGACCTCAAGTTTAGGGCGGTCCGGGACTGGAAACCACGCGTTAGTGAGACTGACGTGACGGAACGGCGCTTGACCCGCCGCCGCCGGTGGGCGAGGCAGGGGCGTGATACGCCGCCTGATCGACTTCTTGACCAATATGGACGCCCGCGCCTGGCGCACGGTGGCGGTGTCGTTCGTCTTGTTCGGCGGCGTCGGCATTGTCTTTCTGTTCGGGGCGCAACTGCTGGGCCTGAACGGTGAGGCGGCGATCGAGCAGTGGCTGACGGCGGCCCACGGCCCCTGGGCCCTGCCGGTGGCAGTCGGGGCCTTTGCCGCGCTCGCCTTCATCGGCGTGCCGCAGTTCGTCCTGATCGCCGCAGCCGTTGTCGCCTTCGGTCCCTGGACGGGCTTTGCCTACAGCTGGATCGGCACCCTGGTCTCGTCCCTGATCGGCTTCTGGCTCGGCCGGGCGTTCGGTGCCAGGGTCCTGCGGGACTTTGCCGGCGAGGGGGTCGCCAAGTTCATGCGGCTGATCGGCAAGAACGGTTTTCTGGCCAGCCTCATTGTCCGGCTCGTGCCGTCGGCCCCGTTCATCGTGGTCAATATGGCGGCCGGCGTGACGCCGATGAAGATGCGGGACTTTGCCGCCGGAACCGCCATCGGGATCATTCCCAAGATCGCCCTGACGGCCTTTGCCGGCAACTCGATCGTTCAGGCCATGACCGGCGGCGGCAAGCGTCACTTCGTGATGCTGGCCATTGCCGTGGCCGTCTGGATCGCTGCTGGCCTCGTGGCGCGAGCCTGGCTCAAGAAGCGCGAGGCGGCGGACTAGCCGCAAGACTTGCGGGCTCCGGCGCCTCCGGCAGGCCGATGGCCTCACGGCTGGCGCTGCGCCAGGCCCTGACGATGTCGCCGAACCACTTGATCCTCGCGGCGTCCGTCAGCCCGTCGCTGCGGTCGATGCCGGCGATCCAGGTTTCGATAATGAACGGCAGCAGCGTTCGCGCGGCATGGGCGCAGGCGGCGCGGACCGGCTCGGTCGCGTTCGGCGGCGGGGCGACGAAGGGCTGGGCCAGACCGGTCAGCAGGGCGTCGCAGGTCGCCGCCCAGCGTGCGGTCTCGGGCCCGCTGCGGGCGTCCTTGAGCAGCAGACGGAACAGGGCAGGGCGGGCCCGGCCGAGCTCGATCAGGGTGGCGATCCCCGAGCCATATCCGCCCCAGGGCCGCAAGGCCGCGGCTTCAACCTGGGCCAGGGCCTCGCCGAACAGGGCGTCGATCAGCGCCTGACGGGACGGATAGAGGCGGTAGATCAGAATCTTGGCCATGCCGGCCTTGTCGGCGACATCCTGCATGGTGGCTGTCTGCAGGCCCTTTTCCGTAAAGACCGCCACGGCCGCCTCGACGACCTCGCGGCCACGGGCATGGCGATCGACCCTGGGCTTGGGGCGGCCGGGGCCTCCGCGCGGGGCCGGCAGGCGATCAGGATTTGCGAGGCTCATCTTCGGTGATATGTAGAATGAAACTATAAAGTTTCAAAGAAGTGATGCGGGAGGATCTGATGCCGTCGAACCTGAAGGGGTTGCGCTGGGCCGTGCTGGCGACGCTGGTGCTGGCACCGGCCATGGCCCGGGCCGGAGAGCCGGCCTCGCCGACGACCGTGGAGCGTCAGAAGGCCTTCGCCCAGACCTTGCCGCTGTCCGATCGTCAGGACTTCGAGTTTGCCGACCGGGGCTTTCTCGGCACCCGGGCCGATCCGCTGATCAAGCGCGCCGATGGCCAGGTGGCGTGGAATCTCGCGACCTACGATTTCCTGAAGGGCGAGCCCCCCGCGACCGTGAATCCCAGCCTGTGGCGGCACGCCCAGCTGCTGGCCCGGCACGGGCTCTACCAGGTGTCCGACCGCGTCTGGCAGGTGCGGGGCTTCGACATTTCCAATGTGACCTTCATCAAGGGCGATACCGGCTGGGTGGTCGTCGATCCCCTGACCACCGTCGAAACGGCACGGGCGGCGCTGGACCTGGTCAATGAAAAGCTGGGCCGCTTTCCGGTTCGGGCCGTGATCTACACCCACAGCCACAGCGATCACTTTGGCGGCGTCCGCGGCATCGTCGACCAGAAGGATGTCGATGCGGGCCAGGTGGCCATCGTGGCTCCGGCGGGCTTCATGAAAGAGGTCGTCAGCGAGAACATCCTGGCAGGCAACGCCATGACCCGCCGGGCCCAGTACCAGTTCGGCCTGATGCTGCCGCCCGGCGTGGAGGGGCAGGTCAGTTCCGGCATCGGCCAGGCCGTGGCCCGGGGCACGATCACGCTGATCCCGCCCACCCAGACCATCGACCGGACCGGCCAGGAACTCGTCCTCGACGGGGTCAAGGTCCGCTTCCAGTACACGCCCAATACCGAGGCCCCGGCGGAGATGAACCTCTACCTGCCGGACCTGCGGATTCTCGACATGGCCGAGAATGCCAATGTGTCGATGCACAATGTCCTGACCCCGCGCGGGGCGCTGGTGCGCGACAGCAAGGCCTGGGCCGATGACCTGACCGAGTCGATCCGGCTGTTCGCCGACGGCACGGACCTGATGATCACCAGCCACGGCTGGCCCCGCTTCGGCCAGGACGTGGTGCGGACCTTTCTGGGCGAGCACCGCGACGCCTACAAATACCTGCATGACCAGTCGGTTCGCATGCTGAACCAGGGTTTGACCGGTGACGAGATCGCCGCGCGGATCACCTTGCCGCCGAGCCTGGCCAAGGACTGGTACAATCGCGGCTATTACGGTTCGATGAGCTTCAACAGCCGCGCGGTCTATCAGCGCTATATGGGCTGGTATGATGCCAATCCGGCCCATCTGGCCCCGGCCCCGCCGGCCGACACCGGCCGGCGCTATGTCGCGGCCATGGGCGGCGCGGCCAAGGTCAAGGCCCTGGCGGCCGAGGCGACGGGGAAGGGGGACTACGCCTGGGCTGCGTCCCTGCTCAACCATGTGGTCATGGGCGATGACGGCGACCGGGACGCCAAGGTGCAGTTGTCGGCGGTCTATGAGCAGATGGGCTACCAGACCGAGAATGCCATCTGGCGCAACATGTACCTGACGGCCGCCGACGAACTGCGCGGCGGGGTTCGCAAGATCCCGGCCTCGATGGCCCCGCTGGACATGCTGCAGGGGCTCGACAGCCAGATGATCTTTGACGTCCTGGCCATTCGTCTGAACGCCGACAAGGTCGGGGACGAGCAGGTCAGCCTCGCGTTCGTCTTCCCCGAGCGCAAGGAGCGGTTCGTCGTCACGGTGCGCAACCGTGTGCTGGTCGCCCAGCCGGGTACCGGTGCGGAGAAGGTCGATGCGACCCTGACGGTCGCCCGACCGCTGTTCCTGGAGTCGCTGTTCCGCGGAACCTCCCTGCTGCCCAGGATCCTCACCGGTGAGGTCAAGCTGGAAGGGGATCGCGGTGCCATGGGCAAACTGTCGGGTTGGTTTGACGCCTTCCCGGGGGATTTCCCGATTGTGACCCGGCCGAACTAGGCTGTTTTGGGCAAAAATTGCGCCGCATGCGGTCAATTGACCGGGCGGCGCAAAATGCTTGCTCGATTCAGAGGCGATGTGTAGAAAGTCAGCATGAACACGGCGCGCGCCCACCTCCTTCTTCGGCTTATCAGCCCCTGGGCGCTCTAGGGCCACGCATCGTCGTGGCCGGGCGCGCAGGGGATGATCCTTCTCCGCCGCCCCGAACGCATACCCATTCCGACGAGTAATTTCATGACCACCGCAGGCACCGGCGCTTTCGACAAGCGCGAGAACGTCGTCATTTTCGACACCACCATGCGCGACGGCGAGCAGTCGCCCGGCGCGTCGATGTCCCACGACGAAAAGCTGGAACTGGCCAAGATCCTCGAGGAGATGGGGGTCGACATCATTGAAGCCGGCTTCCCCATCGCCTCCAACGGCGACTTCGCGGCTGTCCATGAGATCGCCAAGATCGTCAAGAACAGCACGATCGCCGGACTGTGCCGGGCCCACCAAGTCGATATAGACCGCTGCGCCGAGGCCCTGAAGCCGACCCAGCGCGGCCGCATCCACGTGGTCATCGCCACCAGCGACCTGCACATGAAGCACAAGCTGCAGATGGAGCCGGATGCCGTCATCGACGTGATCGCCCGCTCGGTGGGCCACGCCCGCAACCTGCGTGACGATGTCGAGTGGTCGGCGGAGGACGCGACCCGCAGCGACCGCCAGTTCCTGCGCCGCGCTATCGAAACGGCCATCAAGGCCGGGGCCACGACGATCAATCTGCCCGACACGGTGGGCTACACCTATCCGTCGGAATATGCCGACCTGTTCAGCTGGATGGTCAACAATGTCGAGGGGGCCGACAGGGTCATCTTCTCGACCCACTGCCACAACGATCTGGGTCTGGCCGTGGCCAACAGCCTGGCCGGCGTTCAGGGCGGCGCGCGCCAGGTGGAGTGCGCCATCAACGGCCTGGGCGAGCGGGCCGGCAATGCCGCGCTCGAAGAGATCGTCATGGCCCTGAAGGTGCGCGGCGACCGGCTGCCCTACCAGACTGGCATCGATACGACGCACATTACCCGGGCCAGCCGCTATGTCTCGGCCATCACCGGCTTCCCGGTACAGTACAACAAGGCCATCGTCGGCAAGAACGCCTTCGCGCATGAGAGCGGCATCCACCAGGACGGGATGCTGAAGAACCGCGAGACCTACGAGATCATGACCCCGGAATCGGTCGGCCAGGCGCCGTCCAGCCTGGTCATGGGCAAGCACTCGGGCAGCCACGCCTTCCGCGCCAAGCTGAAGGACCTGGGCTACGAACTGGGCCAGAACGCCCTGAAGGAGGCCTTCGGCCGCTTCAAGGACCTGGCCGACCGCAAGAAGCACGTCTACGACGACGACATCATCGCCCTGGTCGATGATGCCCTGGCGCGGGGCTCGGAAAAGATCCGCGTCCAGCATCTGCGTGTCGTGGCCGGCACCGAAGGTCAGTCGGCCGAGCTGACCCTGGATGTCGACGGCGAGTCGCGCACCGCGGAAGCTACCGGTGACGGCCCGGTCGATGCGGTGTTCAACGCCATCCACAAGATCGTGCCGCACAGCGCCGCCCTGCGCCTGTTCCAGGTTCATGCGGTGACCGAAGGCACCGACGCCCAGGCCCAGGTCTCGGTCCGTCTCGAGGAGGACGGCCGCATCGCCACGGGTCAGGCGGCGGATACCGACACCCTGACCGCCTCGGCCAAGGCCTATGTCAACGCGCTCAACAATCTCTTCGCCCGCAAGGAAAAGACCAAGCCGGAGACGGCGATCGCCAGCGGCTTCTAGGCGCTGAGGCGCTCGCGCGCCTCCATTCCTTTGCCACATCACGCGGGTGATCCCGTTGTCGGTGCGCGACGGGCCGCGCCGGCCTGCGCGATCCCACGAAAGAGCGTCAGATGACCTCGACCCCCGTCTCGACGAACTCCGCGTTCGCCGACAATGCCGCTGCCTTGCCCGCGTCCTGGCACCAGATAGGCTCCCGCACGGCCGCCCTGGGTTTTGATATGCCGTCCGAGCCGGACACCGGCACCATGCTGCGACTGCTGGCCGCGTCCAGGCCCGGGGGACGGCTTCTGGAACTGGGGACGGGAACGGGGCTGGCCACAGTCTGCCTGGCGGCGGGCATGGCCGCCGACTCCACCCTGGTCAGCATCGACATCGACGAGCGTATCCAGGCCGTGGCGCGTGAGGCCCTGGCCCATGATCCGCGTATTCGCTTCGTGATCGCTGACGGTCTCGACTTTGTTCGAGATCAGCCGGCGGGAAGTTTCGACCTGATCTTCGCCGACGCCTGGCCGGGCAAGTATGACGGGCTGGACGAAACCCTGGCGCTGCTGCGACCCGGCGGCCTGTATGTTGTCGATGATATGCTGCCCCAGCCCAACTGGCCGGCCAATCATCAGGCGCGGGTTGATGACCTGACCGCGCGCCTGAAAAGCCATCCCGATCTGGCGACCGCCAGCCTGTCCTGGGCTTCGGGCCTGATCATAGCGGCGCGACGGTCATGATCTGGATTCCCATCACAGTCGCAGCAGCGGCTTTCCAGGTGGCGCGCAATGCCGCCCAGCGCTCGATCATGGGCGGGGCGGGGCCCTGGGGCGCGACCCTGGTCAGGTTTCTGTTCGGCCTGCCGTTTGCCACGGCGTTCGCGGCCGTGGCCTGGATCTCGACCACCGGCGCTGTGGCCCATCCCGTGCCGTGGTTCTGGCTGTGCTGCGCGGCCGGTGCCGCCGCCCAGATGGGGGCCACGGCCGCGCAGCTGGTGGCCATGCACCGCTCGACCTTCGCCCTCGGCACGGCCATGCAGCAAAGCGGCCTGCCGTTCGCGCTGGTCTGGGGCGCGCTGCTGTTCGGCGACAGGATCAGCGCCCTGACCTGGTCGGGCGGCCTGGTGGCCAGCGCGGGCCTTGCAATCCTGACCTGGCCGAGGGGCGAGGTGGTGATGCGGCGCGGGGCGGTGCTGGCCGGTCTGGGATCCGGGGCCCTGTTCGCCTTCAGCGCCAACTGCTTTCGTCAGGCCAGCCTCACCTTCGATCCGGCGCATCCCGCCGCTTCGGCCTTTGTCACGGTCATGATTGTTCAGGCCTTGCAGACCGTGGTGCTGACCAGCTTTCTGGCCGTCCGGGACCCGAGCGCCCTGAAGGCGGTGGCCGCGGCCTGGCGGCAGTCCCTGGGGGCCGGCTTCTGTGGCGCCGCCGCCTCCGGCCTGTGGTTTACGGCGATGACGCTGACCCCCGTAGGGGCCGTTCGCGCGGTCGGTGTGGTGGAAATGCCGATCGCCGCCATCGCCGGAAATCGCCTCTTCGCCGAGCGTTTTACGGTGTTGCAGATCGTCGCGGGACTGATCACAGCGGTCGGCGTGGTGATGGCCGCCCTGGGCCAGATTTCGCCATGATCAGGCCCCTGCACCCCGTCTTTGCAAAAGCCTTTCGCGGCACCGCGAATAGACCTTGAAATCAACGCTTTCGCAGGGCAAACGGGCATCGTCGACGCGCCTTGGAGCTGTCTGACGACGGCGCGGCCATGGGGCGGCGCATCCGTCGTGGTCCAGGGCGGGGAGACCCGGGCGAGACGGCGATTCCGAGGAATCATGCTGTCCTGTTCCGGCGGTGGTTCGGTAGACTTTCACGCCTGCGCGTCGTGAACTTAGCCCTGAACTACTTTCATGTTGAAATACAACGTCTTGCCCCTCTATCCCTCAGTCAGGGCTTTCAATGTTTTCTTCCCTCTTCGGCGTGATCTCCAACGACATCGCCATCGATCTCGGCACCGCCAACACCCTGATCTATATGAAGGGCAAGGGGATCGTGCTGAACGAACCGTCGGTCGTGGCGCTGCGCAATGTCGGCGGTCGCAAGATCGTCCACGCCGTCGGGATTGAGGCCAAGCAGATGCTGGGCCGCACGCCGGGTCACATGGAAGCCATCCGTCCGATGCGGGACGGGGTCATCGCCGACTTCGAAGTCGCCGAAGAGATGATCAAGTATTTCATCCGCAAGGTTCACAACCGCAAGGGTTTCGTGAATCCGAAGGTCATCGTCTGCGTGCCGTCAGGTGCCACAGCCGTCGAACGCCGCGCCATCAATGACAGCTGTCTGAACGCCTCGGCCCGCCGCGTCGGCCTGATCGACGAGCCGATGGCCGCCGCGATCGGTGCCGGTCTGCCGATCCATGAGCCGACCGGTTCTATGGTCGTCGACATCGGCGGCGGCACCACCGAGGTGGCCGTGCTGTCGCTGTCGGGCATCGTCTATTCGCGCTCGGTCCGCGTCGGCGGCGACAAGATGGACGAGGCGATCATCAGCTACATGCGCCGCCACCATAACCTGCTGATCGGCGAAACGACCGCAGAACGCATCAAGAAAGAAATCGGCACCGCCCGCGCGCCGGCTGACGGCGAAGGCCTGTCGATCGACGTCAAGGGTCGCGACCTGATGCAGGGCGTGCCGCGCGAGGTGCGCATCAGCGAAAAGCAGGCCGCCGACGCCCTAGCCGAACCGGTCGGGCAGATCGTCGAGGCCGTGAAGGTCGCCCTGGAGGCCACCCCGCCGGAGCTGGCTTCGGACATCGCCGACAAGGGCATCATGCTGACGGGCGGCGGCGCGCTGCTGCGCGGCCTCGACGCCGAGATCCGCGACCACACCGGCCTGCCGGTGACGGTGGCCGATGATCCGCTGTCGTGCGTGGCCCTGGGCTGCGGCAAGGTGCTCGAGCATCCCAAGTGGATGAAGGGCGTCCTCGAATCCACCCTGGCCTAGACGTCTCATCCTGACCGGCACCTTGGGGGTGCCAGGAGAACTTGTTCGTGGTCTTTCGCGAAGGTCCCCTCGGCGACCTGAAAGTGCCGCTCACCTGGACCGCGGCCGTGGCGTTGATCGTCGCGGCCGTGATCGCGGTGGCGTTCCTGCTGGCAGACCGCCGCGAGACCCTGCAGGACCACGCCTATGGCGTGACGCGCCAGACCGTCGATGTCGTCGCCAAGCCGGTGAGCGGCGCGATTGCGGCACCGGGGCGCTGGACCGGCCTCGGTGTTGATTTCTTTCGCGGCTATCTCTTCACGGCCTCGGAAAACCGCCGGCTGAAGGCCGAGCTTTCCGAGATGCGCCAGTGGCGCGACCGGGCCCTGGCGCTGCAGGACACCAATGATCGCTACAAGGCCCTGCTGGGCCTGCGGACCGATCCGCCCATTCCGATGGCCTCGGCCCGCGTCGTCAGTGACAGTCGGGGCCCATTCGCCAATACCCGGCTGGCGGATGTCGGATCGGAGAAGGGCGTTGTCGTCGGCAACCCCGTTCTCAACGAGCGCGGCCTTGTGGGGCGTGTGGTCGGCGTTTCGACGACGACCAGCCGGGTCCTCCTTCTGACAGACATCGCATCGCGCACGCCGGTGATGATCGACCGCACGAATGCGCGCGCGATCCTGACCGGCGACGGCGGGCCCAATCCCAAGCTGGAATACCTCCGGGGCGTCGATCCCATCCAGCAGGGAGACCGGGTCGTGACTTCCGGCGACGGCGGCGTGGTACCGCGCGGCCTGCCGGTGGGCGCGGCCGTCAAGGGGCTGGATGGCCGCTGGCGGGTGGTGCTCTTCGCCGATGATGCAGCGATCGACTTCGTCAGGATCCTGCTGTTCAAGGACTTTGCGCAACTGGCCGACGAAAAGCAGCTACTGACCCGCAGTCTTCCGCCGGTGACGACCGAGGACCCCCAGGCCTCCATCCTCGGGCCGGTTCCCGCCGCCCGGACAGGCGCGCCTTCGAAGCCGGTTGCCATCCGTCCGGCTGACGCGCCGCAGACCTCGCCGAAGCCGACCCTGCCCAAGCCGGTGCCGCCCCCTGCGCCAGAGGCCGCTCGATGAGCCTCGGCGGCGCTCGTCCCCTCAATCCGTTCCGCTGGCTGGGCGGCCCGCTTCTGGCCTGTGTCATTGCGACCATGCTCTTTTCAGCACCGATCCGGGTCTGGGGACTGCATTTGCCGGAACCGGTGTTTGCTGTCGTGCCCGCCTTTGCCTGGGCGCTGATCAGACCCTCCATTCTCGCGCCCTTCGCCATCCTGCTGCTCGGGTTGTTCCTGGACCTGTTCTGGGGCGGACCCACCGGCTTGTGGGGGCTTTCGCTTCTGGTGGCCTATGCCACCGTGCTGGCGGCGCGCAACATGATGACCGGCCAGAGCCGTGCGATGATGTGGGTCTGGTTTGCCGGGGTCACGGCCGTCGCCATGGCTGCAGGCTTTCTGTTTTCCATGCTCGACAGCCTCGCCACACCCAGCCTGATCGGGGTGTTCTGGCAGTTTCTGGCCACCGCGCTGCTGTTCCCCTTTGCCCATCGTCTCGTCGATCGTTTCGACGATGCCGACGTAAGGTTCCGCTAGGATCATGAGCGAACCCTCGATCCTGTTTTTTGAAGTCAATGAGCGCCAGGGGGTGTTTCACCGCCGCGCGTTCCTGATGGGCGGGCTGGCCGGCGCCGGGCTGCTGGCGCTGGGCGGGAGACTGGCGCAACTGCAGCTGGTCGAGGCGCAGCGCTATCAGAAGCTGTCAGCCGGCAACCAGTTCAACTACCGGCTCATGCCGCCGCCCCGGGGACTGATCCTCGATCGTAACGGAACGCCGCTCGCGTCGAACCGTCCGAACTTCCGGCTCCTGGTCACCAAGGACAAGGACCTGGATGCAGAAGCGGTTCTGGATGACCTTGCCAAGCTCGTGCCGATCGACGGCACCCGCCGGGCCCGGATCCTGAAAGATCTGGATCGCGCCCCGCGCAAGGCCCCGGTGGCCGTGATGGAGGATATGAGCTGGGAGGAATTCTCCCGGGTTAATATCCGGGCGCCGGAGCTGCCCGCCGTGACCGCCGACATGGGCGAGGTTCGCGTCTATCCGTTCGGCGGGGCCTTCGCCCACGTGATCGGCTATGTCGCCAAGGTCTCGGACCGCGACCTGGAGGCCGCAAAGGACGATCCGTCGCAGGATCAGGACCTGTTGCACCATCCGGGCTTCCGGATCGGCAAGCAGGGCGTTGAGAAGGCTTTCGACCAGGACCTGCGCGGTCGGGCCGGGGCCACCAAGGCCGAGGTCGATGCCCAGGGGCGGGTCGTGCGGCTCGATCCGGAAGGCGACATCCGGCCGACGCCGGGCAAGGAGATCCGGCTGACCCTGGATGCCGACATCCAGAACCGGGCCCTTGAAGTCATGGGCGAGGAGAGCGGAGCCATCGTCATGATGGACTGCCGCAATGGCGACCTGCTCTGCATGGTCTCGGCCCCCAGCTTTGACGCCAACCGTTTTGTCCGGGGCCTCAGCGGAGCCGAATACAAGGCCCTGGCGGAGTACGAGCGCAAACCCCTGCTCGACAAGTCCATGACCGGCACCTATCCGCCGGGATCGACCTTCAAGCCCACGGTCGGGCTGGCGGCCCTGTCGGCCGGGATCGATCCCGAGATCCGGATTCACTGCCCGGGCAGCTGGAACTATGGCGGCCGCACCTGGCGCTGCTGGGAGCCCGGCGGGCACGGTTCGCAGAACATGCACGAGGCGATCAAGAACTCGTGCGACGTCTATTTCTACCAGACCGCGCTCAAGATGGGGCCTGACGCGATTGCACGAGCGGCTCGGTCGATGGGCTTTGGCCAGACCTTCGACATCGGCATTCCCGGTCAGAAGAAGGGCATTGTGCCCGATCGTGAATGGAAGAAGCGGGCCTTCAAGAAAAATCCGGCCAACCAGATCTGGTTCCCCGGCGAGACCCCCAGCTACGGGATCGGGCAGGGCGCTCTGACCGTCAATGCCCTGCAACTGGCCGTCATGACGGCGCGGATGGCCAATGCCAAGAAGGCTCTGGTCCCGCGCCTGATCAAATCGGTCGGCGGGGTCGAGCAGCCCAGTGGCGCATCCGTGCCCGACCTGCCGTTCCCGGCCGAGCACCTGGAGTATGTGCGGGGCGGCATGGCGGCCGTGGCCAACGATGTTCGCGGCACGGCCTACAGGCAGAGCCAGCTTGGCCTCGGCGACGTCCAGATGGCCGGCAAGACCGGCACGGCCCAGGTCCGCAGCTATGACGGGGTCAAGAACCGCAAGGGCTATGCCACGACTTGGCGTCTGAAGGACCACAACCTGTTTGTGGCCTTCGCGCCCTATGACGATCCGCGCTATGCGGTGGCCGTTATCATCGAGCATGGCGGCCTGGGCGGAGCCACCGCCGGTGCGCCGCGCGCCCGCGAGGTCATGCGCGTGGCGCTGCTGAAGGATCCCGAGATCCGCGCCCGCATTGAAAAGCCCATGCCTTTGCCGGATGCGCCGCCCGAGGACATTGTCGAGGGTGCGGCACCGGAAGATCCGGTCGTGACGCCGCTGCCTGCGACCCCTGATCAAGGACCCCGCACATGACCCTCAGCGGCGGCCTCAGCCGGCCCGGTGAGCGCGACCGGCCGATCATCAAGTTCATGGAGATCGACTGGACGTTCTGTCTGGTCCTGTGCCTGATCGCCGGCTCCGGCGCGCTGATGCTCTTTTCCATCGCCGGGGCCTCCTGGGAGCCCTGGGCGGCCCGGCACCTGGTGCGGTTCGGCATCTACTTCGTGATCATGGTCATCCTGGCGATGGTCGACCTGCGGATCTGGTTCAGCATCGCCTACCCCGTCTATCTTGTCGGGCTGGCCCTGCTGGTCGCCGTTGAGGTCGTCGGCGATGTCTCGCTGGGCGCCCAGCGGTGGCTGTCGATCGGGTCGTTCCGCTTTCAGCCTTCGGAGGTGATGAAGATCGGCCTCGTCCTGGCGCTGGCGCGCTACTATCACGGCCTCTCGGCCGACAGCGCCCGCTTTTCCTGGCGGCTGCTCGTCCCTGCCGCGATGATCGGGGCACCGGTGCTGCTGGTGGCGCACCAGCCGGATCTGGGCACGGCGGTTCTGATTGCCGCCACAGGCCTGGCAATCGTCGTCCTCGCTGGCCTGTCATGGCGCGTGATCCTCACGGGCGTCATCGGCGTGCTGGCAGCGATCCCGCCCTTTGTGCTGTTCGTGCTGCACGACTACCAGCGCAACCGCATCCTGACCTTCCTGAACCCGGAACAGGACCCGTCCGGCAACGGCTACCATATCCTGCAGTCCAAGATCGCACTGGGCTCGGGCGGGCTGCTGGGCAAGGGCTTCGGGCTGGGCTCGCAGAGCCAGCTCAACTTCCTGCCCGAGAAGCAGACCGACTTCATCTTCGCGACGCTCGCCGAGGAGTTCGGCTTCCTGGGCTGTTTCGGGGTCCTGTTCCTGTACGGGACGGTGATCTTCATGGCCCTGCGCATCGCCTCGATCAGCCACAGCCATTTCGGCCGTCTGGCGGCTGCCGGCACGATTGCGACGTTTGCGCTCTATGTTCTGATCAACGGGGCCATGGTCATGGGTCTGGCGCCGGTGGTCGGGGTGCCGATGCCGATGCTGTCCTATGGCGGCACCGTCATGCTCACCGTCATGATCGGTTTCGGCCTGATCCAGGCCGTGCGCGTTCACCGCTATACCGAGGTTACCAGCGGCAAGGGCTCGTTGATGTAGTCGAAGCCGGCCGGCGGCGAACGTCGCCGCCGGGGTCGTGCCTCAGCTTACAAGCGCAGCGTCGGTGGCGCGCACCAGGCCGTCGATGATGCCCGGCTCCGTCGAGGCGTGACCGGCGTCCCAGACAATCTCGAAGCTCGCTTCCGGCCAGGCCTTGTGCAGGCTCCAGGCACTGTCCAGCGGCGTGACCACGTCGAACCGGCCCTGAACGATCCAGCCCGGGATCTGACGGATGCGGTCGATGTTCTTCAGAATCCAGCCGTCGTGTTCGAAGAAGCCCTTGTTGGTGAAGAAGTGGCATTCGATCCGCGCGAACGCGACGGCGAAGTCCTCTTCATTGAACTTTGAGGGGCGGGCCTCCGGGCCCCGGAGCGAGATGGTATCGCCTTCCCACTGGCTCCAGGCTGCCGCGGCCTCACGCTGGACCCGGCGGTCCTGGGCGACCAGGCGCCGGTGATAAGCCGCCATCAGGTCGCCGCGCTCATCCTTGGGGATCGGGGCCAGGAACCGCTCCCAGGCGTCGGGGAACAGCATCGAGGCCCCCTCCTGGTAGAACCAGCGCAACTCCCTGTCCGTCAGGAGGAAGATCCCCCGCAGGACCAGACCTTCGACCCGTTCGGGGTGCTTGATCGCATAGGCCAGGGCCAGGGTCGAACCCCACGAGCCGCCGAACACCGTCCATTTCTCGATACCCAGATGCTCGCGCAGCCGCTCGATATCCTCGATCAGGCTCCAGGTGGTGTTGTCATCGAGGCTGGCATTCGGGCGCGACTTTCCGCAGCCGCGCTGATCGAACAGGGCCATGCGCCATTTGGCAGGATCGAAGAACCGGCGCATGGTCGGATTGATCGCGCCTCCCGGGCCGCCATGCAGGATCACGCAGGGCTTGCCGCGGGGGTTGCCGCATTCCTCATAGTAGATCTCGTGCGGACCGCCCGTCGGCATCCAGCCGAAGGCATGGGGCTCGACCTCGCGAAACAGGCCGCGGCGGCCGACGGAAGACATGACGGAGGAGGGGGAAGAACGGTCCATGGCCGATCCTACAGCGCTTCAAGGCCTGCTGTGAACGCCTGATCGCGCGAACCGCCCCGCCTGCAAGTGGCGGGACAAAGCTTACAATGCCGGGGTGCGCCCGGCCTGCGACTTGCTATGATTGAGCATGGACTCGCCTGAAGACCTTTCCGACGAAGAACTGCTGGCCATGCTCACGCCGCAGCAGTTGGCGCAGCTGGACCGCACCATCGGCGAGACGTTCTCTGACGGCGGTGTTGACCGGGCCGAGGCCCTGTTTGCGCTGGCCCAGGTCTATTCGATGCGGGCCGCTCAACGCGACGAGACCTCGGCCCTCGCCCTGTTGCAGCTGGCTGCGGCCATGCGCCGGCGCGCGGAAGACATCGCCAGCCGGACGGCCTGAGCGCTCAGCCCGGAAAGCGGCGGGTGAGCCAGTCGATCAGGATGCGGTTCACCTCGTCCGGCTTTTCCTGCTGGGTCCAGTGGCCGCTGCCCTTGATCAGCACCTTCTCGAGATCGGCGATCTGCTCACCCATGCGATCGCACAGGGAAGGGGGCAGCACGACGTCCTGCTCCGCCATCACCATAAGGCAGGGGATCGCATCGATCGTCCGGGGCAGGTCCACCGAACGTTCCCAGTTGCGGCTGAAGTTCCGGTACCAGTTGATCCCGCCCGTAAACCCCGTTCGCGTGAAGCTCTCGGCAAAGACGGCGATTTCCTCCGGCCGCAGGAACTGCAGGGGATCATTGGCCGGATCGTAGCGCGCCAGCCCCTCCTGAAGCGCCAGGCTCCGGCGTTCTGCAGGGCGGGCCTCGAAGGCCTCGACGCTGTCTCCCGGCGCGCGCATGAAGAAGCGGATGGTCTTCTCCGGATCGGCCCCCAGCTGCGCATCGGCGATCGCTGGCTTCTGGAAATGGACGATGTACATCTCGTCGCCATAGGCCTGCCGGTACATCTCGATCGGATCCAGCGGCAGGCGCGGGGTGAACGGAGTGTTCAGGCCGATCACGCCGGCCACCCGTCCGGGATGTAGCAACGGCATGGCCCAGACGATGATGCCGCCCCAGTCGTGTCCGCAGAACACGGCCCTGTCGATGCCCAGATGGTCGAGCAGGCTGACGAGATCACCGGTCAGGTGGTCCATGTCATAGGCTTCGACCGGAGTCGGGCACTCGGTAAGACCATAGCCGCGCTGGTCCGGAACGATGACCCAGCGCCCCGCTGCCGCCAGGGCGGCGATCTGGTGACGCCACGAGTATGAAAACTCGGGAAACCCGTGACACAGGACGATCGGAACGCCGGTTCTGGGTCCGGCCTCGTAATAGGCCATCCGGATGCCGTTGACCGTTGCGAAGTTCGGCCCGGGCATGGGCGGAGCGAGCGGACGTTCCATCTGACCCTGCATCGACAACTCCCGCTCTTTTTCCAGCCCTATATGATTGCTGATCACCGTGGCCCTGCTTTGGAGCGGGGGCAAGTCCGATAGGGCGTTCTCAGCGCATCAAACGGTTGTAGAAGGTCCGCCATGACCGCCGCTCAGCCCGCTGCACCCATCCCCTGGAAACTGGTCTTTCTGCTCGGGGCCCTCACGGCCTTTGCGCCGATGTCGATCGACATGTACCTCTCGAGCCTTCCGGCGATCGGCACCGCCCTGCACGCGGGGCCCGAACAGACCCAGGCGACGCTCGCAGCCTTTTTTGCCGGGATGGCGATCGGACAGTTCGTTTATGGCCCGGCGTCGGATCGACTGGGTCGACGGGGGCCGATCCTGCTGGGGGCGACGATCTACACCCTGGCGTCGGCAGCCTGCGCGCTGGCCCCGACGATCGAGGTCCTGATCCTCTCCCGTTTCGTCCAGGCGCTCGGCGGGTGTGCCGGTGCCGTTGTGGCCCGCGCCGTGGTGCGCGACCGGTTCAGCCATGCGGATACGGCCCGCGTCCTGTCGACCATGACGCTGATCATGGGACTGGCCCCGGTTCTCGCCCCGCAGCTGGGCGGCGTGATCCAATGGATCGCCGGATGGCGGGCCGTGTTTGCGGTCCTCGCCCTGTTCGGCCTGGTGATTGTGGTCTGGGTCACCCTGGGGCTGAAGGAGTCCCGCTCGGCCCAAACCGCGGCCCTGGCCAGGTCGGAAAATCCGGTCAGGGCCTTTGTGGCCCTGCTGCGCCAGAGGCGACTGGTGGGCTACATCCTGGCGGGCGGACTGAACGGGGGCGTGCTGTTCACCTATATTGCCGGTGCGCCCGATCTGATCATGGGGACCTATGGCCACTCGCCCCTGGTCTTCAACCTGATCTTCGCCCTGAACTCGGTCGGCATCATCGGGGCCAGCCAGCTCAATCGGGTCTTCCTGCGGCGGTCGACGCCGGATCGGGTCCTGGTTCGGGCCAGCGTCGCTTCAGTCGCCATGGCCTCGCTTCTGGGCGTCGCGGCCTGGACCGGCATCGGCGGGGCCTGGACCCTGCTGCCGCTGCTTTTCCTCAGCCTCTCGACCTACGGTCTCATGGGCGGCAACACGACGGCAGGCGCGCTCAGTGTCGACCCCAAGCGGGCCGGATCGGCATCGGCCCTTCTGGGCGGTGCCTGGTTTGGCTTCGGCGCACTGCTGTCGTGGATCGGAGGGCACTTGCACGACGGCACCGCCCGGCCGATGACCAGCCTAATGTGCGCATGCCTCGTCGGATCCGCGCTGGCGATCTTTTTTGTCGCCGTCCCGCGCGGAGAAAAGGCTCCGGCTCAGGCCTGAGCTTTTGCGGGGCGGAGGGTAAAGGCGCGCCAGGCCAGAACCAGCCAGCCCAGCATGAAGGCCCCACCGCCGACCGGGGCGACCGCCCCCAGGATTTTGGGGGCTCCAAAGGCCAGGGCGTAGAGCGAGCCCGAGAAGAGCAGGGTGCCCAGGAAGAACAGGGCCGCCACGGGACCCATGCTGCGGACGCCCGCTCGCCGGAGCCCGAGCGCCGCGAGAACCGCAAGCGCGTGGTACATCTGGTAGGTCGACCCCGTGTGCAGCCAGTCGATCACCTTGGGCGAGGTCACGCCATGCGCCGCGAAGGCACCCATACCCACCGCACACAATCCATTCAATGCCGCCAGCCCAGTCCAGGTCTTCGGAGTCCAAAGGGCCATACGATTGACGTTCCGTCACGGTTGCATTGATCAGCCCTGACATTACCGTTGTTCATCTGTCCGTAAAGCCGCCCCGTCAGAGGGCCCAGGCGCGGACGAACGGGAGGACGGCATGGCGCTTACCTGGGGCGACGACTACCCGATCCATCAAACACCCGAGCCCGTGGCCTATGCGGGCACGGATCGGAACTTTTATGACCGCTATTTCTTCAATGGGTACGCCCCCAGCGGTGACGGCCCGGACCTTTTCTTCGCTGCGGCCTTCGGAATCTATCCACACCTAAATATCGCCGACGCGGCCTTCTGCGTCATGAAGGACGGAAAACAGGTCAATCTCCATGCCAGCCGCTGGCTGAACATGGAGCGGATGGACCTGCGAGTCGGCCCCATCTCCATTGCGGTTCTCGAACCGCTTCAGCGCCTGTCCCTGTCTGTCGAAGCCCCCGCAGAGGGCATTCGCGCCCATATCATCTTCGAAGGCCGTGCATTTCCCGTCGAGGAGCCGCGCTTTGTCCGCCGCAACGGGCCGCGGACCTTCATGGACTACACCCGTCTGACCCAGAACGGCCGCTACAGCGGCTGGATCGAAGTCGATGGGGTTCGCTCGGATCTCGCCGGCTTTGTCGGAACGCGCGACCGCTCGTGGGGCGTTCGCCCGGTTGGCGCGCGCGACTCCCAGGACCTGGCGCCGCCGGTCCTGCCGCAGTTCTTCTGGCTGTGGTCGCCGTGCAACTTCGAGGATGGCGGACTCTTCTTCCATACCAATGACGACGAGCTGGGCCGGCCGTGGAACCGTCGCGCCCTCTGGCTCGGCGATGGCCAGAAGGAAAGTGACAACGGGGGGTTCGAGGCGATCGATTTCGCCATCGACTGGCGCTCGGGGACCCGCCACGCCCGGTCGGCGACCCTGGACTTCGGCTCCAGTGGCCAGGTCAGGATCGAGCCCCAGTCCGAATTCTTCATGCTGGGCCTGGGGTACGGGCATCCCAAGTGGGGTCACGGCCTGAACCATGGCCAGAGTGCCGTCGAGCGCGAGGACTTCGAGACGGCCACAATCGACCGGCGGATGCCGCATCACCTCCATATCCAGGCCCTCAGTCGCGTAACCTTCATCGCGCCGGACGGCCAAACCCGCGTTGGGCGTGGAGTGTTTGAGCAGCT
The DNA here is from genome assembly GCF_003060965.1 of Caulobacter sp. HMWF025. Lineage (GTDB taxonomy): Bacteria > Pseudomonadota > Alphaproteobacteria > Caulobacterales > Caulobacteraceae > Caulobacter. The sequence goes on along the minus strand of NZ_QAII01000024.1, from coordinate 5,728 downwards.
GGCCATCGGGCCCCATGCCCCTTCGGGCTTTTCATCACTGCTGGATGTTGCGCCATGACGCTTGCCGAGCGCCTCGAGCGCTATCTGACCCGCTACTGGGACACGCCGACCGAGGTCTCGAACCTTTCCCGCATCCCCGGGGGAGCCAGTCGCGAGACCTATCGTTTCGACGCGCTGGTGAAGGGCCAGACGCGACCGCTCATCCTGCGCCGTGATCCGCCGGGGAGCCTCATCGATACCGACCGACGGCTGGAGTTCCTGGCGTTCCAGTCCTTTCACGGTCGGGCCCCGGTGCCGGAACCCATCGTCCTCGAGGCCGAGGGCACGGAGCTGGAGCGGCCGTTCTTCATCATGAGCCGTGTGGATGGTGGAGCGGCGGCCTCGCCCTTTACCGTCGATCCCTACGGAGAGCATGCCCAGGCCATTGGCGAGGCCTTCTTCGGGGCGCTCGGGGCTATCGCGGCGGTCGACCCGTCAGAGCTGCCGCTGGGGGCTGCCGCCGCCTCGCCGGACCCGGCCGAATGCTGGCGCGTGGCGCTGGATGAGTGGGCGGGCGTGATCGAGGCGGATGAACAGCATCCCCAGCCCATCGTCCGGGCCGCGATCCGCCGTTTGCGGCGCGCTCCGCCACCGCCACCAGTCGCCGTCCGGGTGGTGCACGGCGATTATCGCACGGGCAACTTCCTTCATGACGGGCAGGGGAAGATCCTGGCCCTGCTCGACTGGGAAATGGCCCATATCGGCGACCCGCTGGAAGACCTGGCCTGGGCCATCGATCCGCTCTGGAGCCACTACGACACGGCCCGGGTGGCCGGGATGCTGCCGCGCGCCGAGGCGCTCGACATCTGGTCGCGAACCAGCGGACTGCCCGTCGATGCTGCCGCCCTGGCCTGGTGGGAACTGTTTTCGGCGGTGAAAGGCCAGGCCATCTGGACCTCGGCCGCGCGCGAGTATCGCGATGGTGGCTTCAAGGACCCGGTGCTGGCCATTTCGGGCTGGTACACGGCCCGCCGTCACGACGAAATCCTGGCTGAACGCCTGATGCGCCTGGAGGGCCTGTCATGACCCCGAGTCTTCCCGACATCCTGCTGGGCAACTTCCTCTGCATGGCCGAGGCCCCGCCGCCGGAGTCCGCCGGCGAGTTCATGGCTGGAAAGGTCGGCGTTGTCGCGCTCCTGTCGCTGCTCGCCGCCCAGGAGGCGGAACGGGGCAGCGCGGCGCGGGTCTGGGAGAACGCCACCCTCCGCGCCCTGCTGAACGCGGCGGCTCCGGACTATGGCGCGCATCTGGCCGAGGCGGCCCGGGCCGAGGATGGGGATCTCTCACTCGGCAGCCTGGACCGCGCGAATGCGACCTTGCGGCGGGCCCTGATCGGCCTGCACGAGGCCGTTGAAGCCGCGGGTGACGTTCAGCGGGATCACGCGATCCTGCGGCTCTACGGGCAGATGGCCCACGCCCGTCGACTGGACATGCCGCCTCTGCCCGGGCGTTGACCCTCTAGTTCTTGTGCCGCGCGTGGCGGGCCAGTTCGTCGGGTCCGATATCGATCATGCTGGGGACCGCCGCGTTGTAGGCGGCGGTCTTGTCCAGATCCATCACCACGCTGCGGTGGCCCTGCCAGATCATGTGGGTGGCGACGTAGAACACGATGGCCAGGCCGACAAAGCCGATCCAGCGATGCTTGTGCAGCAGGTTGGCGATCGCCGAGGCGGCGAGGCCCATCAGCACGATGGAGAGCAGCAGGCCGAACACCAGGATCGCCGGATGTTCGCGCGCCGCGCCGGCCACCGCCAGGACGTTGTCGAGCGACATTGAGACGTCGGCGATCAAAACCTGCAGGAAGGCCTGCTTGAAGCTCTTGGCCGGACGGGGACCAGGCTCGGTGGTCGGGTCGCCGTCGATCGAGGCCATGGCATCGGCCTGATCATGGGTGGCCTGCTCGCGCAGTTCACGCCACATCTTCCAGCAAACCCAGAGTAGCAGCACGCCCCCGGCCAGCAGCAGCCCGATGACGCCCAGCAGCCAGGTCGTGATCAGGGCAAAGCCGATCCGCAGCACAACGGCTGCACCGAGGCCATAAAGAATGACCTTGCGGCGTTCCTTGACCGGCAGGCCACCGGCAGCCAGTCCCACAGCCACGGCATTGTCGCCGGCCAGGACCAGATCGATCATCAGAACTTGCAGGAAGGCCAGAACCGGGCCGTTCAGCCCGCCCGCCTGGGCGATCAAAGCGTCAAACATGCTGCTTCAATGCGACAGGGCGAGCGGCGTTGCAAGCGGGGGTCAGTGCGCGGGTTCCAGTTCACGCGCGCTCTCGGTCGAAGCCGGCCCTGCGGCCGCTGTTTCGGCTTCAACGGGCTCGGCGACGGACGGAACCGTGACCGTGGCCAGGACCGGCGGTGCGGTGGCGGCGATCATCGGATTCACATAGGCCTCGGCCGCCACGGGAGCTGCCACCAGAACAGGCGACACCGCAGCCTCGGGCTCGGGCGGGGTCTGCGCCATGGCACCGACGGCTTCCGCTACGGCCCCTTCGGCCGCTTCCACGGAAGGGGCCTCAGTCACAAGTGAGACCGCTTCAGCGACAGGCTCATTCACCACCGGAGCCAGAACGACCGGCGTGGCCGTGGGCGGCAGTTCCGGTTCCACGGCGAGGGCCTCGGTCACGATCGAGACCGGCTCGGCAACGGGCTCGTCCACCACCGGAGCCAGAACGACCGGCGCGGCCGCAGGGATCAGATCCGACTTGATGATGAACGGGTCTTCCCCGGCGGGTGTTTCAGCGGCGGAGGACGTCGCAAGCTCGTGGGCCAGCACCGTCGTCGTCGCAGCGCCGGCGGCGGCCGCAGCCACCATCGGGCTGACGAAGCTGACCGGAGCCCCGCCCGGCGGGGCGGGATCGAGTTCAGGCGCGCTTTGTCCACTGGTGGAAAGCGTGCGGAACTTGCGCCGTTTCGCGTCGCGCTCGCGATTGGCGGCGGCGGCCCTGGCCAGCAGGGCCAGGATGGCGACGGCCAGCAGAACCAGCATGCCGCCGACAACGGCCTTCAGCGGGGCCTTGACGCCGCCCGGCAGGGTCACGTCCCGATTGAGCGACGCCAGGCCGAGGCGGTCCAGCAGTCCGCCCGCTGACGCCTTGCTCTTTTCAACGAGCGGCGCGACGCGCTTGGTGATCTCGCCGAGCGTGAACGACTGCGGGGTTTTGGTTCCGTTGAGTTCGACACCAAACTGGGTCGTCAACTGACCCTTGGGCTCGGCCCCCGGCTTGACCTGCCAGGCAAAGGTGGTCGGCTCGCCCGGCTTGATCACGGCCGTCTGACGGCCGTTGGGGGTCACCTCATAGCCTTCGCCCTCTAGCTTGGCATAGGCGCTGGAGGTCTTGGCAGCCTTGCGGAGGCCAAGCTTGGCGGCTTCGGCCTTGATCCGGTCCGCCAGGGTCAGCGGCAGGGACAGGGTGACCTGTCCAGCCTCGCCCTTGCCCAGGCTGTCGGCCGTGGTCAGGGTGGCTTCCTTGGTCACCGCAGGCGCGAGCGTGGCCTGCAGCGATTGTAGCTTGGTGAGCGGCTTTTCAACCACCGGCTTGGTCGGCGCGACCTTTGCGGTGGCGAGTACGGGCGGCGCGGGGGCCTTGGTCAGCGGCACGGTCGCCTTGGGCGGCGTTACGGCTTTCAGGGGCGCCGGCGGTGCGGCCACGACCTTGGGCGGCGGCGCAGCCGCTACCTTGATCGGCTGCGGTGCTGGCTTGGCTGCGGCCTTCGATGGCGCTGCGGCGAGTTGCACAGGCTTGGCCGCCGGCTTGGCGGTCGCAGGCGTGCTCCGCGCGGGGGCATGACGGACGGGGTGTGCCGCTCGCGGATTGGCGATCGGCTTCATGGCAGTCACCAGGGTCCCGTCGGGGCGCCGCCAGGTCTTCAGCGATCCTGACTGGGCCGGGATGGCCATGGGGGCCGGGCTTGCAGGCCCGGCTTCTGCGGCAGGAATGGCGGCGACATCGATCGGCGCTGACGCCGTCGCGCCGCCGAGGAGGCCGTCCTGCGCGCTGGACGCATCCGGTGCCGGCGCAGCGCCAAGCAACTCGGGCGGTGCAGCGGGTGCCGACTCGGCGACCGCCTCGGGAGGCGGCGGGGCGGAAGCCACGGGCTCGCCGCCACTGCAGCCGCCCAGCAGCAGAACGCCTGTCGCTGTCGCGCCCAGAGCTCCTAAACGCACGTTACGTCCAAACATCGGGTCCCCCGATCCCATGTCAGAAAGCTCCGAAGGCCAAGCCCGCGAAGCACTGCGATATCTAGACCATGCAGTTGCGACGAAATCAAAACGGTTAACGCCGTTTTACAAACTGATTTCATCCCCGGGGCGAACTCTTGCCGCCTCATAGAGCGCGATCGCCGCCGCCGCAGACACATTCAGGCTTTCAAAGCCCCCAGGCATGGCAATTTTTCCCATGGCATCACAGTGTTCTGCGACCAGCCGACGGACGCCTTCGCCTTCGGAACCCAGAACGAGGACCGTCGGTCCGCCGTCGAGCACGACATCGAGGGTCTGTTCGGCCTCACCGGCCAGTCCGATGGCGCGCCAGCCCATCTCGGCCAGTTCTTCCAGCGCCCGCGACAGGTTGACGACGTGGGCATAGGGGATCTTGTCGACGGCCCCTACGGCGGTCTTGGCCAGCACCCCCGACAGGGCCGGGGCGTGGCGGTCCTGCAGGATCACCCCGCGCACGCCGAAGGCGGCGGCCGAGCGGAAGATGGCCCCGACATTCTGCGGGTCGGTGATCTGGTCCAGCATCACCAGGACGCCCCGGGCCGGTGTGCCCAGTTCGGCGACCGACAGGGATTCGGGCGGGTCGATCTTCAGGGCCAGACCCTGGTGAACCGCACCGGACGGCAGGTGCCGGGCGATCTCGCTGTTCTCCAGCACCTGCAGACAGGGCAGCTTCGCCAGATTCGGCGCGAGTCGTTTGGCCCGTTCCGCAGTGACCAGAAGACGCTTCGGAGCGGGTCTCGCGGGGTTCGCCAGAGCCGCTTCAACGGCGTGAAAACCCCAGATCCAGTCCTTTTCGTCGTTTGCGCCCTTGGAAAAGCCGTGTGGTTTCCGTGGCTTGGAACGAAAATCGCGTCCGGGCTCAGAAGGCTTCCGGCGGTCGTTGCGTTCGGAATGAGAGGACACTATAAGACGCGCTCCGATTTGGGGCCCTGAGGGTTTCCGCGAGCCAGGACGGCGCTGCTTTAGCACCGTCCACCCCGGCTCAAGGAAGCTTTTGTTCCTTTTTCACGACAGGCGGTTCGCCGAGGGTCGTGAAACAGGAAAGGTCGCATTGAGGTCTCTCTACGCGCGCTGGGGGAATGTCCCGAGTGGCAAAGGGGGGGGACTGTAAATCCCCTGGCGTACGCCTTCGCAGGTTCGAGTCCTGCTTCCCCCACCACGCGCGTGAGAGCTCCCTCGAGGCGGTCGATACGGGTTTCAAAGCCAGAACCGGGAGCCGACGCGACCCCGCAAGCTAGGCGGGTATAGCACAGTGGTAGTGCAGCAGCCTTCCAAGCTGAGGATGCGGGTTCGATTCCCGCTACCCGCTCCAGCTCCCCTATATATGACGACCCACATTCATAGCCGCCGGCGCGAAGGTAGAGACGATGGCCAAGGAAAAGTTCGAACGTAACAAGCCGCACTGCAACATCGGCACGATTGGTCACGTTGACCATGGCAAGACGACGCTGACGGCTGCGATCAC
>NZ_QAII01000155.1:54616-72024 GCF_003060965.1 Caulobacter sp. HMWF025 | reverse complement strand
GTGAGGGGCAGGGAGGGCGACATCGGATCAGCCTCCCAGACCGGCTTCGGCACGGGCCGCTGCCCCCAGCACCACGGTCGTGGTCTTGCCGACCAGGCCGAGCACATAGTTGTCGTCCGTGCAGCGCAGGTCGCCCGGGGCGTCGCAGCGGATCTCGACCGAATAGAGCACCCCGTAGCGGATGAAGCTGGCCAGCTGCCCGTCGACGGTGCGCTGGACCGTCAGATATTCCGGGGCCGTGGCCTCGATCTTCAGCGGTGTAGACGAGGGCAGGGGCACGACAGCCGTGGTCCCGCTGAGCGAGATGCCGGCCCCCGGGGCGTCAGCCGTGATCGTGTAATAGTCGCCGAAGCTGTAGATCCGCGCGCCGGCCGCCAGCTTGGCGTCGTTGGGCAGCAGGATCGGCACGCGGGTGGCGTCGACCTCGGCCCGGTCGAGATTGCCCGCCAGGGTGTCTGACGCCCCGCCGCTCTGGCGCAGGCCGCCGACGGCCCCCTGCCAGTCAACCCGGCCCTGGGCCCTTTGCCGGACGAAGGCTGCCGTCGGTGCGCGGACCGCCGTCAGGGCCGAAGCGCCGTCTTCGGTGCGCACCTGGGCGGTGACGCCCGTGACAATGACCGCTGCCAGCCCCGTTGTGGCGACCATCACGGCCGCCGCCAGTATCCATCGTCCGTTACGCATGGCCCCCACCGCATAACCGCGTTCAGCCAACCCTAGACCGGATCTGTGACGTTGTTAACCTTTTCGGGCCTCTCCCTGAGATTGAACGGGCAGGGGTTCCTGTCTATATGGCCGGACGGATTTGGGCCCTGTGTGTGGCGGCTCCGAATAGACCCAGTCGTTTCAAGGGGATGCAGGTAACGCCATGCTTCTGACCATGCTCAAGGCCAAGCTTCACCGGGCCACCGTGACCCAGGCCGATCTCGACTATGAGGGCTCGATCGCCATCGATCGCGACCTGCTGGACGCCTCGGGCATCCTGCCCAACGAGCAGGTTGATGTGCTGAACATCACCAATGGCGCGCGCTTCACGACCTATGCCATCGAAGCCCCGCGCGGTTCGAAGGTGATCGGGGTCAATGGGGCCGCCGCCCGGCTGGTCCAGAAGAACGACACCGTCATCATCGTCACCTACTGCCAGCTGGCGGCGGAGCAAGCTCGAAACTATGCGCCGACCGTGGTCCTGCTCGACGCGGGCAACCACATCAAGTCGGCGGCCTGAGCGTGCGCCGTCTCGCCGGCCTCGCCCTGATCGCCGGCCTGCTGGCCGGCTGCGCGCCCAAACTGCCCGAGGGCGTTGACGAGAGCGCCCTGAACGCTGCGATCGGCCGGGCGATCGGCTCGCCCTCGACCTGCGTGCTGATCGCCGACCAGGCCGGTAAGCTGGTCTGGCGCGGCGGCGGCTATGTCACCTGCTCGCGCAACCTGCCGAGCTGCGCCGGTGGCAACCCCGTGACCGCCGAGACCGTGCTGAAAGGCGCGCTGGGCAAGCCGGCCCGCTTCATCAGCTGTCCGACCTCGGCGGCTGGCGGCGTCAACACGGTCGGCTGGGCCATGGGCCCGGTCCCGACCGGAGCCGGGCGTCCGCCGCGCAACCTGACCTATGTGGCGGTCATGGAAGGCGAGCGGGCCCTGCCGGGCCGCGAGGTCCAGGAGCGCGTCGAGCGCGCCTTCGCCAGGGCCGGGTTCTAGGGACGGCCCTCTCCGTCTTCCTCCTCCGGGGGAGGCGGATGCGCAGCATCCGGAGGGGGCCAGCGCCGCAGGAAGAGCCCTCGCGCTGGCCGTAACACCCTCTCGCTAGCGGGCCATCTCGTAGGTCGCCGAGACGTCGACCCGCACCTTCAGCTCGCCGGCGGCGACCGGGGTGGCGTCAGCCATTTCCCGCTTGGCCATGGCAAACATCGGGATCGGCTGCGGGGCGGGATTGTAGCCGCCGCCTTCGCCCAGGTTGACCAGGCGCACGACCTTGTAGCCGGTGGCCCGGGCATAGAGATCGGCCTTGGCCTGCAGGGCCTTGACCGCCGCCAGCCGGGCCGCGTCTTCGGCCGCCTGCGGGTTCTGCAGGCCAAAGCTGATGCCGCCGAGCGTATTGGCCCCGGCCCCGACCGTGGCGTCGACGGCCTGGCCCAGACGGGTCAGGTCGCGCACGATGACCGTCACCTGGTTGCTGGCCTGGTAGCCCGACAGCTTGGGCGGCTGGTTCTGCTCGTAGGTATACTGGGCGTTCAGCGACAGGCCCGAGGTCTGGATGTCGCGCTCGGCGATGCCTGCCTTGCGCAGGGCCGCGATCACCTGGGTCATCCGCACGCCATTGGCCTTCAGGGCCTCGGCCGCCGTCGGCGCATCGGTCTGGACGCCGAGCGACAGGGTGGCCATGTCGGGGGCGACCTGGGTTTCGCCGAAGGCCGAGAGGTTGAAGGTGGTGGCGCGGAAGGCGGTCTCCGCCACGCTCTGGGCCTGGGCGGGCGCAGCGGCCATCAGGCCGGCGACAGCGGCGGGAATGAGGGCGACACCGGCAATACGGGCGGCGATGGACGTCATGGTCTTGGTCTCCTGGCGGTTCGGTCGGTAAAGCACCGCGAACCGCTACGGTTCCCTGATGACAAATTGAACCTGAACGGGAGCTTTAAGCCGCGTTGTCCCCGTGCTAACTGCCGACCCCTCCGAACCGCCGCGTTCACGGGGGCCTGTAGCTCAATGGTTAGAGCCGACCGCTCATAACGGTCTGGTTGGGGGTTCGAGTCCCTCCGGGCCTACCACTTCCGCACCACCACATTACCCGAGAACCACAACCTCATCCCGCTTGCCGCCGCGCTGGACAATCTGCAGCGCGCCGTCGGGCAGGGGGCGCTGGAGGGCGAAGGCTTCGGACCAGGGGGCGCGGAGCCAGGTGTCGCGTTCCTCGGCCGTGGTCAGGATGACGGGCATGGCCTTGGGGTGGATGGCGGCGACCTCGGCATTGGGCTCGGTGGTCAGGAAGCCGAACAGGTCGGCGGTGACCTCGCCCTCCTTCAGCTTGCGGACGCTGGTCCAGCGGGTCCAGAGGCCGGCGAAGACGGCCAGCGGTCGGTCTTCGCCGAGCGCGAACCAGATGTCGCCACCTTCGGTCTTGTTGAACTCGCTGAAGCTGGTGAAGGGCACGAGACAGCGCTGTTCGGGCCCGAGCCAGCGCCGCCAGTGCGGGCTCTTGGTGTTGCGGATGTTGGTGACCCCGGGGTCGGTCTTCTTGCCGGCCAGGGCGAACTGCGGCGAGGGCATGCCCCAGCGGGCCTGGACCAGTTCACGCTCGCCCGCCTCGGTCTGACGGACGATCGGGGCCGCGTAGTCCGGGAAGATGCCGGGCATGTCGGGCTGGTTGACGGGCTGCAACAGGGCCCGGGTCAGGGCGACGACCTCGGCCTGGGTGCGGCGCATGGCGTAGAGGTTGCACACGGCTCAGTCGGCTCCGGTGGCCATCCGGGTGACAAGACCGACCTTCTCGGAGGTCTTGTTGAACTTTGCGGCCACGGCGGCCTGCAGGTCGATGCCCAGCTGCATGGCGATCAGGTCGGCGCAGATGATCACGTCGGCCAGTTCCTCGGCCAGGTGCTCGACACTGGCGCGCGAGCCGGCGATGCCCATCCGCTCTCGCTCGAGCTTCTTGATCAGGTTGCAGGCCTCGCCGACCTCGCCGGCCAACTCGTTGCCGCGATAGGACAGGGTGATCTGGCCGTCCGTGTCCCACTCGGCCTGGCGAGCCAGGTTGGCTGACCGCAGGGTGGCGTGGGGCGCAGGATCGGCGGGGGCGCTCACGGGCGCGCCTCCAGCAGCCGGCCGACGGCGGCGCGCAGGATGGCGATGGACTCCTCGACCGAGCGGCCCTGTTCACGACGCAGGCGTGACCAGGCTTCGAAGCTGAGCAGCAGGTCGAGGGCCTCGACCGTCAGGGTGTCGGCGGCCACGGTGGCCGGCAGTTCGCGGTCGAGGATCTTGCGCAGCGCCTTGACCAGTCGGCCGCTGTCGGCGTCGAGGAAGCGCGAGCGGTGGCGGTAGGCTTCCGACGCATGCTTGAAGGGCGCGATCTTCTCGAAGCCGAAGGCCCGCCGGTCGACCAGCTCCAGAACCCGGTCCTTCCAGTCGGTCGAGCGGAAGGGCGTTGTGATCACGGCCCGCAGCTCGTCCTCGATGACCTGGGACATCTCGCTATAGAGGCTGTCCATGTCCTTGAAGTGCCGGAACACGGTGCGCAGACCGACATCGGCGCGCAGGGCCACCTGTTCGGCGCTGGGCGACAGGTCGCCGGACCGGATCGTCTCGAGCATGGCGGTGACGATCCGGGCGCGGTTGTCCTGACCGCGACGACGGCGACCGTCAGTCTCCTCGACCGGGTCCTCTGCCTGAGCGCCTGTTTGCTGGATCACGCCATATCACCTGCATGCCTGATAGAACTGAATCCATAGGCGTGCCTGATCCGGCACGCCAGCGCTACGGGGTCAGCGGATCATTTTCAGGCGATCCGAGCGGATGATTTTGTCAGACCCCGACGGGAGGCTGATGAAATCCCCGTCGCGCCCGACGCGCAACCCCCCCTTGAACAGGGTCCGTGAGCGGCCGAGGAACGGGCCTTCGAGGGCTGCGACGGGCAGGGCCGGGACGATGTGGCTGAGCAGCAGGTAGCGGACACCGGCCCGCTGGGCCAGTTCGGCCGCCTGTTCCGGACTGGTGTGATAGCCGGGAATGTCGCCGAAGATCTTGACCAGACGCGGACGGCCCGCCGTCTGGGCGGCCCGCTGCTGCAGGGCGGTCAGCTCCGGCGACAGGGCCTCGTGGACCAGCAGGTCGGCCCCCTTGGCGGCGGCTTCCACCCTTGCCGAGGGCGCGGTGTCGCCGCTGATCACCACCGTGCGGCCCTTGTAGGTGAAGGCATAGCCGACCGCCGGGCTGACCGGGTCGTGGTGCACCGGGAAGGCCGTGACCTTCAGGTCGGGCTCATTGATCAGGACGAGGTCCGGCTGGTCCTGGCCGGCCGTGAACGGCATGGCCGTGCCGCCGAAGCCCGACGGCGGAATCGTCGCCGCGCCGTGGTGGGCGACGCGGTAGCCCTTGTCGAGCGTGTAGGCCTGCATGAAGCCGCCCAGCACCGCCTGGACCCCCTCAGGCCCGTAGACGGGGACCGGCACCGGATTGCCGCTGCCGGCCCAGCGCTGCAGCAGCACCTCGCCCAGGCCGTCGATATGGTCGGAGTGGTAGTGGGTCAGGAAAACGCCGTCGATGCGGGCCGGAGCCAGGTTCATCATGGCCAGGTTGCGGGCCGCGCCGCTGCCGGAGTCGATGACGAACAGCCGCTTGCCGGCCAGGACGGCCGTGCAGGGGCCCATGCGCTTGGGATCCGGAAGCGGGCCGCCGGCCCCGCAGAGGCCGACATGCAGGCCGTCGGCCAGGCCGTCATCGGGCGCCCGGGCCATCGCCTTGACATAGAGCTTCTCGATCGCCGTCGTGGCGAGGCGTCCGCGCACCAGCCAGGCGCCGGCCCCGAGCAGAACGGCGACCGACACGACGGCGAGGATGATCCTGGTTCCGGTCTTCATCCCGGGCTCTCCCTTCAAGGGGCGGGCTTGACCCCGCCGCGATGTAGTGACACGCATATTGCCAATATGCTTGGCCCTTGCCGGCAGATTGTCAATGGGAGGCGTGCGAATGCAGGTACTGAGGACACCCGACGAACGGTTCGAGGCCCTGGCCGACTGGCCCTATGCCCCGCACTACGCCACGGTCACCGATGCCGATGGCACGGTCATGCGCCTGCACTATGTCGACGAGGGGCCGCGCGATGCGCCGGTCGTCCTGCTGATGCACGGCGAGCCGTCCTGGGCCTATCTCTATCGCAAGATCACCGCCGGTCTGGTCGCCAAAGGCCATCGCGTCATCGCGCCCGACCTGATCGGCTTCGGGCGTTCGGACAAGCCGACGCTTCGCACCGACTACACCTATGAGCGCCATGTCGCCTGGATGAGCCAGTGGCTGACCGGGCTGGACCTCAAGGACCTGACCCTGTTCTGCCAGGACTGGGGCGGCCTGATCGGTCTGCGCCTGGTGGCGGCCTTCCCGGAGCGCTTCGCCGCCGTGACCGTCGGCAATACCGGCCTGCCCATCGGCACCGGCTGGTCGGAAGGCTTCAAGGCCTGGCTCGACTTCAGCCAGAACACCCCGACCATGCCGATCGGCCTGATCGTCAATATGGGCACGGGCCGGGACCTGTCGGCCGAAGAGGTCGCCGCCTATGACGCCCCGTTCCCGGACGAGAGCTTCAAGGAAGGGGCCCGGCAGTTCCCGACCCTGGTGCCGATCACGCCCGAGCATGGCTCGGTGGCCGAGAACAAGGCCGCCTGGGAAGTGCTGTCAGCCTATGACAAGCCGTTCCTGACCGCCTTCAGCGACGGCGATGCGGTGACGCGCGGCGGCGAGGCCATCTTCAAGGAGAGGGTGCCGGGCACCGCCGGCCAGCCGCACGTCATCCTGCCGGGCGGTCACTTCCTGCAGGAAGATTGTCCCGACGCGATCGTCGAGCTGCTCGACGGTCTGGTGGCCCGCGCCCACGCCTGATCGTCCTTTGCCTGTCTGAAAAAGAAGGCCCCGTCCCGGGAGAACCGGGGCGGGGCCTTTTGCAGAGAGGGTCTTCAGGGGCCTAGTTGTTCCAGTAGACGAACTCGTCGGTCGGCTTGTCCGGCACATTCAGCGGGTGATCGATGGCGATGGCCCCGCGCAGCAGGGACGGCCACGCCGCCTTGACGTTGGTCTTGTCGCGCTCGACGAGCAGGGCCCGCAGTTCGGCGACCTTGGCCGGGTTGGACGTGGCCAGGTTCTTCTGTTCGGTCGGGTCGCTGGCCAGGTCGTAAAGCCAGACCTTCTCGCCCTGCTGGTCGGGCAGTTTCAGCAACTGCAGCTTCCAGTCGCCGGCCCGGACCATACGGGCATCGCCCGAGCGCCAGAACAGGGCCTCGTGCGGACGGCCCTGGGCCTGGCCGGTTAGGTAAGGGGTCAGGTTCACGCCGTCGATCGGCCGATCGTTGGGCATGGTGGCTCCGGCGGCCCCGGCGGCGGTAGCGAACATATCGATATGACCGACCGGGCTGTTGAACCGGGTTCCGGCCGGCAGGGCCTTGGGCCACTTCATGTAGTAGGGCACCCGCAGACCGCCTTCGAAGAAGGTCGCCTTCCAGCCGCGATACGGGCTGTTGATGTGGGGCAGGCCGATATAGTGGGCCCCGCCGTTATCGCTGGTGAAGACCACCAGGGTGTTGTCGTCGAGACCTTCGTCCTTGAGGGTCTGCAACACCCGGCCAACATTGCGGTCGAGGTTGCGGACCATCGCCCCATAGACCCGCAGGCGGTGGTCCTTGATCTGGGGCAGGGCGTCATAGTCGGCCTTGGGGGCCTGCAGCGGCGTATGGGGCGCGTTATAGGCCAGGTACATGAAGAACGGCTGGTTGCGGTTGGCCTTGATCGACTTGATGGCCTCGTCCGACAGGTAGTCGGTCATGAAGCCCTTAGCCTTCATCATCGGCTGACCGTTGTACTGGACGGTATAGGGCAGGTTGGCCCAGAGGAATTTATCAATCGGATCAAAGGCCTGCTTGGAGTTCTCAACGTTCGGATCGTTCTCCGGCAGGAACATCGAGGCTCCGGCGATGAAGCCGAGGCTTTCGTCAAAGCCCTGGTCCTCGGGACGCGACCCCTTGGAGCCGCCCAGGTGCCACTTGCCCAGGTGCACAGTGTGATAGCCCCGGGTCTTGAGGACCTCGGCAATGGTCACTTCCGAGGTCGGGACGGCCAGCTCGTCCATCGGCGGCATGTCGCCGGCCTCTTCCTTGTTGAAGTGCGGCGGGTGCAGGGAGCCCGGCGAGCGGAAGCTGCCGACCAGTCGCGAGAAGCCGACCGGGGTCGGGGTAAACTCGAACCCGAAGCGGGTGGGGTAGCGGCCGGTCATCAGCGCGGCGCGCGACGGCGAGCAGGTGGCGTTGCCGGCATAGCCGTTGGTCAGGTCCACACCCTCTTGGGCGATCGAGTCGATATTGGGGGTCTTGACCACACCGCCGACCCCGCCGCCGTTCAGGCTGACATCGTTGTAGCCGAGGTCGTCAGCCAGGATGAAGATGACGTTGGGTGGCCGCTGGTCTTCCGGCGCGGCCGGCTGGGCGGGTCCGACCTGCCAGGCCACGGGTTTGTTCTCGGTACCCTTGGGGACCATCAGCCGCCCGATATGATAGATCAGGGCGTCGCGGCCGAGCCACGCGCCGGTCAGCAGGGCGACCAGAACGCCCAGGACTATGCCCGCCCATTTCAGAACCCGCATCGTAACCTCCCCAAACGCGTCGTCGGGCTTTTCACCCGTTTGATGATGGGGAGGCTACATAGTGGCACGAATTATGTCGATAGAATTTCGCGGGCCTTCAGGCCCTGCTGCTCCAGCCGCCACTTGAACTGGTCGAAGCGGTCCTGGCCGAAGAAGGCCTCGCCGTTGAAGGCGATCATCGGAACCCCGTAGTGACCGGCCGCGCGCTGGGCGACCTGGCTGGCTTCGACGACGCCGGCCAGCCGCTCGGCTTCGTTATCGGCCATGGCCGACAGCGTGTCCCAGTCGAGTCCGGCCCGTTCGGCGGCGCGGGCGATGTGGTCGCCCTCGGGCCAGTTGTCGACCTCGCCGCTCCAGATCACGTGGCCGACCGCGTGCAGGAAGGGCAGGCCCCGACCCAACTCGGCAGCCGCCACGCCCAGGTGGGTCAGGCGGTGAATGTAGGGCTGCTCCTTGGGGTAGGTGCGGGTGGCATAGTCCATCTTGACCGGATCGGGGATCGGCCAGCGGAACGGCAGGCCCAGGAACGCGGCCTCGCGATAGATGTCCTGCATGAAGTAGCTGAACCACAGCGGATCGCGGGTTTCGAAGAACTCCGGGGTGCGCACGGCCAGCGGATAGACCGGCCGGATGTTGCCCACCACGTCGAACGCCGCCTCCAGGGCCATCAGGCGATGGGTGATCATGTAGGAATAGGGCGAGCGGAAGGACCAGTAGAGATCGTAGCTCAGGGACATGGGGTTCCTCCCGCCATCTTGAAATAGTGGCATTAACAGTGCGACCATATCGCGAAATTGGGCGCGGTCCACCGTTCCCGCACGGGGAGGCGACATTGGTCTACAAGCTCTACGGCACGCCGGGCTCGCTCTACACGGCCAAGGCCCGGTCCTATCTGATCAAGCAGGGCCTCGCGTTCGAGAACCGCTCGATCGGCGATGCCCACTACCGGCAGTCGATCATGCCGCAGGTCGGACGCTGGATCATGCCGGTGCTGGAGGCTCCGGACGGGACCCTAATCCAGGACGGGTCGGTGATCATCGACACGCTGGAGGCGACCGGGCAGGGGCGCTGGCCGACCTTTCCTCAGAGGCCCCGGCACCGGGTGATCAGCCAGATCTTCGAACTGTT
Source organism: Caulobacter sp. HMWF025 (assembly GCF_003060965.1). Taxonomy (GTDB): domain Bacteria; phylum Pseudomonadota; class Alphaproteobacteria; order Caulobacterales; family Caulobacteraceae; genus Caulobacter. The sequence continues at coordinate 62,564 of NZ_QAII01000155.1, read as the reverse complement.
CGGCGGCGAGGGCCTGCTGCGCCCGGCCATGCACTACCGCTGGAACTTCGATGCCATCAACCAGCCGTTCCTGAAGCGGGACTTCATCGCGACCCTGGCGCCCGGCGTGTCCGGAGAGGAGGGCGAGGCGGTCTATGCCAATGCCAGCCGCCGCATGCGGGCGGCCATGGCCTCGTTCGGGGTCAGCGACGCGTCCATCCCGGCCGTTGAAGCGGCCTGGGAACAGTTCCTGGACCTGTTCGACGCCCACCTGGCCCATGCGCCCTATCTGCTGGGCGGCTATCCGACCCTCGGCGACTACGGCCTCGTCGGGCCGCTCTATGCCCACCTGTCGCGTGACACCCATCCCGGCCAGATCATGAAGCAGCGGGCCTGGCGGGTCTGGCGCTGGGTCGAGCGGATGCAGGCCGCCGATCTCGACACCGTCGAGTACGGCCATCCGGAGCCGGCCCTGTTTGCCGATGACGGGGTTCCCGACACCCTGATGGCCCTGATGCGGTTCATTGCCGAGGACTATCTGCCCGACATCACCGCCCAGGTCGGTTTCGTGCGCCAGTGGCTGGCCGAGCGCCCGGATCTGGAGCCCGGGACCAATGGCCTGGCCCGGCCCGGCGACCGGGCCATCGGCAAGGTCGCCCTGGCATGGCGCGGCATCCCGATCGAGGTCGGCGTCCTGCCGTACCGGCTGTACCTGCTGCAAAAGGTCCAGGATGCCGTCGCCGCGGCCGGGGACGCTTCAGTTGGCACCCTGCTGGAAGCGACCGGCCTGACCCCGTTACGCGACCTGAAGGCCCAGCGCCGGGTTGAGCGAAAGGGGCATCTGGAGGTCTGGGGGGCGTGGCTGGACGGCGCAGCCTGACGCGCCCGCTTGCCATGTTCATAAATTGGCACTTATAATGCCACTATAACAACGAAACGGGGCGGACATGAAAACTCTGGTGCGGGGACTGGTCGGGTTCAGCGGGACATCGGCCATCCTGATCGCGATGCTGTTCTGGCTGCGGCCGCTGGAGATTTCCGGCAAGTTCGGGCTGAGCGGGATCGGGGCCCTCGGCCAGGCCTCGCTGCGGGCCGACCTCGGCGGCTTCTTCGCCGGCGTCGGGGCCCTGATGCTCTGGGCCGCCGTGAAGGACCGTCGCGACCTGCTGCTGGCCCCGCTGATGCTGATCTGTCTGGCCCTGGCCGGACGCGGCCTGTCGCTGATCCTGGCCGGTCCGTCGCCGGAGCAGGTGCCGCCGATCGTGGTCGAGGCCGTGACCCTGGCCATCCTGCTGCTGGGTCGCCGGACCCTCTCCGCGCCCAAAGCCTGATCCCCGATCCCAACGCCGCAGGAGACGTCCGATGGACAGCGACAAGAAGCCGAAGATCGATCGCCGCTCGCTGCTGATCGGGGCGGGACTCGGGGTCGTGGGAACTGGCGCGGTGGCGGCCGGTGGTGCGGCGATCAAGTCGGCGACCAGCACGATCATCACGCCCAAGGCCATGGCCCCGGGCAAGTCGGCGAAGATCGGCCTTTCGTTCAAGGATTCGCGCCCGGCCCAGGCCCAGGAGGCCAAGGCCCACAAAGGCGCGCCGAACGTCGTCGTCATCATCCTCGATGATGTCGGCGTGGCCGATCTGGGCTGCTACGGCGGCGAACTGCAGACCCCGGCCCTGGATGCCCTGGCCGGGCAGGGGCTGCGCTATACGAACTTCCGCACGACGGCGATGTGCTCCTGCACGCGGGCGGCGCTGCTGACCGGGCTCAATCACCACTCGGCCGGCATGGGCTGGCTGGCCGACATCGACAGCGGCTATCCGGGCTATCGTGGCGACCTGACCCAGGAAAACGCCACCCTGGCCGAGGTGCTGGTCGAGGCAGGCTGGTCGACCTTCCTGCTGGGCAAATGGCACGTCAACAATGCCGATCACTCCGGACCGACCGGGCCCTTCCACAACTGGCCGACCGCACGGGGCTTCGAGCGGGCCTACTGGTATCAGGGCCATTCCAGCGACCACTTCCACCCCGGCGCGCTCTATGAGGGCACGAGCCGGGTCGAGGTCGAAGGCGGCGGGGACTACTACCTGTCGGATGATCTGGCCCAGCGGGCGGTGACCTATCTGCACACCCAGAAGGCCATGGCCCCGGACAAGCCGTTCTTCATGCAATTGGCCTTCGGCGCGGCGCACTCGCCCCTGCAGGCCAAGGCCGCCGATCGCGACCTCTACAAGGGCCGGTTCGACGCCGGCTGGGACGAGATCCGCCAGCAGCGGCTTGAGCGTCAGAAGGCCAAGGGGCTGATGCCGGCCGACACCGCCCTGCCGCCGCTCTCCCCGGGGGCCAAGCCCTGGGCCGAGCTGACGCCGGACCAGCAGCGGCTCTATGCCCGCTATATGGAGGTCTATGCCGGGATGATCACCGGCGTGGACCGGGCCATCGGCCGGGTAATGGCTGAGCTCGAGGCCATGGGCCTGCGCGAAAACACCCTGGTGGTGCTGTTCTCCGATAACGGGGCCTCGGCCGAGGGCACCCAGACCGGCACGCCCAACCTGTTCGGACCGGCTTTCGGACGTCCCGCCTCGGAGGCTGAGGCCCTGGCCCTGTACGACACGATGGGCGAGGACGGTACGTTCCCGCACTATCCGATCGGCTGGACCAATGCCTCGAACACGCCCTACCGGCTCTACAAGCAGAACACCGCCCTGGGCGGGGTCGCCGATCCGCTGATCGTCTCCTGGCCCAAGGGCGTCGAGGACAAGGGCGGCGTGCGCAAGCAGTTCGTGCATGTGGTCGACCTCTATCCGACCCTGCTGGAGGCCTGCGGCGTCTCGCGACCCGAGCTCTATCGCGGCGGCGCGCAAAAGCCGCTGGAGGGGGCGAGCGCGGTCAGGACCTTCGCCGATCCGGCCGCACCGACCCGCAGCGAGCAGTATTACGAACTGGGCGGCTACCGGGCCTATCAGGAGGGCGACTGGCGGCTCGTGGCCCAGCACCAGCGCGGCAAGCCCTTCGAGGATGACCACTGGGGCCTCTACAACACCGCCGTCGATCCCAATGAACTCAGGGATGTCTCGGCCGCCCATCCCGAGGTCGTGGCCCGGCTGCTGGACAAGTGGAACAAGGCCGCCGTCGCCCATGATGTCCTGCCGCTCGATGACCGGCCGCTGCTGCTGAAGCTGGTTCAACAACGGGCCTCAAAGCTCAGAAAACGCTGGGATATCCGTCCACCGATCGATCCGATCCCGACCGATGTCTCACCGATCGTCTGCGGGCTGTCGCATTCCATCGAGGTGGAGCTGTCCCGACCGAACGGCGACGAGGACGGGGTGCTGGTGGCCCATGGCTCGATGCCGGCCGGCTATGTGCTGTTCATCGACAAGGGCCGGCTGATCTACCAGACCAGCCTGGTGCCCTGGACCGAGGTCATCGCCTCGCCGGCCAGGCTGCCGCGCGGCAACATCAAGGTCCGCTACGAGCAGACCATGACCTCCCGGCCGTTCGAGGGGCGCGGGGCGCTGTTCGTCAACGGCCGCAAGGTGGCCGAGCGCAAGTTCGACCGGGTGCTGTTCGCGCCGGGCTATGACGGCTTCTGTATCGGGGCCGACCACGGCAACCGGGTGTCGCGCACCTATCAGGGGCCCAACCCCTTCCAGGGCCAGATCGCCCGCGTCCTGATCGACGTCGACACCGCCGCCATGAAACCGCTGGAGGTGATGCGCTTCATGAAGGAGATGCGGATCACGGTTTAGATCGGAGATGCAGATGCTCCCCCGGAGGGAGAGGACCTGCTGGCCCCTCAGGTCACTGCTGCCCGCACCTGATAGGCCGGCTCGCGCCAGGCCTCGCGGACCAGCACCTCGCGCAGGATCTCCACCGCGTTCCAGACGTCCGCGTGGCGCAGATAGAGCGGGGTGAAGCCAAAGCGCAGGATGTCGGGCGCACGGAAGTCGCCGATCACGCCCCGGGCGATCAGGGCCTGCATGACCGGATAGGCGGCCTCATGGGTGAAGGCGATGTGGCTGCCGCGCTGCTCGGGCGCGCGCGGCGACGCCAGGGTCAGGCCAAGGCCGGCGCAACGGTCTTCGACGCGGTCGATGAACAGGGCCGACAGCTGGCGGGACTTTTCAGCCACCTGGGCCATGTCGGCGCGCAGGGCGATCTCGACCCCCACCTCGAGGGCGGCCACACCCAGGATCGGCGGCGTGCCACACAGGAACCGGTCCAGACCCGGGGCCGGAGCGTAGTCGTCGCCGAACGCGAACGGGGCGGCATGCCCCATCCAGCCGGTCAGGGGCGAGGCGAGATCGGCCTGCAGGGCGCGGGCCGCGAACAGGAAGGCCGGGGCCCCCGGGCCGCCGTTCAGATACTTGTAGCCGCAGCCCACGGCCAGATCCGCGTCCGCCCCGTTCAGGTCGATCTCGACGGCCCCGACGCTGTGGCTGAGGTCCCACAGCACCAGCGCGCCCCGGGCATGGGCGGCGGCGGTGACGGCGGCCATGTCGAACCGCGCCCCGCTCTTGTAGTGGACATGGGTCAGCATCACGACCGCGACGTCGGCGTCGATGGCCTCCAGCAGCGTCTCGCGCGGGGCGGTGCGCACCGTCACCTCCGGCAGCAGGGCCTGGACGCCCTGGGCGACATAGAGGTCGGTCGGGAAGTTGCCGGGCTCGGTCAGGATCACCGTCCGGCCGGGCCTGGCCTTCAGTCCGGCGGCCAGCAGCTTGAAGAGGTTGACCGAGGTCGAGTCTGCCACCACCACCTCGTCGGTCCGGGCTCCGACCAGCTGGGCGATCTTGCCGCCGACCCGCTGCGGGGCACCGATCCAGTCGGCGGTGTTCCAGCTGCGGATCAGGTCCTGGCCCCATTCGCGGGTCACGGTGTCGGCCAGCCGGGCGGCGGTCGCACGGGGCAGGGCCCCCAGCGAATTGCCGTCCAGATAGATCACCCCCTCGGGCAGGGTGAACTCGGACCGGAAGCCGGCGAGGGGATCGGTGGCATCGCGGCGCTGGATGTCGTCAAGGGTCATGGCCGATCTGTAGTCGCTTCCCGGCGGCTTTGCAGCGGTGGCCCGCCAAAAAAGAGCCCCTGCCGGGCAGGTCCGGCAGGGGCTTCAGTCGGGGATAGACCGGGTGTCAGGCAGCGGGCCGGGATCGGCTCGGACAGGTCCTGGCGATGAAGTCGCCGTGGGCGGGCAGGGCCTCGACCGCACGGCTCATGATCTGGCGCAGATTGCCCAGATAGTCGTCGAGCTGGGCGTCGGTGACGACGCCGGTCAGCGGGTGGAAGGCTTCCGGAATGACCCCCTGGCCGATCAGGACCTGGATCCAGCTGGCCTCCTTGAAGAGGTCATCGTCCTGGCTGAACAGGCGGCCCGACTGTGAGAACAGCTCGATCCGGGCCTTGAGGCTGTCGGGCATTTCCATGCGTCGCATGGCCTGCCAGAACGGCGTGTCCTCGCGGGTGCTGGCCTTGTAGTGCAGGACCAGGAAGTCGCGGATGTACTCGTACTCCGCAGCGGTCTGGCGATTGTATTCGGCGATCTCGACGGGGTTGAAGCTGCGGTCCGGGAACAGGGCCAGCAGCCGGTTCAGGGCCGACTGGACCATGTGGATGCTAGTCGATTCCAGCGGTTCCATGAAGCCGCTGGCCAGGCCCAGGGCCACGACATTGCGGTTCCAGAACTGCTTGCGGCGGCCGGTGGTGAACTTCAGCTGGCGGGGCTCGGCCAGCGGCGCGCCGTCCAGATTGGCCATCAGCACGTCGGTGGCCCGGGCGGCGTCGATATGGTCGCTGCAGAACACATGGCCGTTGCCGGTGCGGTGCTGCAGCGGGATCCGCCACTGCCAGCCGGCCTCGCGGGCTGTAGCGCGGGTATAGGGCGTCAGGGGCGTGGCCGAGGCGCAGGGCACCGCGATGGCGCTGTCCATCGGCAGCCAGCTGCGCCAGTCCTCGTAGCCGCTCTTGAGGGTCTCCTCGATCAGCAGGCCCCGGAAGCCGGAACAGTCGATGAAGAGCTCACCGCCGACCTTGCGGCCGTCCTGCAGGGTCAGGCCGGTGACGAAGCCGGTTTCGGGGTGCTGGTCGACACCGACGATCCGGCCCTCGACCCGGGTCACGCCCTGGGCCTCGCTGTAGCGGCGCAGATACTGGGCATAGAGCGCGGCATCGAAGTGGAAGGCGTAGACGAGGCCCTCCAGATAGCCGCCGCCGACCTGGCCAATGCGGTCGAACTTCCCGCCCTTCGCGGCCCGGGCATTGAGCGAATAGTCCCACAGGCTCTCGGCATGCCCTGCCTGGCGGCGGCGCAGCCAGTAGTGATGAAAGGGAGCCATGCCCAACGGGCGGCCGACGGGGCCGAAGGCGTGCAGATAGGACTGGCCGACCGTGTGCCAGTCGACGAACTCGATACCCAGCTTGATGGTGCCGTTGGTGGCCGCGAGGAAGTCGTCCTCGTCCAGGCCCAGCAGGCCGTTCAGCAGCCGGATGGCCGGAATGGTGGCCTCGCCGACCCCGACAATGCCGATCTCCTCGGACTCGACCACGGTGATGGTGACGGAGGGGCCAAGGGTGCGCGAGAGCAGGGCCGCGCTGATCCAGCCCGCGGTTCCCCCGCCGACGATGGTCAGGGCCTTGATCGCCGTGTCCGCCATGGTCGTCCTGCCCAAGTCAGCCTCTCTGGTCGGAGGCTCTCATAAAAAAGGCCCCGCCGGAATGATCCGGCGGGGCTCCAAGACAGGAGGAGACTTGGGGACTAGTAGCGGTACGAAACGCCGAACATGTAGGTCGCGCCGTACTTCTGGTAGTCGATGGTCTGGCGCGGATCGTTGTTGTCGTAGGTCTTGAAGGGCTCGTCGGTGATGTTGTTGGCTTGCAGCAACAGGGACAGGCCGCTCAGCGGACCATCGCGGAACTCGTAGCCGATCTGGGCGTCGAGAACCGACTCTTCGTTGACGGTCCGGAAGATCCGCGCGGCGCTCAGGCCGGCGACTTCACCCAGGAACTTGCCGCGATAGCGGTTGCTGATCCGGGCGTTGAAGCCGTCCTTTTCATAGTAGAACGTCGTGTTGATGACCTTCTTGGACAGACCCGGGATGGTGATCGGGTTGGTGCCCTTTTCCAGCGTCACTTCACTGTCGGTGAACGAGCCGCTGATGATCAGGCCGAAGGGCTTCAGCGGTTCCCACAGCAGGTCACCCTGCAGCGAGGCCGACAGTTCCAGACCGCGGATGAAGCCGCCGTCGCCGTTGTCCGGACCCGAAACCAGGCCGATCTTGGTGCCCAGTTGCGACTGCTGCGCGCTGCTGAGCAGGAACAGGTAGTCCGAGAAGTCCTTGTAGGACGACGAGTTGGAGTTGATGAAGTTCGACAGTTCCTTGTGGTACACGGCGGCCGACAGATAGGCCGAGCGACCGAAGTACTTTTCCACCGACAGGTCGAAGCCGTCGGCGATGTAGGGCCGCAGGTTCGGGTTGCCGCCGTTGGCGCTGAAGTACGAGTTGTTCGGATCCGTCGAGGTCAGGCGCGAGGTGTTCTGGTTGAACGACTGGCTGGCGCGCAGTTCGTCCATCCGGGCACGGGCCAGGGTCCGGGCAGCGCCGAGGCGCACATACAGCTCGTTACCCATGTCGAACGTCAGGTTCAGGCTGGGCAGGGCGTAGGTGTACTTGGAGCCGTCGTCGGTGACCGTCGGGCTCGCCGGGGTCGAGGGGTTAACCGCAACGCCCTTCGAGAACTGGTCGGTGCGGACCACCTGCAGACCGAAGTTGCCGTGGACCGGGATCGAGCCGGCCTGGGTGTCGACGTCAAACTTGGCATAGGCCACCTGAACGTCTTCACGGACTGACCAGTTGCGGGTCTGAACGGCCGGGTTCGCATCGGCGATCAGGGTGTAGTAGCCGTTCTTCAGCAGGTAGGTCGGATCATAGGCCAGCATGGCCTTGATGCCGATCAGGTCCAGCTTGGCGACGC
>NZ_QAII01000155.1:15245-54606 GCF_003060965.1 Caulobacter sp. HMWF025 | reverse complement strand
TTTCGCGACGGCTGGTGTTGAAGCCAACCTCGACGTGGCTGATCGGGCCGAAGTCCAGGTCATGCTCGGCGGTGAACCGGGCGGCCTTGAGTTCGTCGGTGATCGACGGAGTGTTGTAGAAGCCGGCCTGGGTCAGAGCGCCGCCGGAGGCGCCGCCACCCCAACCCTGCGGGTCGGTCAGCTTGAACAGGTTGCGGTCGGTATAGTCGAGGCTCGAGCTGAACACCGTGCCGGCGCCCGGCGTGGTCGTGAAGCCCAGGGTGTCGGTTGCGCCGACGCCGTTCGGGCCGGTGCCCGAATAGGATTCAAAGATCACGTCCGTACGATCGGCCGAGGAGTAGCTCAGGTCGGTCGTCAGCGACCAGCCGTTGTCGGTCAGGTAGTTCAGGTTCCAGCCGGCCGATTTCAGGGTGGTGTCGCGGGTGTTCAGGTCGTTCCGCATCACGCCCTTGACGCCCGTGAAGGTGCCCTTGGTGATCAGGCCGGCTTCCGTGGTGCGGGTAGGCTGCAGCGAAGCTGCCGACCACTGCAGGGGCAGTTCGATGCCGCGCAGGATCTGCTCTTCGGCGAACTCCGAATAGTACATGTCCAGCGACGAGGTCAGCTTGTCGTTGGGCTTGTATTCCAGAACGCCGATGACGCCGAAACGCTCGAGGTTGTTGGACTGCACGTAGGGCTTGGCGCCGCCGATCACGCGATCATTGGCCGAGTTGATGGTCGGATAGCCCCAGGCGTTGAAGCGGCGGCTCTGGGTCGGGGTCGAGATGTCCGACACGGCCAGGGCGACGCCCACGGTGTCATCCGCGAACTGGTTGACGTAGGTGGCGCTGAAGCGGTGGCCCGTGTCCTTGGCGTCCGGGTTCAGCTTCTTCTCGCTGTTCATTTCATAGCGAGCATTGGCCGACAGGATGCGCTTGCCGTACTTCAGCGGACGGATCGTCTGCAGGTCGGCGGTGCCCGAGAGGCCCTGACCGATCAGGCCAGCGTCCGGGGTCTTGTAGACCACAACGCCCGACAGGATTTCCGAAGGATACTGGTCGAACTCGACGCCGCGGTTGTCGCCGGTCGAAACCTGTTCGCGGCCGTTCAGCAGGGTCGTCGTGAAGTCCGGGCCGAGGCCGCGGATCGAGATGACCTGGGCGCGGCCGTCAAGGCGCTGCGCGGTCAGGCCGGGCAGGCGGGCCAGCGACTCGGCGATCGAGGTGTCGGGCAGCTTGCCGATGTCTTCAGCCGAGATGGCTTCGACGATCGAGGTCGACGTCTTTTTCAAGGCGATCGAGTTTTCGATACCGGCGCGAATGCCGGTCACGACGATTTCCTCAACGGCGGTGTTGTCGTCTGCCGGCTTGGTCGTCGTTTCCTGGGCCTGGGCCATGCCGGCCGAGGCAAACATGAGCGCGAGGCTGGTCGCCGCGCCGCCCATCAACCGCGCACGGCGGTGTTGAAGTCTGAAGTCCATGTCTCACCCTCCCTGTCCGGCTCTGTGCGTTTCTGACGCTGCGATCGGAGCCGATACGCAAATTACTGCAAATTAATGCGCAGCAATCAACAGGAAAATGTCGCGAGACATTCCTGACGGGTCGAAAAGTGCGTCCTGACAGGGGGTATGTTGCCCATTTCCCCCATATAGGGGTTGGGTTTGCGAGGGGTCGGCGGAGAATCGATCTGATTTCGTGATTGACGCCGTGGGAAAGCGGCTGCAAATTTATGCAAATTATTGCAGTGTGGCGACCGGGTCATCGGGCCGGGCGACCTGCAGGGGGGAAGCGATGTCAGCCAGGGTCTCCTGGAAGCGGGCGCTGATGGCCATGACGGCCTTCGGTGTGCTGGCCGCAGTGAGCGGCAAGGCCCTCGCTGACGGGGCTGACGCATCATTCCGGCTGCGCCAGGCCCGCGACGAGGTCATTTACTTCGTTCTGCCGGATCGGTTCGCCAACGGCGACGCGACCAATGATCGCGGGGGACTCAAGGGCGGACGGCTCGAGACGGGCTTTGATCCGACCCACGCCGGATTCTATCACGGCGGTGACCTGAAGGGCCTCACCGAGCGGCTGGACTACATCCAGGGGCTGGGGGCAACAGCGATCTGGGTGGGCCCGATCTTCCGCAACAAAGCGGTGCAGGGCGCGCCGGGCCATGAGTCGGCCGCCCATCACGGCTACTGGATCACCGACTTCACCGACGTCGATCCGCACTTTGGAACGCGTGCCGAGTTCAAGACCTTCGTCGATTCGGCCCATGCACGCGGGATGAAGGTCTATCTGGACATCGTCGCCAACCACACAGCCGACGTGATCCGTTACCGCGAATGCCCGGCCAATGACTGTGGCTACCGCTCCAAGGCCGACTTTCCCTATTCACGCCGGGGCGGCCTGTCCGGCGCGCCGATCAATCCGGCCTTCGATGGACGGGATTTCGGCCGTGTGACCCGTTTCGACCACAGCTACTCGCCCTATGTTCCGGCGGGCGAAGAGACGGTCAAGAAGCCCGCCTGGCTGAACGACCCGACCTTTTATCACAACCGTGGGGACAGCACCTTTGCCGGTGAAAGCTCGCTGCTGGGCGATTTCGCCGGACTCGATGACCTCTTCACCGAGAACCCGCGCGTCGTGCAGGGCTTCATCGACATCTACGGCCAGTGGATCGACGACTTCGGCATCGACGGCTACCGCATCGACACCGCCCGCCACGTCAATCCCGAGTTCTGGCAGGCCTTCATCCCGGCCATGCAGGCCCGCGCCCGGGCCAAGGGCATCGAGAACTTCCACATCTTTGGGGAGGTGTTCGACACCGATGTCGCCACCCTGGCCCGACATACCAAGGTCGACGGCTTTCCCGCCGTGCTCGACTTTGCCTTCCAGTCGACCGTGACCGACATGATCGCCGGCAAGGCCGGGACGGATCGTCTGGCCCGGGTTTTTGCCGGTGACGTGCTCTATGAGGGCGGCGCGACGGCGGCCCTGCAGTTGCCCACCTTCCTGGGCAATCACGACATGGGGCGTTTCGGCTATTTCCTGCTCAAGGCCAATCCGGCCCTGTCGGACGGCGAGCTGCTCAGCCGCATGACCCTCGGCCACGCCCTGATGATGTTCTCGCGCGGCGTGCCGACGATCTATTACGGCGACGAGCAGGGCTTCACGGGCGACGGCGACTATGCCGACAGCCGCGAAGACATGTTCGCCAGCCAGGTTGCCCGCTATAGGGACAACCGGCTGATCGGGGTCCAGGGGACGCCGGACGGCGACCACTATCGTACCGACGGACCCCTTTACCGGAGCATTGCCGACATGGCCCGGATCCGCGGAGCCAACGCGGCGCTTCGTTCGGGGCGGCAGGTCGTGCGGGCCCAGAGCGAGCGTCCTGGCCTGCTGGCCTTTTCGCGTCTCGGCGAGCAGCGCGAATATCTGGTTGTCTTCAATACCGGGCTCACGCCGATCGCGGCCCAGGTGGAGGTCGAAACGACCTCCGGCACCTGGCGGTCGATTCGTGGGACCTGCGCCGGGGCCGCGTCGGCTCCCGGTAGCTATCGGGTCGAGATCGGCCCGCTGGATTACATGATTTGCGTTTCCGAGGGGCTACAGTGACGGTCAAGGTTCTTTCACGTCCGGCTGTGGAGTCCCAGGCGGAGTCCGAATGGTGGCGCGGTGCGGTGATCTATCAGGTCTATCCGCGCAGCTTTGCTGACTCCAACGGCGACGGAGTCGGTGACCTGCCGGGCATTACCGCGCGGCTGGAGCACATCGCGTCCCTGGGCGTCGACGCCATCTGGCTGTCGCCGTTCTACAAGTCGCCGATGAAGGACTTCGGCTACGACGTCTCCGACTATCTGGATGTCGATCCGATCTTCGGCACCCTGGCCGACTTCGATCAGCTGATCGCCAAGGCTCACGGGCTCGGGGTCAAGGTCATCATCGACCAGGTGTTTTCCCACACATCGGACGAGCATCCCTGGTTCGAAGCCAGCCGTCAGGATCGCACCAACCCCCATGCCGACTGGTATGTCTGGGCCGATGCCAAGCCGGACGGCTCACCGCCCAGCAACTGGCAGTCGGTTTTCGGCGGCCCGGCCTGGACCTGGGACGCCCGGCGCGGCCAGTACTACATGCACAACTTCCTGGCCTCGCAGCCGCAGCTGAACGTGCATGCGCCGGCCGTGCAGGATGCGCTTCTGGCTACGGCCAGGTTCTGGATCGACCGCGGGGTCGAGGGCTTCCGCTTCGATGCCATCAACTTCTCGATGCACGACCCGGCCCTGACCGACAATCCGCCCCTGCCGCCCGGCGGCAAGCGGACGCGGCCGTTCGACTTCCAGGACAAGATCCACAACCAGAGCCATGCGGACATCCCTAAATTCCTCAGCCGCCTCCGCGCCCTGACGGACGCCCATGGTGGCCGCTTCTCGGTGGCCGAGGTCGGCGGCGATCATGCCGATCGCGAGATGAAGCTGTTCACGGCCGGCGAGGACCGCCTCAACAGCGCCTATGGCTTCCTCTACCTCTATGCCGAGCACCTGACCGGCGAGATGGTGCGCCAGGGCCAGGCCATGTGGGCCGGGGCGGACGGCGAGGGTTGGCCCTCGTGGACCTTCTCCAACCACGATGCGCCGCGGGCCGTCTCGCGCTGGGCCGAGGGCCGGGATCGCAAGGCCTTTGCCGAGATGGCCCTGCTGCTGCTGGTGGCCCTGCGCGGCAATGTCTTCGTCTATCAGGGCGAGGAACTGGGCCTGCCCCAGGCCAATGTCCCGTTCGAGCGGCTGCAGGATCCCGAGGCCATCGCCAACTGGCCCCAGACCCTGGGTCGCGACGGGGCCCGCACCCCGATGCCGTGGGTGGCGAACGCGCCCCAGGCCGGTTTCTCGCCGGTCGAGCCCTGGCTGCCGGTCGATCCGGCCCATCTGCCGCTGGCGGTGGATGCCCAGGAAGCCGACCCGGCCTCGACCCTGCTTGTTGCGCGCCGCCTGATCGGCCTGCGCCGCCGGTTCCCGGTTCTGCGGACCGGCGACGTGACCTTCGTCGACAGCAACACGCCGCTGCTGATCTTTGAGCGCGGGGAGGGCAGCGAGGCGCTGCTGTTTGCCTTCAACCTCGGCCACGAGGCCGTGGCCTGGGCGCTGCCGGACGGCTGGACCCTCGCCGAAAGCGTCAATCTGGCAGACGACGGCGTGGTGCCGCCCTGCGGCGGGCTGATGGCGCGGAAGATCTAGTTGTCATCCCGGTGGCTCTCAAAACCCGCTCTCCCCGGCGAAAGCCGGGGTCCAGATTCAGCCTGAGCGTTTTGGGATGATGCGCCTTCCGCCTCAGCCAGACTCGAGCGTGTCCGTCGGTTCGATCTGGGCCCCGGCTCTCGTCGGGGGGCGTGGAGTCTTCGGCGGGCTAGCCCCCGCAGCTCTCCCGGATGATCAGATCGGTCGGCACCCGCTCGGAGCGGCTGGCCTTTTCACCGCTGGCGTCCAGCAGTTTGGAGACCATCAGCCGGCCCGCCTTGGCGGTGTCCTGGCTAATCGTGCTCAGGGCCGGGCTGCTGTAGCGGCTGAAGGGGACATTGTCGAAGCCGACTACCGAGACATCGCCCGGCACGCTGAGGCCGGCATGCTTGAGGGCGCGGATGGCCCCGAGAGCGATCAGGTCGGATGCGGCAACGACGCCGTCAAAGCTCACGCCGCGATGGATCAGCGAGTCGATCGAGGCCTCGGCCGACTCGACCTCGAAGTGCGCCGGAACGATGAGATCCGGGTCGACCCCCAGCTTCTGGTGCTCGAGGGCATCGAGATAGCCCCGGTGCCGCTGCATGGCTTCTGGGGCTTCGGTATCGCCCAGGAACACGATGCGCTTGCGACCCAGCCGAGCCAGGTGAAGCGTCGCCCGGCGGCCGCCCTGCGGGTTGTCAGAGCCGACCGAGCAGTAGTTCTGGTCCGGCAGCTGTGCGCCCCAGACCACGAAGCGGCCTTCGGTTTCCGACAGGCGGTTGAAGGCGGCGTGCAGCGAGCTCTGGCCCAGGAAGATCACGCCCTCGGCGCGGCTGGTGGTCATGGCCACCGACAGGTCTTCGAAATTGGCCGGGGCGATGTGGCTGACCAGAACGTCGCAGCCCCGCTCGCGGGCGGCTTCACCGACACCGGCGAACAGTTCGAGGAAGAACGGGTCGGACAGGCGGCCCTCACGGCCCTGCGGACGCGGCACGACGATCGCGATGGTCGCCTCGGCCCCGATCGGACCGGCCGGCATGTAGCGGCGGAACGGATAGTCCATTTCGCGCGCCAGCTTCCAGATGGCCTGCTTGGTGCGCTTGTTGACGGCCGGACTGTCGTTCAGGGCCCGCGAGGCCGTGGCGATCGACACCCCGGCCATCTTGGCCAGGTCTTCCAGACGGGTAACGCCCTTGCTCACGACCGCCCGATCCCGACTGCAAAATTTGCCGCAAAAGTTTTCATAAGCCCCTTAAGGCATCGTCGGCAGCGCTTGGCAAGTCCAGGCGCGGTCGCACCGAACGGAGTATCCCCATGTTGTTTCGTCTAGCGCTCGCGGCCTTCCTGCTGGTCGCCGCGCCCGCCCTGGCTGGTCCGACGGCGACCATCGCCTCGCCTGACAAGGTGCTGTCGGTCGAGGTCACCACCGACAATGACGGTCGCCCCAGCTATACCGTGGCGCGGCTGGGCAAGCCGTTGATCGCCCCGTCGCGGCTGGGCTTCATCCTGGTCGACGCCCCCAAGCTGGAGCGCAATCTGGTGCTGGCCGGCGAGGCGACCCGCAGCTTCGACGAGACCTGGGAGCAGCCCTATGGCGAGCGCCGGTTCATCCGCAATCGCTACAACGAACTGCGCGTCACCCTGGCCGAGAAGAACGGCCTGCAGCGCCGGTTCGACGTGGTGTTCCGCGTCTATGACGACGGCGTGGGCTTTCGCTACGAGTTCCCCGACCAGACCCATCTGAAAGAGGTCAAGATCGGCGAGGAACTCACCGAGTTCTCGCTGGCCGAACCGGCCACCGTCTGGTGGATCCCGGCCTTCGAGTGGAACCGCGAGGAATATCTCTATCATCGCACGCCCGTCGAAGAGGTCGGCGACGCCCAGACCCCGATGACGGTGCGCACCGACAACGGCCTGCACATCGCCTTCCATGAGGCGGCCCTGGTCGACTATTCGGGCATGAACCTGACCCGGGTCGAGGGCCGGCGCTTCAAGGCCAACCTGACCCCGGGCATCGGCGGCCCCAAGGTGATCCGCACCGCGCCGTTCCCGACTCCGTGGCGGACGATGCAGATCGCCGACACGGCCGGGGGCCTGGTCGAGTCCAACCTCGTCCTGAACCTCAACGAGCCCAACGCGCTGGGCGACGTCTCCTGGATCAAGCCGATGAAATATGTCGGCGTCTGGTGGGAGATGCACCTCGACAAGAAGACCTGGGCCTCCGGCGAGAAGCACGGCGCGACCACGGAAAACGCCATCAAGCACATTGATTTCGCCGCCAAGCACGGCCTGGGCGGGGTGCTGGTCGAGGGCTGGAACCTGGGCTGGGACGGCGACTGGTTCGGCAACGGCCAGGACTTCGACTTCACCAAGCCCTATCCCGATTTCGACCTGAAGAAGGTCACCGACTATGCCCGCAGCAAGGGCGTCTCGCTGATCGGGCACAACGAGACCTCGGGCAATGCCGCCCACTATGAGACCCAGATGGGCGCGGCCTTCGATCTCTATCATTCGCTCGGCATGTCGGCGGTGAAGACCGGCTATGTCGCCGATGCGGGCCAGGCCAAGGTGCTGGGGACCGACGGCCAGATCCACTACGCCTGGCACGAGGGCCAGGACATGGCGCGGCACCACCTGAAGGTCGTGACCGAGGCCGCCAAGCGTCAGGTGGCGATCAATGCCCATGAACCGATCAAGGACACCGGCCTGCGTCGCACCTATCCCAACTGGATCTCGCGGGAAGGGGCGCGCGGCATGGAGTTCAGCGCCTGGGGCCAGCCCGGCAATCCACCCGAGCACGAAGCCAACCTGATTTTCACCCGCATGCTGGCCGGGCCGATGGACTACACGCCGGGGATCTTCGGCATGAAGACCAAGGCCCCCGACGGCGTGGCCACCACCTGGGCCAAGCAACTGGCGCTGTATGTAACCCTCTACAGCCCGATCCAGATGGCCGCCGACCTGCTGGAGAACTACGAGGCCAATCCCAAGCCGTTCAAGTTCATTGAGGACGTGCCCGTCGACTGGTCCGAGTCGCATGTGCTGAACGGCGAGATCGGCGACTACGTCACGATCGTGCGCAAGGATCGCAAGAGCGACGACTGGTACCTGGGCGCGATCAGCGACGAGGAGGGCCGGGTCCTGACGGCGCCGCTGGGCTTCCTCGAGCCCGGCCGCCGCTACAAGGCCCAGATCTACCGCGATGGCGACAAGGCGGACTGGAAGACGGCCCCGCAGGACATCGTCATTGAGGAACGCGAGGTCACAAGCAGCGACGTCCTGACCTTGCGACTGGCCCCCGGCGGCGGTCAGGCCATCCGCTTCATGGCGGCCAGCAAGGGCAAGCCGCGGCAGTAGGGCAGGGTGTGCCGCCTCCGGCCAGATCCGGAGGCGGCTGTCCTGCAAATACCTGCAAATTTATGCAAATCTGTAGGATCCAGGGTCCGCGCCTGGAGGGATGCCGATTCACTTCAGGGGTGAAGGTCGCTGAAAGTCGTGATCAATCGGCTCTGAAATCCCTATGAATACCGGAAATCCGGATTGCGCAGTGTCCGGCGACGTGCGCAAATGCCGCCTCTGAAGGCTTATGAAAAAACTTGCGCATCGTCGGGCCAACCGACGGGCGATTGGGGGAAGCGGATGACCAAGGCCCGGCTGAATTTCTTCCAGATCTGGAACATGTGCTTTGGATTCTTCGGAATCCAGATCGGCTTTGGCCTGCAGAACGCCAATACCAGCCGCATCTTCCAGACCCTGGGCGTCGATGTGAACGACCTGGCGATCCTGTGGATCGCGGCCCCGGCCACCGGCCTGCTGGTCCAGCCGATCATCGGCTATCTCAGCGACAAGACCTGGGGGCGGCTGGGTCGCCGCAGGCCCTATTTCTTCTGGGGCGCCATCCTGACCAGCCTGGCCCTGGTGATCATGCCCAATGCGCCGGTGCTGTGGATCGCCGCCGCCGCGCTGTGGATCATGGACGCCTCGATCAACATCACCATGGAGCCGTTCCGCGCCTTTGTCGGCGACAACCTGCCCGAAGAGCAGCGGACCACCGGCTACGGCATGCAGACCTTCTTCATCGGGGTCGGTGCCGTGCTGGCCTCGGCCCTGCCGTGGATGCTGACCAACTGGTTCCATGTCGCCAATACCGCCGCGCCGGGCGTCGTGCCCGACGCGGTGCGGATCGCCTTCTATACCGGCGCCGCCGGCCTGCTGCTGGCGGTGATGTGGACGGTGTTCACCACCCGCGAATACAGCCCCGAACAGGTCGAGGGCTTTGAAGCGGCCCGGCTGGCGGCCCTCGGGCCGGACGTGGCTCCCGTGGTTCAGCCAGACCGGCCGGTCTCGGTTCTGCAGAGCTGGGGCGTGGCCTTTGCCGCCACCGGCGTGCTGGCCGCTGTCCTGATCGTGTCCCTGAAGCTGGAAAAGGAACTCTATGTCCTGGCGGCGATGATCGGCGGCTTCGGCGTCTGCCAGCTCGTCGCAGCGATGCTCAAGCGCGCCGGCCGCACCGGCAACGGCTTCATGGAGGTGGTCGAGGACCTCTTCGCCATGCCCTCGACCATGAAGCAGCTGGCGGTGGTCCAGTTCTTCTCGTGGTTTGGCCTGTTCGCCATGTGGATCTACACGACCCCTGCCGTGGCCGCCTTCCACTATCATTCCACCGACGCCACCTCGGCCGCCTACAATGCCGGGGCTGACTGGGTGGGCGTGCTGTTTGCCGTCTATAACGGCGTCGCCGCCCTGGCCGCCCTGTTGATCCCGCAGATCGCCAGGGTCGTCGGCCGCCGGGCCAGCCATGCGATCAACCTGACGCTCGGCGGGCTGGGCCTGCTGTCGTTCCCGTTCATCAAGGATCCGACCCTGCTTTGGGTCTCGATGATCGGCGTCGGCTTTGCCTGGAGCTCGATCCTGTCGGTGCCCTATTCGATCCTGTCCGGGGCCCTGCCGGCGCGGAAGATGGGCGTCTACATGGGCATCTTCAACTTCTTCATCGTCATCCCGCAGCTGCTGGCCGCCACCGTGCTGGGCCTGCTGCTGAAGACCTTCTTCGGCGGTCAGGCGATTTTTGCGCTGGTGCTGGGGGCAGGGGCCTTCTTCATCGCCGCGATCAGCGTGTTTGCGGTCAGTGACCCCGAGGATCCGGCCCGTCGTAGCGCAGGAAAGGCCGAGTGATGGATCGCCGTCTCTTTCTCGCCACCGCCGCCACCGCGGTGCTGACGGCCGGCACGGCCCGGGCCCGCGCGGTGTCGGTCGGCCGGGTCGTCGAGTATCCGGTCTTCAAGTCCGCCCATGTCGATCCGCGGCGGGTCACGGTCTGGCTGCCGCCGGGCTATGACACCGGCAGCGCGCCGCATGCCGTGCTCTACATGCACGACGGCCAGAACCTGTTCGATCCGGACGGCGCGCCGTTCGGCGAATGGGGCGTCGACGAGGTGCTGTCCGACCTGATCGCCAAGGGCCAGGTGCCGCAGACCCTGGTGGTCGGGGTCTGGAACACCGCCAAGCGCTATATCGAATACGGCCCCGCAGCCCTGGTCGAGGCCGTGCCTGAGCCGACCCGCTCGGTGCTGAAGGCCCAGGCCCGTGGACCGCTGGAATCGGACGGTTATCTGAAGTTCCTCGTCGAGGAGCTGAAGCCCTTCATCGACCAGACCTATCGCACCCTGCCGGGACGCGAGCACACGACCCTGATGGGCTCGAGCATGGGCGGGCTGATCTCGCTCTATGGCGGGCTGAACTATCCCGAGGTCTATGGCGCGGTCGGCTGTGTCTCCACCCACTGGCCGCTGGGCAGCGGCGAAGGCTCCGGCGTGTCGCGCGACCAGTGGCGCTCTGACGTCCTGGCCGGCATCACCGCCTATCTGGACAAGGCCCTGCCGTCACCGCCGCGCACCCGCTTCTATTTCGACCACGGCGACCAGAACCTCGATTCCAACTATGCGCCGTACCAGGCCCGGGTGGACGCGATCTTTGCCGCCAAGGGCTATCGCAAGGGCCGGGAGTTCGAGAGCCTGGCCTTCCCCGGTGCGGACCATAACGAGCCGTCGTGGAACCGCCGCCTGACCATCCCACTGAAATTCCTGCTCAACCCCGCCGCCCCGGCGGGGGCCTGAGCCGCCGTCCGCCCCTTCGGGAGATCGACCCCATGCGTACCTTGAAGCTTCTTGCCCTGGCCTCGACGGCCGTCTTCGCCGTGGCCGGCTCCGCCGCCGCCCAGACCGCGCCCGGTGCGCCCGGAGCCCGGTCGACCTGGGCCTATGCCGCCAAGACCGGCGTCGGCGCATCCTATGAGGCCTATACCGACGGGGCGTACAAGGACGGCGGCGCGACCGGCGTGGTCTCCAAGGTCTGGTTCTCGGTCGCCGACGGCGTGCTGACCGAAACCATGTACGGCCTGATCCACCAGGCCCAGATCAAGCAGATGCGCTTTGCGGTCCAGACCGCGACCGGCCTGGCGGTCGAGGGGGCCGACACCACGGCCAAGACCGAATATCTGCACGTCGACGCCGCCGGCCGGCCGCTGTCGCCGGCCTACAAGATCACCACCACCGACAAGCAGGGCCGCTTCGTCATCGAGAAGCGGATCTTCACCGATCCTGACCGCCAAAGCCTGATGGTGCGGGTCACAGTGACGGCGCTGAAGGGGTCGGTGACGCCCTATCTGCTGCTGGAACCGCACATGGCCAATACCGGGGCCGGTGATGCCGGCGCGGCCAGCAAGACGGCCCTGACCGCCAATGAGGGCAACACGTTCCTGACGCTGAAGGGCTCCAGGCCCTTCGTCGCGGCCAGCGCCGGGTTCCTCGGGGCCTCGGACGGCCTCACCGACCTGAAGGACGGCAAGCTCGACAAGCTCTATGCCTCGACCGGCAAGGCGCGCGGCACGATCATGCTGACCGGCCAGTTGCCCGCGACCGCGCAGTCGGTATCGGTCGACTATGCCATCGGCTTCGGCAAGACCGCCGCCGACAGCGCTGCGGCCGCCGACGGCACGCTAAAGACGGGCTATGCCGAGGTCCTGGCCCGCTATAACGGCGAAGGCGCGCGCGTGGGCTGGGAGGACTATCTGGCCTCGCTGAGCCAGCTGCCGCGCCTGCGCGACGCGGCCATGGACGGCGGCAAGCTGGTCCAGGCCAGCGCCCTGATGCTGAAGGTGCAGGAAGACCGCACCTATGCCGGGGCCCTGATCGCCTCGCTGTCGAACCCGTGGGGCGACACGGTCGACGCTTCCAAGCCCTCGACCGGCTACAAGGCCGTCTGGCCGCGTGACTTCTACCAGTGCGCCATGGCCCTGGCGGCCCTGGGCGACATCCAGACTCCGCTGGCGGCCTTCCACTATCTGCCGACCGTACAGGTGGGCCGCAAGACCAAGGGCAATACCGGGGCCGGGGGCTGGTTCCTGCAGAAGTCGGAAGTGGACGGCACACCTGAATGGGTCGGGGTCCAGCTGGACCAGACCGCGATGCCGATCATGCTGGGCTGGAAACTCTGGAAGCAGGGCTGGCTGCCGGAGGCCGAGCTGAAGGCCTACTACGCCCGGATGATCAAGCCGGCCGCCGACTTCCTGGTCGACGGCGGCAAGGTGGGCCTCGGCTGGAACAGCGCCACCATCGTTCCGCCCTTCACCCAGCAGGAACGCTGGGAAGAGCAGGGCGGCTACTCGCCCTCGACCACGGCGGCGGTGATCGCCGGTCTCGTCGTGGCCGGTGACATCGCCGAACTGTCCGGCGACACGGCCTCGGCCGCCCGCTATCGCAAGACGGCCGATGACTACTCGTCGAAGGTCGAGCGCCTGATGGTCACCACCAAGGGCTCGCTGGGCGACGGCCGCTACTATCTGCGCCTCAACAGCGACCAGGACGCCGAGAACAAGAGCCCGGTCGAGTCGCGCAACGGCCAGGACACGGTCGCCGAGGACAAGATGCTGGACGGCGGCTTCCTGGAGCTGGTCCGCTACGGCGTGCGCCGGGCCGATGATCCGGCCGTCCTGGCCACCCTGCCGGAACTGGACGACGAGGCCGTCGAGGACCTCTATCGCGTCCGCTACAGCTTCACCTTCCCGGGCGTGGAGGGCAGCTATGCCGGCTGGCGACGCTACGGGGTCGACGGCTATGGCGAGGACACCAAGACCGGGGCCAATTATGGCGAGATCGATCCGCTGCCGCGCGGTGGACGCGGCCGGGTGTGGCCGATCTTCACCGGCGAGCGTGGCCATTACGAGCTGGCCCTGGCCGGCCTGAACGGCGCGCCGGACAAGGCGGCGATCGACCGGGTCCGCGCCCAGTACGTCAAGGGCATGGAACTGTTTGCCAATGACGGCCTGCTGATCCCCGAACAGGTCTGGGATGGTGTCGGCACCGCTCCGGCCCACGGCTATGTCCGCGGCGAGGGCACCGACTCGGCGACACCCCTGGCCTGGTCGCATGCCGAATACGTCAAGCTGCTGCGCTCGGTCAGCGACGGCGCGGTGTGGGACAGCTATGCGCCGGTGAGGGCCCGCTTCGCACGCTGAGCCGCTCTGGCCTGTGGGACGAATGGCCGCATGGCTGTTCGTCCGGCCCAGGCTGCGGCCGATCGGCTATGCCTTTAAAGTCTCTGGCAAGTGTCGCAGCCGTCGAAACCTGCGCCATGGTTAACGAGGTCTTCAGGTTTGTCTGGTGAACCTTGTTACACTTCACTTCGCGCCCGGAGACTGCCTGGATGTCTGCTTTCCGCCGCCTGACGATCGCCTGGAAACTGATCCTGGTCGCGGGGCTGGCCATCGGGCTCCTGCTGATCGCCGCCGCCATAGCCGTCTCGTCGCACACGGGCAGCATCGTCTCGGGCCTCACGAACCAGTATGCCGGTGCCGTTGCCGACGATGCCATCGAGAAGGTGCGCTCCGACATCAACCAGGCGGCCTCGGCCACCCGGGCCATGCGCGGCTCGCTCGCCTCGGCCCACGAGGCGGGACTGGTCGGGCGCGACAAGTACATGGCCATCGTCAAGTCGAACGCCCTGGCGACCGACAGCGTCATGGGGGCCTGGTTCATGGCCGAGCCCAATGCGCTGGACGGCAAGGACGCCGAGTTCGTCGGCAACGCGACCATGGCCTCCAACAAGGACGGCCGCTTCTCGGTCTACTGGGTCAATCAGAACGGCGCGCCGGCTCTGGAGCTGCAGGCTGACGGGTCCGACTTCAACGAAACCTACTATACCGACACCGTCCGCGACCAGAAGCCGGTCCTGACCGAGCCCTATCTCGACACCATCGCGGGTACGGAAGTCGCGATGTCTTCGGTCGCCATGCCGGTGATGTCCGGCAACCGGCTGATCGGGGCCGCCGGTCTCGACATGTCGCTGGACAATCTTTCGAAGGCCCTCGGCGCGCTGCATCCGCTGGAAGGCGGCCGCGTGATGCTGCTGTCGTCCAACGGCCAGTGGGTCGCGCACCCCGATGCCGCCCTGCGCATGAAGCCCTATGGCGATGCCGGGGCCGACCAGGTCAAGGCCGTGCTCGGCGGTGGTGCCGCAGTCCAGATCAAGGGGATCGAGGCCGGGGATGTCGCCATGCTGCGCATCGTGCGGCCGATCGCCATGCCGGAACTCAACACGACCTGGGCCCTGGTCATGGATGTGCCGGTGGCGGCCATTACCGGTCCGGCCGACCGTCTGGCCCGGATCCTGTTCATCGGCGGCCTGTTGATCACGGTGGCCGTGCTGGCGGCCCTGTTCTTCGCCAGCGCCACGCTCGTCAAGGCCCCGCTGGCCGGCCTGACCCGCTCGGTCGCCACGCTCAGCGCCGGCCGCTATGACCAGGCCGTTCCCGGCACGGCCGGCGGCGACGAGATCGGGGCCATTGCCCGCGCGCTCGACGGCTTCCGGCATGATCTCGCCGATGGCCAGCGCCGCCGGGCCGAACAGGAATCCGAGCGCGCCGTGGCCGAAGCCGAGCGCCTGCGTCACGAACAGGAAGCCGCCGCCTTTGCCCAGGCCCAGGCCCGCGCCGTCTCGGCCCTGGGCGAGGGCATGGAAAAGCTCGCCGACGGCGACCTGATCTGGCGGATGCGCGAAGACCAGTTCGCGGCCGATGCCCGCAAGATGCCCAGCGACTTCAACGCGGCCGTCGAGAGCCTGCAGGCGACCATGTCGGGCATCCTCAATGCCGCCCGCAGCATTCGCGCCGGCTGTGCCGAGATCAGCAAGGCCTCGGACGATCTGGCCCAGCGCACCGAGCGCGGTGCCGCCGGCCTGGAACAGACCGCCGCAGCCCTCGACCAGATCACCGCCACGGTCCGTCGCAGCTCGGAAGGGGCCGAACGGGCCCGTCAGGTGACCGAGAGCGCCAAGACCAATGCCCAGCGCAGCGGCGTCGTGGTCAAGGAAGCGGTCGAGGCCATGGGCGGCATCGAGCGCTCGTCGCAGGAAATCACCCAGATCATCGGCGTCATCGACGAGATCGCCTTCCAGACCAACCTGCTGGCCCTCAACGCCGGCGTTGAAGCCGCGCGGGCCGGCGAGGCCGGGCGCGGCTTCGCCGTCGTCGCCCAGGAAGTCCGGGCCCTGGCCCAGCGATCGGCCGATGCGGCCAAGCAGATCAAGACCCTGATCCGCACCTCGACCGACCAGGTCGGTCGCGGCGTGCGGCTGGTCGGCGAAACCGGGGAAACCCTTGACCAGATTCTCGGGCAGGTGGCCGAGATCAACGACCTGGTCGGCGAGATCGCCGCCTCGTCCAAGGAGCAGGCCGTGGGCCTGGCCGAGGTCAACCAGGCTGTCAATCAGATGGACCAGGTCACCCAGCAGAACGCCGCCATGGTCGAGCAGTCGACGGCGGCCAGCCATGCCCTGTCCAGCGAGGCCGCTGAGCTGGAACGTCTGGTCAGCCGCTTCAAGGTCGGGGCCGAGGTCCAGAGCCTTCGGACCCGGGACGCCCCGCGTCCGGCGGTGGCGCCAACCCGCGAGTCGTTCCGCCAGCGCTATGTCGCGGGCAATACGGCGCTGAAGGTCGAGCCGTCCTCACGGCCCGGCGACTGGGAAGAATTCTGAAGCCGCCCCTTGGCCCGGTCTCGCCGGGCTGAGCGCCTGACCGATCAGGCGGTGGCGAACACGCTGCGGAACAGGATCGCGCCGTCTTCTGAGCCCAGATCGGCGTCGAAGGCGCGATCGGGGTGGGGCATCAGGCCCAGAACATTGCCCTTGGCATTGATGATGCCGGCGATGTCGCGGGCCGAGCCGTTGGGATTGTTCTTGTAGCGGAACACGACCTGGCCCTCGCCCTCGAGGCGGTCCAGCGTCTCTTCGTCGGCGAAGAAGTTGCCCTCGCCGTTGCCGACGGTCATCACCGCCTCGCGCTGCTCGCCGAACTCGGCGGTGAAGCGGGTCTGGCTGTTGACGATGTCCAGCTCGACCGGCTTGCAGATGTATTTCAGCTTCTCGTTGCGCAGCAGGGCGCCGGGCAGCAGGCCCGCCTCACACAGCACCTGGAAGCCGTTGCAGATGCCGACCACGGCCATGCCGTCATGGGCGGCCTTGACGACCTCTTTCATGACCGGGCTCTGGGCCGCCATCGCGCCGCAGCGCAGATAGTCGCCGTAGGAGAAGCCGCCGGGCAGGACGACCAGGTCGAGGTCATCCGGCAGGGCCGTTTCCTGGTGCCAGACCATCTCGACGCGGGCTCCGGCCGAGCGCTCGATGGCGACCTTACAATCGCGGTCGCAGTTGGACCCCGGGAAGACGATGACAGCGGCTTTCATGGCGCGGGCTCTTAGCAGCGTTCGGGCAGGATGTCAGCGGTCGGGGCGGTAAAAGACGCCTGACGCCCCCGCCAACCCGCTCTCCCCGGCGAAAGCCGGGGCCCAGATTCAGCCTGAGCCTCTGGGGATGATGCGCCTACGCGCCTGGCCGAGCGCTTCTGGCGTTCGGGGTTCGATCTGGACCCCGGCTTTCGCCGGGGAGAGCGGCTTTCAAAGGGGGAGGTTAGAGGCGGCTTGCGAGCCTGGTTGGACGTTTGGAAGTTCGGTTTCTAAAACAAACAATCCGTCATCCCGCGCTTTATGCGCGGGACCCATTCGTCTGTCGCAGGTGCGGTACGGCGTGGATCTCTCACGTGGAAGCTTAACCATGGGTCCCGCGCATAAAGCGCGGGATGACGATGATTGTATCGCCGCCTTCCCATCCCCTTTGGCCGCCCCTCACAGCTCGATCATGTCGAAGTCCGACTTCGGCGTGCCGCACAGGGGGCAGATCCAGCCCGCCGGGATGTCGGCCCAGCGGGTGCCCGGGGCCAGGCCTTCGCCCGGATCACCTTCGGCCTCGTCATAGATGTAGCCGCAGGTTCGGCACTGCCAGACCTTGAAGGGTTCGCTCATCGTCGCCTCATTTCATCTTGAAGCGGATCGGCACCGACTTGGGGCCGCAGACGAAGTTGGCGGTCATCCGGGTGGGCTGGCCGTCCAGCTCGACGCTGTCGAGGCGGGCGAACAGCTCCTCCCAGAGCACCCGCATCTCCATCCGGGCCAGATGCTGGCCAAGGCAGATGTGGGCCCCGTAGCCGAAGGCGACGTGCTTGTTGGGCGTGCGGTCGATCCGGAAGCTGAACGGGTCGTCGAACACCGCCTCGTCGCGGTTGCCGGACGGATAGGACAGCATCAGCCAGTCGCCCTTGGCGATCTTGCGGCCGGCCAGTTCGGCATCGGCCGTGGCGGTGCGCATGAAGTGTTTCACCGGCGTGACCCAGCGGATCGATTCCTCAACGAGACCCGGGATCAGCGCGGGGTCGGCCTTGACCCGGGCGAACTGGTCGGGGTTCTCGGCCAGGGCCCACAGCGCGCCGGCCGTGGTCGAGGAGGTGGTATCGTGGCCGGCGGTGGCGGCGATGATGTAGTAGCTCATCGCCTCCAGATGCCCCATCGGCTCACCATTGATCTTGCCGTTGGCGATGATGCTGGCCAGGTCCTCGCGCGGATTGGCCCGGCGGTCCTCGGTCATGGCGTTGAAGTACATCATGAAGTCCATGATCACCGACTGCAGGCTGTCGATGCCGGCGCTGACGTCGGTGACGACCTTGCCGTCGCGGTTCAGGTCCGGATCGGCATTGCCGAACAGTTCCTGGGTCAGTTTCAGCATCCGGGGCTCGTCGGCCTCGGGCACGCCCAGGACTTCCATGATCACGTGAAGGGGGTAGAGGAAGGCGACGTCGCGGGCGAAGTCGCAGCGGTCGCCCTGTTCGGCCATGCGGTCGACGAAGCCGCGGGCGATCTCGCGGATCCGGGCTTCCAGGGCCCGCAGGTTCTGCGGCAGCAGCGCGCCCTGGGTGATGCGGCGATAGGAAAAGTGGTCGGGATTGTCCATCTGGACCAGGGAGCGGACCAGGTGCGGCGAGCCGCCCATCATCTCGCGGACCTTCTTGTCGGCCTCGATGGTGGTGACGATCGTCGCGCGGTCGCCGTTGTGGAACAGCTCGTTCTGGCGTTCGACCTCGAGGATGTCGGCGTGGCGGGTCACCACCCAGAACGGGTCGATGCCGTCCGGCTGGGCCACCTCCAGCGGGCTTTCGCGCCGCAGCTGGGCAAAGGCCCGATCGATGCGGTCGCCGTCGGCATAGGCCTTGGGGTCGACGATGGTGTTGGCGAGATCGACGGCGATGGTCATGCTGGCGCTCCTGGCATCCTCCGGGGGCAGCTCTGCGGCCGCCTTTGTTATTTGCTAGTTGTTCAACAAATATATAGCGTGCGCAAGATGACATCCGCCCTTAAGGTTCCTGCCGTTCGCCGAAGCCAGTCCGACCGCCGGCAGCAGTCCGAAAGCGAACTGCTGCGCGCTGCGGCCGAGCTGATCGTCGAGCGCGGCATGGCGGCGGCGACCTTCGAGAACATCGGGGCGAGGGCGGGCTACAGCCGGGGGCTGGCGACCCAGAAGTTCGGCTCCAAGCAGGGCCTGATCGAGGCCCTGATCGGCCGGCTGCAGGCGCGGCTGCAGCATCTGCTCGATGACCGGCAGCTCGAGACCGCCAACGGGCTCGAGGCGATCCTGGGCTTTGTGGACATCTATCTGCGCAACCTGGCCGAGGACGGCGAGATGCGGGCCTATTTCATGATGATGGCCGGGGCCGTAGCCGAGATTTCGGAGCTGCGCGGCCCGTTTGCGGCCGCCCACAAGGATGTCGAGCTGAAGCTGGAGGCCCTGTTCCTGCGCGGCCAGGCCGAGGGGGTGATCCGCCCGGGCTTCAATGCCGATGCGGCGGCGATCATGGTCGGGGCGCTGCTGCTGGGGCTCAGCACCCAGAAGCTGGTTGATCCGGACCTCGATCTGGAGCCGATCCGCGAGACCAGCCTGGCGACCCTCAGAGGCAGTTTCGCCGCCTGAGGTCGCCGGTCGTTTTAGTCAACGGTGATCGCGTAGCTTTCGATCACGGTATTGGCCAGCAGCTTGTCGCACATCGACTTGACCTCGGCCCTGGCCTTTTCGGCGTCGGTTTCGGTCACGTCGAACTCGATGGTCCGGCCCACGCGGACATTGGCAACATCGGCCCAGCCCAGCCCGTGCAGGGCGGCTTCGACGGCCTTGCCCTGAACGTCGAGGACGCCGGGCTTGAGGAACACTTGGACCTTGGCTTTCAACTTCTTCTCCTCACGGGGGCGGGGGACGCCGAAGCGGTGAGCGCTGACCGCCCACGGTGCCAAGGGCTTCCCCCTCCGTCGCCTGCGGCGACACCTCCCCCGTCAGGGGGAGGATCACTGACTAGTGCACGCCGCCCTGAATGACGGTGGGCATTTCCTTCATGATGCCGAGGCGGCGGGCCACTTCGGCATAGCTCTCGATGACATTGCCCAGATCCCGACGGAAGCGGTCCTTGTCCATCTTCTCGTTGGTGATCGAGTCCCACAGGCGGCAGCTGTCCGGGCTGATCTCGTCGGCCAGGATGATGCGCGAGAAATCGCCCTCATAGATGCGGCCGAACTCGATCTTGAAGTCGACCAGGGTGATGCCGACGCCGCTGAACAGGCCCGACAGATAGTCGTTCACCCGCAGGGCCGTGGCCATCATGTCGTCGATCTCCTGGGTCGCAGCCCAGTTGAACGCGGTGATGTGCTCCTCGGAGACCATCGGGTCGCCGAGCTTGTCGTCCTTGTAGTAGAATTCGATGATCGAGCGGGGCAAGGGCTGGCCTTCCGTCAGGCCCAGGCGCGTGGCGATCGAGCCGGCCGCGATGTTGCGGACCACGACTTCCAGCGGAACGATCTCGACTTCCTTGATCAGCTGCTCGCGCAGGTTCAGGCGGCGGATGAAGTGGTTCTGCACGCCGATCCCGGTCAGGCGAGTCATGATGTACTCGCTGATGCGGTTGTTGATCACGCCCTTGCCTTCAAGAACCGCCTTTTTCTGGGCGTTAAAGGCCGTGGCGTCGTCCTTGAAGTACTGGATCAGGGTGCCGGGCTCGGGACCCTCGTACAGGATCTTGGCCTTGCCTTCGTAGATCTTCTTGCGCCGGGTGGTCATGGCTCTCGTCGAGGCCCTTCATGGATGCCGAGCGCCCCCCTGATCCGGGAAGGTCCGGAGAAACGAAAAGCGCGCGCGGCGGATAGCTGCGCGCGGCGTTCGACTCAAGGCCGCTCGTTGAAAATGTCGCATGGAACCTACCTGAATGAGGGCTTGCGCGCAAACGTGAGGTCGGGTTCGGTAGGCGGGCGAATGCGGAAACCCGCGGCTGGCACCCATCCGCTGATTGCGGGGCGACGCGTCACGGGATATGCAGCCGCCTTGAGCGCGCAGCCGCACAGAACGGGTTTCCCGTCCGGGCGGTCGCTGCGACTAAATGTTTGAGATAGAGCCTGTTTGTCGCCTGCGGAGGCTTTCCGTAGCGGCAGGTGGGCCCAGGACGATTTTGGGGCCTTTATGACCACCTTTGATGATCGCGAGCAGGGTTTTGAGCGCAAGTTCGTGCTGGACAATGACCTTGAGTTCAAGGCCACCGCACGCCGCAACCGCCTGCTGGGCGAGTGGGCTGCCGGCCTGATGGGCCTGGCGACCGCCGACGACTATGCGCGGGCCGTCGTGAAGTCCGACTTCGAACAGCCGGGTGACGAAGACGTGCTGCGCAAGGTTTTCGGCGACCTCAAGGGCTCCGGCGTGGCCGTGTCCGAGGGCGAGGTTCGCATGAAGATGGACGAGCTGCTGGCCCAGGCCCGCGAGCAGATCAAGACCGGCGCCTGATCCCGCGATCAGGACCTGACGATCAGGGGGCTGTCCTGCGGGGCGGCCCCTTTTTCGTGGCCTCACCGCGTCTGGCGACACCTCACCACTTGCCCCCACCTGACCGGCTTCGCCGGTCGTCCGCCCCAGGAGGGGGCAGATGAGGGCATCTTCCCCCTCCTGGGGAGGAGGATGCGCAGCATCCGGAGGGGGCGAGTTGTCCGCTCACCCCAGCACGAACACCGGGCCCCAGGCCACCTGGTAGCGATGCGCGCCGGAGGACAGGTGCGGGCGCAACTGCCAGGCTCCGGCCGCAAGGCCCCCTGCGGAGCCGCTGATCAGGATCTCGCTGCCGGGCTCGGACACCGAGAACTGCCCAATCGCCGGCGTGGCCTTCGACAGGGCCAGGGCGATGGCGTCGGTGGAGGCCACCTGCAACGGGGCCGGGGCCCGCAGCCTGGACGCGACCTCGGCATAGGCCCCGACCGCCAGCACCCTGGGGCCCTGGCGCAGGACGCCGTAGCCGACATGGGTGAAACCGTCTGCCAGCAGGTTGGCCCGGTGTCCGGGGCTGCCCCGCCACTGGCCCATGATCTGTTCCGGGCTGACCGGCCCCGACGCATTGCGACGCATGGCGATGTTCTCGCCCGCCGCCCCGACCAGGTCGCGGGCCAGCAGCCCCACCCGGGCGGCGGCCATGTAGCCTTCAGGCGTGGCGTGGTCGATCAGGCCGGTCCTGGCCATGTCCGCCGCATGGGCCCTGGCCGCCAGCACCAGGCCCGGGTCCTGGATCAGGGGCGCAAGGCTGCGGGCCTGCCGCAGGGCGTTGGTCTGCAGCCGCAGCTCGTTTTCGAACCCCTTGTCGAAGCGTCCGCCGGACGCGTCGGCCAGCCGCGCGCGCAGGCGTCGCTCATAGGCCAGCCAGTCAGCAGCCGGCGCGGCCCGGGCGGGGGCCGCCAGCAGCAGGAGGGGTGTGGCCAGGAGGACCCGTCGGGAAAATTGCAAAATCTCGGCTCTCGCAGCGATTGACAGTCGGGGTCGGGATCCAGACCTAAGGTCCATGCGTCCTGTACGTTCCATTTGGCTGGCCGGTCCAGAACCCTGGCTCCCCGATGCCGCCGCCCAGGCGGCGCGGCAGCGGGCCCTGTGCATCGAGTCTGGCTTCACCGGCCTGACCCCCGATCCGGTGCCCCTGGCGTCGAGTGCGGACCCGGAACTTGAGGCGCGGGAACTCTATGCGGCCCGCATGGCACGATTGCGTCAGGCCGATGCCGGGGTGGTCAACCTGACGCCCTGGCGGGGTCCCTCCGCCGATAGCGGGGCCGCCTTCGAGGCCGGGGTGCTGGCTGGTTTGGGGCGACCGGTCTTTGCCTATCTCAACATCCCCGACGAAATCCATGCGGAGTATGTCGACCGGGTCGAGGCCATGGCCGGGGCTCAGCGTGACGAGGCCGGCGTCTGGCGGGACGGCGAGGGCTGCCGGATCGAGGATTTCGGCCTGCCCGAAGCCGTCATGCTGTGGGCCGAGGCCCGCCGCCTGTTCGTGATCGTCACCGACGACGTCCTGCACGACCTGACCGGCCTCGAGCTCTGCCTCGACGCCCTGGGCCTCTACGCGGAGTAGGCGGGGGCAGTGGAGGGCGGTTCTGGAGGGAGAGCGGAGGGTGCCCAAGCGGATGTTTCGGGAGTCCTTTATGGGGGGAGCAGGCCTAGCCCATCTCTCCGCTCTCCCCGGCGAAAGCCGGGGTCCAGATCGAAACCCGAATGCGAATTGCGCTCGGCTAGGCGAGAAGGCGCATCATCCCCAGACACCCAGGCTGAATCCGGGCCCCGGCTTTCGCCGGGGAGAGCGGGTGAAAAGAGCCAACTTCTGGCGCGGGCAGCGCCTGCAATGGGTGAAGGGCGGACGTTGCCTGCATGAGGTGATCGACATAGGATTGAGTCATGAGCACTTTGGATAGAGCGCCGACTTGGGCATTTGCAGTCGCAGCTATGCTCGGGCTCGGACTGATAGCTTACGCAATCATCTCCGGCCCTTCACAGTCGGTTCTGATAGGTTTGGTCGGGCTCGCCCTAGCTGGCAAGTCGGCGACCAGCCTCGCCCGTCGGTTTGGAGCTACTGATCAGCCTCAGTAGCCACGCGCGTCGGCGACGTCCGACTTGGACCGGCAGCCGACCTTGCATCCGTTCCCGGAGCCGGACGCCCAGCATCCTGCAGATCCTCCCCCTTCACGGGGCGGATCTGGTGCAAGTCCCCTCGCAATCGGCCCCGGACACGCTATATCCCCGCCATCATGGCCGAAGCGTTCAACGACCTCACCCTTTCCGCCGACAAGGCTGCCCGCTATGCCGAGGTGGCCGCCGAGATCGCCTCGGTGCTGGACGGCGAACCGAACCGGACCGCCCGCATGGCGACGGTGGCCTCGATGCTGGCCAACAGCTTCGATCACTATTTCTGGACCGGCTTCTATGTGGTCGACCCTGACAAGCCGGGCGAACTGGTGGTCGGGCCCTATCAGGGCACACTGGGCTGCCTGCGGATCGCCTTCGGACGCGGGGTCTGCGGCGCAGCGGCGGCGACGGGCCAGACCCAGCTGGTCGCTGACGTCCATGCCTTTCCGGGCCACATCGCCTGCGACAGTCGCTCGGAGAGCGAGATCGTCGTGCCGGTGTTCGATGCGGCCGGAACCCTGCTGGCAGTGTTTGACGTCGATTCCGACCGGCCCGCGGCCTTCGACGCGATCGACCAGGCCGGCCTCGAAACCATACTGGCGGCCACCTTCGCCTGATCCTGCCAGCGTTTGCACGGTTTCATAACCTCGGCCGGTTAGGGTCGATGTCATGATTGACGTGGAACTCGTGCATCCCGGCGCCCTGGGCGCTTCCGAGGCCGGCCTCTGGCGGGCCTTTGCGGCGGCGCAACCCGATTTCGCCAACCCCCTGCTGGGCCCGGATTTTGCCGCGGCCGTCGGTGCGGTGCGGGAGGATGCGCGGGTGGCGATCATCCGCCGGCAGGGCGAGATCGTCGGCTTCTTCCCGTTTCATCAAAGGTTCGGCGGCATGGCCCGGGCCATCGGCGCGCCGCTGTCGGACTATCACGCCCTGGTCTCGAAACCCGGCGAGCGGCTGGACGGGGCCCAGGTGCTGCGCGGGGCCGGGATCAGCGCCTTCCGCTATACCGGTCTGGTCGACCCCTTTGAGGCGTTCGGGGGGCAGGGCGAGGTCAAGACCGCCCATGTCATTGCCCTGGACGGTCCGGCCGAGCCCTATCTGGAGGCCGTGCGGACCGCCAGCCCCAAGAAGATCAAGAACTACCGCCGGCTCGACAGCAAGCTGGAGCGCGAGATCGGGCCGGTCCGGCTGGTCGCTCCGGACACCTCGCGCGAGGCCTTCGACCTGCTGATCACCTGGAAGCGCGAGCAGCTGCAGCGCACCGGCATGCACGACTTCCTGCGCCCCGCCTGGACCAGCGGCCTGCTGACCGACCTGTTCAACCGCCAGAGCGGCGACTTCCAGGGCCTGATGGTCAGCCTCTATGCCGGCGACCAGTTGGTGGCCGGACATTTCGGCGTGCGGCTGGGCGGGATCTATCACCCGTGGATCGCCTCGACCCATCCGGCCTTCGGGGCCTGGTCGCCGGGCCAGATCTTCTTCCTGCGGGCCATTGCGGCCATGCCGGGCCTGGGCCTGACCCGCTACGACCTCGGGCCCAGCCATGACCACTACAAGCGGTCCTATGCCCTGAGCCAGACCACGGCGCTGGACGGTGTGGCCACCGCTCCGAGTGTCGGCGGCCTGATGGCCAGCTCGGTCGAGGGGGCCTGGACCCTGGCCGGATCGCGGCGGGCCGGACTGGTCGGACGCCTGCGCCGGCGGATGGATGCCATTGCCAGTGTCGAACTGACGGTCGGCGGCCGGGTGCGCGGCCTGGTCGATGCGGTGGCCGGCCAGTCGCGCCGCCAGGGCGGGACGAGTGCCCGCGAGGACGGCTGATGGCGCGCGTCTCGATCATGATCCCGACCCAGCGTCGCCCCGACGGCCTGTCTGTGGCGGTCGCCTCGGTGCTGGGTCAGCAGGGCGTCGACGTCGCAGGACTTGAGCTGATCGTGGTCGACAACGACCAGACCGACTCGGCCCGGGCGTCGGTCGAGGCCGCTGCGGTCTGCGCGCCGTTTCCGGTGATCTATGTGCATGAGCCGAAGGCCGGCGTGGCCAATGCCCGCAATGCCGGCATGGCCCGGGCCGGCGGCGACTTCATCGCCTTCCTCGATGACGACGAAGAGGCCCCGGCGGGCTGGCTGGCCGCCCTGCTGGCGACCCAGGCCCGGTTCGAGGCTGACGCCGTGTTCGGCCCGGTCAGGGCCCGGGCTCCGGACCGCATCATCGAACATCGCGACTATCTGGAACGCTTCTTCTCGCGGCTGGGACCGGCCGAAGAGGGGGTGATCGACCACTATTACGGCTGCGGTGACAGCCTGCTGCGCCGCGCGGCCCTGCCGGATCCACTCAGCCCCTTCGCGGTCGAGCGCAACCAGATCGGCGGCGAGGACGACATGCTGTTCGGCCAGATGCAGGCGGCCGGAGCCCGGTTTGCCTGG
The DNA here is from genome assembly GCF_003060965.1 of Caulobacter sp. HMWF025. Taxonomy (GTDB): domain Bacteria; phylum Pseudomonadota; class Alphaproteobacteria; order Caulobacterales; family Caulobacteraceae; genus Caulobacter. The sequence continues at coordinate 28,647 of NZ_QAII01000155.1, read as the reverse complement.
TCGCCGGAGGCCTGGGTCTGGGAAGATCCCGTGCCATCGCGCCTGAGCCTCGACTACACGATCGCCCGCGCCTTCGCCTATGGCCAGGGGCCCTCGGCCCACTGCGCCGCAGCCAGCCCGCCGGACCACAAGGGCATTGCCCGCTGGATGGCGGTGGGCCTGGCCCAGGCGGCCGTGTTCGGGACCGTGGCCGCCGCCAAATGGCTGGTCCGGGCCCGCGATCGGGCCGACTGGCTGGACCGGGCGGCCCGGGGCCTGGGCAAGACCTTCTGGTGGGGGCCCTTCAAGATCCAGTTCTACGGACGGACGGCATGAGCATCATCACCGACTGGACCCCGGAAAAGGCCAGGGCTTTCGGCCGCGAGAACCTCAGCTTCCGCCACAGCCTGCACGAACGGCCGATGTTCGACGACGAGGGTCTGGCGCGGCTGCTCGACCAGTATCCCCGCGACCAGCTGGGCGTCTTCACCATGGGCGAGGACCCCAAGGCCTGGACGACCTGGCGGCGGGGCGCGGCCGGCAACCTCTCGGGCGACCAGCTGCTGGACGCGGCCCAGAGCGGCCGCATCTGGCTGAACCTGCGCCATACCAATGACTTCGTGCCCGAATACGCGGCTCTGGCCGACGAGATCTTCGCGGAAAAGGAAGCCCGGGTCCCCGGCCTTCGCACCTTCAAGCGCGATCTGGGCATGCTGATCAGCTCGGCCAATGCCCAGGTCTTCTACCATCTGGACGTGCCGCTGGTGTCGCTGTGGCAGATCCGCGGCCGCAAGACGGTCTGGGTCTATCCGGTCGCCGATCCCTATGTCGGGGAACTGGCGCTGGAAAAGATCGTGCTGCGCGAGACGGCCGAACAGTTTGCCTTCGATCCGGCCTGGGATGCCGGGGCCCAGGTCTATGACCTCGAGCCCGGGGTGATGGCCACCTGGACCCAGAACGCGCCGCACCGGATCGAGAACGGTCCGATGCTGAACGTCTCGCTGTCGATCGAGTTCATGACCCCGCCGGCCCTGATGCGGGCCAATGTGATCTATGCCAACGGCGTCCTGCGCCGGCGGATGGGCGCTCGGCCGAAGATCCAGGACGGCTTTGGCCCGGTCGCCCTGACCAAGCTGGCCGTGGCGCGCGGCGCCAAGGCCCTGAACCTGCAGACCCCGCATGTGCGTCACCTGCCGGTCACCTTCGGCCTCGATCCGGCCCAACCCGGCGTTCTGATTGACCGGGCGGTCGGGTAAGGCTTGCTCCGCCGGGCGCTTCATCGCAGAAGTTGCCGATGAGTCAGGCCGTCACGATTGAACTGGGGGAGGGCGCCGAGCACGATGCCCGGGCCCTGCGTAACGCTTTCGGGTGTTTCACCACGGGGGTGACGGTGGTCACCACCACGGGCGAGGACGGTCGCAAGATCGGGCTGACCGCCAACTCCTTCACCTCGGTGTCGCTGGACCCGCCGCTGGCCCTGATCTGCGTGGCCCTGACCTCGTCGAGCCTGCCGGCCCTGGATGCGGCCGGGGTGTTCACGGTCAATGTCCTGCATGCCGACCACGAGGCCCTGGCCATGCAGTTTACCCGCAAGGAGGGTGACCGCTTCGAGGGCGTCGAGGTCGAGACCTGGCGCACCGGCACGCCGGTCCTGCCGGGCTGCATGGCCAATTTCGAGTGCGAGACCCACCAGGTGTTCGATGCCGGGGATCACCGCATCTATGTCGGACGGGTGGTCAAGCTGCGCTATGACCCCGACCATGAACCGCTGGTCTATCTGCAGGGCCGGTTCCGGCGGGTCCACGTCGACGCCTGATCCTGAAGGCGGTTTGGCAGGAAGGGGGCGGGAATGATCAGGGCGTCATATGGACTGGTCGCCTTTGCGACCCTGGCCGCCTCACCGGCAGTGATCCTTGCCGCACCGCAAGGCGCTGACCTCTCACGCGTGGGGCAATATGGAACCCCCGAAGCGCCGGTCACCATCCTCGAACGCGACGGGGTTCTGGTCGTGGACGGCGGCGGCCACAGCCAGGTTCGCCTGACGCCCCAGGGACGCGGCGTCTACCGCCTGGACGGCGGCGGGACGCTGACCTTCGAGCGCGGCTGTCTGGTGCTGAACGGCACGCTGCTGCCGCGCCGCGATTTCGGGGCCGAGGCCGAGGCGGCCATTCGCAAGACCGTACGGGCCGATCCCGTCGCCCTGAGAGCCCGGGCCCTGGCGGCGGTGCCGCCCGTCGAGACCGGTCCGTTCAGGCCCGCCGATCTGGTTGATCTGGCCACGATCGATCCGGCCATCCGGTTCGACATCCGCTATGCGGGGGCGGACAACTTCATGGGCCTGCCGCTCTACGAGCGCCCGGCCGCCTATCTGCAACGCCCGGCGGCCGAGGCCCTGGGCCGGGTGCAGAAAGCCCTGGCCCAGCGGGGCTATGGCCTGCTGATCCACGATGCCTACCGGCCCTGGTTCGTGACCTGGATGTTCTGGGAGGCGACCCCGCCGCAGTTCCACATGTTCGTGGCCGATCCGGCCCGGGGCTCACGCCACAATCGGGGCAGCGCCGTGGATCTCACCCTTTATGACCAGAAGACCGGCAAGGTCGTGGAGATGCCCGGCCGCTATGACGAGATGTCGGCGCGCTCCTCTGCCGACTTCCCGGGCGGGACCAGCGAGCAGCGCCGGCTGCGCGGGCTGTTGCGCGAGGCCATGGAGGCCGAGGGCTTCGCGGTGCTGCCCGAGGAATGGTGGCATTTCGACTACATGGACTGGGCCGCCTACGGGATCGGAACGGTGACCTTCTCGACCCTGGCGTCGCGCTGACGCCAGGCCAGGATGTCAGCCTTTCGCCCCACGCCGGTCTTGGGGCAGGCCTGTTTGAGGGTGCAGGCCCCGCACTGCGGCGTATCTTCCAGGCAGAGCATCTGGCCGAGCCCGCGCTTCATCAGCCAGTGCAGCTCGAACAGGTCATCGGCGGTCCAGTGTTCGGGAACCAGCGCCATCAGGGCGTGATAGGCTCCGGTCGCATCCGCGGCGTCGGTCAGGCCGAGGCGCAGGGCCGTACGATGCACATGGCTGTCGACTACCAGGGCGCGTATCGCCAGACTGCTGAAGTTCAGGACGCTGGCCGACACCTTGGTCCCCACGCCCGGCAGGCTCTGCAGTTCGTGGCGGGCGGCATCGACCGACAGGTTGCGCAGGTGGCTGAGCGACAGCCAGCCGATACGGGCCTCGATCATCCGCAGGGCCAGCGGCAGGCGACGGGCCTTGTCGCAGGCCCCGGCTACGTCCCCCAGGCCGTCGAGAACCAGGGCCTCCTCGGCGCGGGCCAGATCCTCCCAGCATTTGAAGGCCGCCCGCAGCCGCAGAAAGGCGGCCCATGAAACGGCGTCTTCCGTCCGTGTACTGATTGATGATTTTACGAGCTGCGAAACCGGATCCATTCGCGCCACCGGTCGCTGCGGCCCGAACTCGGCCAGCAGGCGGTCACGGATGCCCTCTAGTGGGGAGCGGGAAAGGCCAAGGGACAGCTGCACGACACGCCTCGCGAGAACATAATGAGAACATTATGTCGCTGGCCGACTATTGTCCACAGGCTGTGACTATCTTCGCGGGCGGCCCCACAGGGTTATGACCCGGCGACGCAGGCGCTGCAGGGCGACCTTCACCGGCGTGGGGGGCCTGATCGGAGCCGGGCGCTCTTCCTCCGGCAGGGTGACGCCGGCAAACCGGGCGATCAGGTCCCGCAATTCGGCTTCCTGAACGGCGAGGGCGGCCTCGACGGGCTTCATCCAGTGCAGGGTTCTCTGGCCGATTTCCGGCCAGGTCGCATGCTCGCCCGTCACCTTGAGCGGGAACACGTCGACCCTGACCTGGCGGGCGGTGCCGTTCTTCAGGCGCTTGAGATACTCGTACTCGCCGACCGGGGTCTGGCTGACTACGCCGTCCAGGCCCGCCTCCTCATAGGCCTCCTGGGCCGCGGCGGCCGGATCCGTCCGCCCCTTCATCGGCCAGCCCTTCGGGATCACCCAGCGTTTGGTCTCTCGCGACGAGACCAGCAGGATCTCCAAAGCTTCGCCCTCGCCACGCCAGGGCAGGGCCGCGATCTGGCGTCGCTTGCCGTTTCCTGACTTTCTGGCTGGCTTTTCCGTCACGTGTTCCAAAGGTCCTGAGGTCCCGAAGGCCGCTCCTGTTGGGTTCCCGGAGAATCGGCCGACGGCTGAAGCCGCTACGCTAAACCCGAAAGCGCACCGTTGCGCGTGCAGATCGCGCGTAAGTGGCCCTCCGGCCCCGAGCGTCACCGTGAGGTCACGTCCGGGCGCGCCGGGGCCCGGATCGATGGCAAGGCGCGTCGAACCTCTCGTCACCTGACCTGGTCTGCGTCATGGTGCGGCGGCATTCGCGAAGGCAGGAGTCGGACATGGCGTTCACGCTCACGATCAACGGTCAGTCTCGCAACGTCGAGGTCGAAGGCGACACGCCCCTGCTGTGGGTGCTGCGCGACGCGCTGAACATGGTCGGCACCAAGTTCGGCTGCGGCGCGGCCCAGTGCGGGGCCTGTACGGTTCACCTCGACGGCGTCCCGGTGCGGGCCTGTGTTACGCCGGTGCGGCGGGTCGGGACCAAGGCGGTCACCACGATCGAGGGGGTCGGCAGCGATCCGGTCGGGGCCCGCGTGCAGGAGGCCTGGAAAACCATCGACGTGCCCCAGTGTGGCTACTGCCAGGCCGGCCAGATCATGGCGGCCACGGCGCTGCTGACGGCCAAACCCAGGCCGACCGACGCCGATATCGACGCAGCCATGAACGGCAACCTGTGCCGCTGCGCCACCTACAACCGCATCCGGTCCGCCATCAAGGCGGCCTCCGGCCAGGAGGTCTGAGCATGGACAAGCGGCTCGCAAGCCCTTCGCGGCGCCTGTTTCTGCAGACCAGTGCCGCCGTCGGCGGTGGCCTGCTCCTGTCGTTCAATCTGCCGGCGGCCGGTCGCGCGGCCGAAGCCGCAGCGCCGTCGCGTCTGAATGCCTTTGTCCGCATCGCCAGGGATGGAACAGTCACCATCGCCGCCAAGCGCGCGGAGATCGGTCAGGGCATGAAGACCACCCTGCCGATGCTGATCGCCGAAGAGCTCGACGTCGACTGGGCCCAGGTTCGCATCGAACAGGCCCCGGTCGATAACGCGGTCTATGGCGACCAGTGGGCCGGGGGCTCGATGTCGACGCCGCAGGAGTGGGAGCCGACCCGCCGGGTCGGCGCTGTCGCCCGGGCCCTGCTGATCGCGGCGGCCGCGCAGCGCTGGGGCCTCCCGGCCGCCGGCCTCGTCACCGAGCCCGGAGTCGTGATCGATCCGGCCGGCAAGCGCCGCCTCGCCTATGGCGAGCTGGTTGAGGCGGCGGCCAAGCTGCCCGTGCCGGACCCGCAGGCGCTGACGCTGAAGGATCCTGCCCGCTACCGCATCATCGGCAAGGCCCATCCGCAGTCCGACAATCCGGCGATCGTGACCGGCCAGCCGCTCTATGGCCTCGACGTGCGGCTGCCCGGCATGCTGTACGCCACCTTCCTCAAGGCCCCGGTGTTTGGGGCGCGGGTCGATCGGGTCGATCTCGCACCGGCCCTGGCCGTGAAGGGTGTGCGCGCCGCCTTTGTCGTCGAAGGCGGCACCGCGCTGGACGGCCTGTTGCCCGGCGTCGCGGTGGTGGCCGACAGCTGGTGGACGGCCCGCAAGGGTCGCCAGGCCCTCGAGGTCGTCTGGACCGATCATCCCGCCTCCGGCCAGAGCTCTGTCGCCATGGCGGCCCGCGCGGCCGAACTGGCCCGTCAGGCCCCTCAGCGGGTCATGCGACAGGAGGGCAATGTCGAGACAGCCCTGGCCGGAGCGGCCAAGGTAGTTGAGGCCGCCTACCATTACCCCTTCCTGGCCCATGCGACCCTTGAGCCGCAGAACTGCACGGCGGCCTGGAAGGACGGCAAGGTCGAGATCTGGGCCCCGGCCCAGGATCCCGAGGAGGGCCGCGGCCTGGTCGCCCGGACCCTGGGCGTCGCGCCCGGTGACGTCACGATCCACCTGACGCGGAGCGGCGGCGGTTTCGGTCGGCGGCTGATGAATGACTACATGGTCGAAGCGGCCTGGATCGCCCGCCAGGCCGGAGCCCCGACCCAGCTGATCTGGAGCCGGGAGGACGACACCCGGCACGATTTCTATCGCCCGGCCGGCTGGCACAATCTGACCGCCGGTCTGGATGCCCAGGGGGCGCTGGTGGCCTGGCGCAGCCACGCCGTAAGCTTCGGAGAAGGGGACAAGTTCGTCCGCGCCGCCGAGGTTGACGCCAGCCAGTTCCCGGCCCGAGCGGTGGCCAACCATCTCCAGACGGTGTCCACCCTGCCTCTGGCGGTCCCCACGGGCTGGCTGCGGGCGCCGGGCAACAATGCCTTCGGCTGGGTGTTCCAGAGCTTCATCGACGAGCTGGCCCATGCCTCGGGTCAGGACCCTGTGGCCTTCCGCCGTCGCCTGCTGGGTGAGCCCCGGGCGCTGGGCAAGCCGGGCGGCTGGGACAATCTCGACACCGGTCGGATGCGCGGCGTGCTGGACCGCGCCGCCGAGATGGCGGGGTGGGGACGCGCAGTTGCCAAGGGCACCGGTCTGGGCATCGCGGCCCATTTCAGCCACCTGGGCTATGTGGCGGTGGTCATCGAAGCGTCTGTGGGCGACGACGGGACACCCGTGGTCCACAAGGCCTGGGCGGCCGTCGATGTCGGTCGCCAGATCCTCAATCCCAGCGGCGCCGAACAGCAGGTGCAGGGCTCGGTGCTGGATGCCATCGGCAGTACGCTTCGCCAGAAGATCACCCTGGAGAACGGGGCCGTGGTCGAGGGCAATTTCGGCGACTATCCGCTGCTGCGCTTTGCCGAGGCTCCGCCGGTCGAGGTGGCCTTTGTGCTGTCTGACCATCCGCCCACCGGGCTGGGCGAGCCGGCCTATCCGCCGACCCCGCCGGCCCTGTGCAATGCGCTGTTCGCCGCCACTGGCAAGCGCATCAGAACCCTGCCGATCGGGGATCAGCTGGCCTGACCCTGCGGCCGCCGGATCAGGACGCCCGAGGGTTTTCCGCACGTCGTTTCACAGCGACCGGAAAACCCTCTAGGAACGGGGATCCCCGTATCAAGCCGAGCCGTGTCATGTCCCACGTCACTGTCGTCAGCCATCCGCTGGTCCAGCACAAGCTGACCCGCATGCGGGACAAGACGACCTCAACCCGGACCTTCCGGGCCCTGATGCGCGAGACGGCGACCTTGATCTGCTACGAGGTCACCCGCGACCTGCCGATGGAGGAGGTCGAGATCGAGACCCCCGTCGCCCCGACCACGGCCCGGGAGATCGCCGGCAAGAAGCTGGTCTTTGCGCCGATCCTGCGGGCGGGCCTGGGGATGGCCGACGGCATGCTGGATCTGGTCCCCTCGGCCCGCGTGGCCCATGTCGGCCTCTACCGCGACCCGGAGACGCTGGAAGCCGTCGAATACTATTTCAAGGCTCCGCAGGACATCGCCGGACGCCTCGTGATCGTGGTGGATCCCATGCTGGCGACCGGCCATTCGGCGATCGCCGCCATCAGTCGCCTGAAGGCGGCGGGCGTCACCGACCTGCGCTTCGTCTGCCTGCTTTCGGCCCGGACCGGCATCGACAACCTGAGTGCCGCCCATCCGGACGTGCCGATCTGGACTGCCGCCATCGATGCCGAGCTGAACGATCACGGCTATATCGTGCCGGGCCTCGGCGACGCCGGCGACCGGACGTTCGGGACGCGCTAGAGCATTTTCCGATAAGTGTGAAACGGTTATCGGATCGAAAAATGCTCTAAACTTATGATTTAGAGCCCTTTTCGCCCGACCCTGATGAAGCCATCAGGTCGGAAAGGGCTCTAGGCGAGGGGAGCACGGCCCGCGGTTGCGGGACAAGCAATCCTAAACCCCTCCCGGGTAAGCTGCGCTCATGACCCTCGCCGAGTCCCGACGTGATTTCCGGTCGCTCGCGCTCCGCCTCGGGCGGGCGGCGGGTCTGGGTGTCCTTGTCGCGGTGCTGGCCTATCTCTGCGTGGACCTTCCGCGTGAGCACAACCAGGTCACCCCGGTCTGGCTGGCGAATGCGGCCGTGCTGGCGGTTCTGCTGCGGACAGAGCGCCGCGACTGGCCGCTCTACGGGCTCTTTGCCCTGATCGGCAATGTGCTGGCCGGCCTCCACTCCGGTGGCCAGATCGCCATCGTTGTGAGCCTGAGCCTGGCCAACAGCCTGGAATACCTGCTCTGCGCCCTTGTTCTGTTGAAGGCCCTTGGCCGCGACATCGATGTGGGCCGGCCGCGCGATCTGCTGTGGATCGCCGCAACCTGCGGCCTTTGCGCGCCGCTGCTCTCCGGAGGCCTCGCCGCCCTGGTTCTGTTCTTGAGCCGGGGCACGGACCTCTGGACCACCCTGTCCACCTGGGCCCTCGCCAACGGTCTTGGCCTGATGCTCGGAACGCCCTTCCTGTTGACGGTCAGTCGGGCGCGGGATCTGCTGGCCGAGCGGCCGGTTCGGCTGACCGGCTGGCTGGCCCTGCTGCTGCTGGTCGCCGCGACGGTCCTGGTCTTCAGCAATACCCGCTATCCGCTGCTTTTCCTGCTGCCGCCGATCCTGGCCTTCGTCGCTCTGGAACTCGAGATCCTCGGGGCGGTGGTCGGCCTTGCCATCATTGCCGTCCTCGCCATGGCCTTCACGGCGATGGGCCGGGGTCCGATCAGCCTTGTGGTCACCGACCTGACCGACCGGGTGGTCTTCCTGCAGATCGTGCTGCTGGTCACCGCCGCTTCGGCCCTGCCGCTCGCAACGATCAATACCCAGCGGCGGCGGCTGCGCGACGTGGCCCAGGAGCAGACGCGCTGGGCCGGCATGGCCGCGACCCTGGCCGGCGTCGGCTACTGGCGGCTCGACCTGGCGACCAAGGTCATGACCTGGTCCGACCAGATGTACGTGATCATGGATGTGCCGCGCGACGCGCCCTTGTCTCCGGCCCTGGCCCTGAACTGTGTGCATCCTGACGACCGCGAGGCCATGAAGATACGGTTTCGCAAGGCGCTGGAGGCACCGGCCACGGCCGGCAACAATATCGGACGGCTGCTGACCCGGTCTGGTGAGCAGCGCTATGCCGCCGGCAACATGCGGGTCGAGCGCAATGCCGAAGGGCGGCCCGTCACCATCTTCGGCGTGATCATGGACATCACGGCGCAGAAGCAGGCCGAGATCGCCATCATGCAGAGCGAAGCGCGCTACCGGACCCTGACCGAGAACGGCAGCGACCTGGTGACCCATACGCGCATTGACGGCGTCCTGACCTATATCTCTCCCTCCGTTGCGCTGCGGATGGGTTACACGCCGGAAGACCTGCTCGGACGGAGCTTTGCGGCCGAGATCCATCCTGAAGACGCCGGCGCAGTCCAGGCCGCCGTTGCGGCCCAGATTGAAAGCCGGGGCCGGTCCACGCCGATCCGTGTCGCCTACCGGGCCCGTCACAAGGACGGGGGAACGGTCTGGCTTGAAGCCCGTCCGACGGTGGTCTTCGACCCCGATACCGGCAAGCCGACGGGCGTGACCGACATCATTCGCGACATCACCGAACAGAAGGCCCTGGAAAGTGATCTGCGCCGGGCCCGGGCCGAGGCCGAAGACGCGGCGGCGGTGAAGGCCGAATTCCTGGCCAATATGAGCCACGAGCTGCGGACCCCCTTGACCGCCGTGCTCGGCTTCTCGCGCCTGGTCGAGGATCAGCCCGAGCTCAGCCCGACGACCCGCAGCTATGTCGCCAGGGTGTCCAATGCCGGCAAGGCCCTGATGGCGACGGTCAATGACATCCTCGATTTCTCCAGGCTTGAAGCGGGACAGGTCGAGATAAAGCCGGTCGCGATGGCGCTTTCGGACCTGGCGCGCGAAACGGTCGAGCTCTTCGAGGCCCAGGCCGTGGACAAGGGCCTGTCGCTGCATCTGTCCGGTCTGCAGGGGCTGCCCTCACAGGTGACGGCTGATCCCGACCGCCTGCGTCAGGTCCTGCTGAACCTGATCGGCAATGCGGTGAAGTTTACCGAGGCCGGCTCGGTCGAGGTGGTCCTGGCCTATGATCTCGAGGCCTCCAGGCTGTCCGTGGCGGTCAGCGATACCGGCCCGGGCATGCCGGCCGAGCGGGTCGGGCAGCTTTTCCAGCGGTTCTCCCAGATCGACGGGGCGGCGACCCGTCGCCACGGCGGCACCGGGCTGGGTCTGGCGATCTGCAAGGGCCTGGTCGAGGCCATGGGCGGCGAGATCGGCGTCGAGAGCCGGGAAGGGCAGGGGTCACGCTTCTGGTTCTCGGTCTCGGCCGAGGCGGTGGCGGCCCGGCACGCGCCCGAACCGTCAGCAGGCCAGGGACTGTCGCTTCCCGATGCGGCCCATATCCTGATCGTCGACGACAACAGCGCCAACCGCGCCCTGGTGCGGGCCATACTGACCCCGTTTGACCTGCAGCTCAGCGAGGCTGCGGACGGTGACGAGGCCATCGCCTCGGCGAACGCGACAGCCTTCGATGCCATTCTGATGGACCTGCGCATGCCTCGGGTCGACGGCCGAACCGCAGCGGCCCATATCCGGCGCGCGGGCCGGAACCGGTCAACACCGATGCTGGCCTTCTCCGCCGATGCCTCCAGCCTGGCGGACGACGGCCTGTTCGATGGCGAGATCGCCAAGCCGGTCTCGGCCCTGGGCCTGGTCGCGGCCCTCTCGGCTGCGCTCGCCCAGGGACGCGAGCTTGCAGAGCCTGACGGGGTCTGAGCCTTCACGGCCTGCGGTGGACGACGCCGTCCTTGATCACCAGAACGACGGCCTTGCTGGCCTCGATATCGCGGGTCGGGTCGCCCGAGACGGCCACGATATCGGCCAGGAAGCCGGGCTTCAGCCGGCCCAGATCATCCTGCCGGCCCAGCACCCGGGCATCGACGGCGGTGGCCGCCAGCAGGGCCTGGGACGGGCTCATGCCGAGGCGGACCATCCAGACCAGTTCGCGGGCATTGTCGCCGTGGCGGAAGACCCCGACGTCGCTGCCCATGCCGATCGTCACCCCGCTCTTCAGGGCCAGTCTGAAGGCCCGTTCGGCCGCCTGCATGGCCGGGGTCGGCGGGGTCTTGCCGGCGACATAGCCACCGAAATAGGTCGAGGTGCTCTCGCTGGCCGTCAGGGTCGGGAAATAGGCCACGCCCTTTTCGGCCATCAGCCTGAAGGTGGCTTCGCTGCCGCCATAGCCGTGCTCGATCGTATCGACCCCGGCCAGGATCGCTCGGCGCATGCCCTCATCGCTGGCGGCATGGACGGCCACCGGACGGCCGCCCGAATGGGCCACCTCGACCATGGCCTTCAGCTCCTCCTGGGTGAAGGTCGCCCGCGTCGCGCCGTCGGGCCCGACGCGATAGTCGGCATAGATCTTGATCCAGTCGGCGCCGGCGGCGGCCTGTTCGCGCACGGCCCGGACGGCCTCGTCGATGCCGCTGACCTCCTGGGCCCCCTGGGGGATCTCGGCGTCGGGATTGAAGTTACGCCGCGCCGGGCCATAGGCCCCGGTGGCCACAATAGCCCGGGTGGTGACAAACAGGCGCGGCCCAGGGATCAGCCGGTCGCCGATGGCGCGCTTGAGCGCCACGTCCGAGGTACCCGCCCCCTCGGTGCCCAGTTCGCGCAGGGTGGTGAAGCCGGCGTCCAGCGTCGCCCTGGCCTGGACCGTGGCGCGGATCACCCGGTAGTCGGGCGTTTCCTTCAGGACCTGGTCGTCCCAAGAGGCCTCGTTATAGGGGTGCAGCAGCAGATGGCTGTGCAAGTCCATCAGGCCGGGGATCACGGTCGCGCCGGGCAGCTCGATGACTTCGGCCCCGGTGGCGTCGAGGCCCGCGACCGGCCCGACGGCGGCGATGCGGTTGTCGCGCACCAGCACGCCCCAGCCCTCATGCGGTGGCCCGGCGTCCTCGGCCGTCCAGACCCGCGCGGGCTTCAGCAGGATCGGCGGGGCGGCCTGGGCGGTGGTCGCCGTCAGGGCCAGGGCAAGGGCGGTGAGAAACGGGCGCATGGGCGACTCGCGGGGAACGGAAGCGACAGCTAACCCCAATTCCCGGCGGCCCCCAATCATCCTGTCTTCCCAGCCGTACCCCGGCGAAAGCCGGGGGAAGAGCCGCGACCCAGCGGCCACCGCACTGCCCTTGCCGCAGGAGTCCGGCGCTCCCGCCCTCGCGGGCGTCCGGCCGGGATGACATGACTTTTGGGGGGAGGTGGGAGCCCGCGCATCGGACCGACCCGCATCTCCGCTCTCCCCGGCGAAAGCCGGGGTCCAGATCGAACCCCGAACGCCGATCGCGTTCGGCCGGGCGCGTAGGCGCATCATCCCCGGGGGCTCAGGCTGAATCTGGGCCCCGGCTTTCGCCGGGGAGAGCGGTTCAAAAGAGCGCAGTGCAGACCCACTCAGCGTCTGAAAGGGGGAGGGGAGGCAACGACACAATAGCCGTCATCGTGCGCTTTATACGCGGGACCCATTTGCCTGCCGCAGATGCGGTACGGCGTGGATCTCTCATGTGGAAGCCGAACCATGGGTCCCGCGCATAAAGCGCGGGATGACGGCTTCTTTGATTTTGAAACTGAACTTCCAAGCGTCCGACTAGAGCCGCGAGCCGAAACCAGACCTCCGCCCGAAACCGGACGTTGCCGCCTGGCCGCTAAACCATACCTAGGCTTTGCGACTGTGCCATATGCCAACGGACCACCATGTCCGGTCATCGCCGTCGATGGGACCCTCCACAAATGCGCGGAGACTGCCGACGTTTGGCGCGGTTTCGAATAGCTCTATCGGACAGTCGCCTTCACCCCAGAAGTACAAATCTGGGTCATCACGTGTGGCCTCCGAGTTCGTGCGCTCGGCCAAGACACGCTCGATGACTCCTGGCGGGTCGGCTTTCAGAGTTATGCCCACCCAGCCCTCTGGTCCGTCGAAATGCACTTCGCTTTCTTCGACCATTTTGTGAGCGAGCCAGAGCGCTTGCTCATGCGGACGAGCGCCGAAAATCAGATCGCGCGGCTTCTTCTTGGTTGCGGACATGGTCCCCAACGTACTGCCGCAGCGAACGGCCGCAATGGGGCGGGAGCAGAAGTCGCCCCCTGTCCGTAAGCCGGACCTTCGCTGGCCGGGCGGATCTCCCCCTGCCAATCCCCGTCCTTTTCCGCCTAACCCACTGAAATCCTTCAACCCCATAAAAACTTGTCCGCACCTTTACCGCCCGCCGTATCCTGACTTCACTTCAGGGCGATGGGGAGGGCGCGCGGCCAGCGACCTTCGCGGTCCTGGAGGGCGATCGAGCCGGGAGTGCTCGTCGATGCGATCCGGGGTCCGCGTGGCCC
>NZ_QAII01000155.1:0-15235 GCF_003060965.1 Caulobacter sp. HMWF025 | reverse complement strand
GACAGGGTCGACGGGGACGGCAGGCAGGCAGAGATGCCTGCGGTCCGGGACAGGCCTCGCGGCCTGCCCGCCGGTCGGCGGCCTAGACGGCCTGGCGTCAATAGCGCCGACGGGCCGGATGCTGCCGAAAAACGGTCGCGCGGAGCGTCTGAACTTCGTCGAAACGGTATTTTTTCAATGCTTTCCGGGCGAGGCCCGGACGCTCCGCCCCCTCCCCAAGCTCGCCGGGTTGAAACCCGGCGAGGCAGCGAACCCATGTCCAGGCCCACAGCAAAAAGGGCCGGCGCTGGTGCGCCGACCCTTCTGAACCCGAACCCGAAAGGGGGCTCAGATTTCCTGGTTGTACTTGCCGACCCGGTCACCGAGCCGCGGCTTCACTTCCTCGCGGAACAGGGCGCGCATGTCGTCTTCCGACCGGGTGCTTTCGACCACGACGACGATCTCGGGCTTGTTCGACGAGGCGCGGACCAGCACCCACGAGCCGTCGTCCAGATGGACCCGTACGCCGTTGACGGTGATCACCTCGGTGATCTTGCGGCCCAGGATCGAACCGCCGGCAGCGAACAGGTCCTGGTATTCCTTCACCACGTCATCGACGACGCCGTACTTCACCTCGTCGCCGCAGTGCGGGCTCATGGTCAGGGAGGTGAAGGCCACCGGCAGGGCCTTGCGCATGTCGGACAGCTTCAGGCCGGGATTACGGTCCAGCATGGCCAGGACGGCGGCGGCGGCGGTCAGGCCGCAGTCATAGCCGTAGCCCAGGTCGCCGTTCATGAAGAAGTGGCCGCTCTTCTCGAAACCGGCCAGGGCCCCCAGTTCGGCGCTCTTGCGCTTGATGTAGCTGTGGCCGGTCTTCCAGTAGATCACCTTGCAGCCATGGGCCGCCAGGATCGGATCGGTGGCGTAGAGGCCGGTGGACTTCACATCGACCACGAAGGTCGCGCCCGGGTTCAGCGGGGCCAGGTCGCGGGCCAGCATCAGGCCGATCTTGTCGGCGAAGATCTCCTCGCCCTCGTCATCGACCACGCCGCAGCGATCGCCGTCGCCGTCGAAGCCGAAGGCCAGATCCGCACCATGTTCGCGGACGGCCGCAGCCATCGAGTGCAGCATCTCGACGTCTTCCGGGTTCGGATTGTATTTCGGGAAGGTGTAGTCCAGCTCGGTGTCCATGCCGATCACGTCGGACACGCCCATGCGCTGCAGGGCGTCGACGGCGAAGGCTCCGGCCGTGCCGTTGCCGCAGGCGGCGATCACCTTCAGCGGCCGGGTGATGCTGGCGCGCTTGGCCACATCGGCGATGAAGCGCTCGGCCTCGCCCTGCACGCGGATCAGCTTGCCGCCGTCACGTTCGACGAAGGCCCCGCCCAGCACGATGTCGCGCAGACGGCCCATCTCGTCGGGACCGAAGGTGAGGGGGCGTTGCGCGCCCATCTTCACGCCGGTCCAGCCGTTCTCGTTGTGGCTGGCGGTGACCATGGCCACGCAGGGAATGTCGAGGTCGAACTGGGCGAAATAGGCGGTGGGCGACAGGGCCAGGCCGATGTCGTGCACCTCGCAGCCGGCCGAGATCAAACCGAGGATCAGGGCGTTCTTGATCGACGAGGAGTAGGAGCGGAAATCGTGGCCGACCACGATCTTCGACAGGCCCAGTTCGTGGATGTAGGTGCCCAGGCCCAGGCCGAGGGCCTGGACGCCCAGCAGGTTGATGTCCGGCCCGAACAGCCAGCGCGCATCGTACTCACGGAACCCTGTCGCCTTGACCAGCGGCTCGTTTTCGTAAGCGGCGGTGTTGGCGACGAGATCAGCGCGGGGCTTGGAGAACATCTTGGCTCACTTCGAAGGTTGAGATCTTGGCTCTAAGGGTTGGGGGCCCTGGTCGCCAGTGCCCTCCTGTAACAGCAAGATAAGAATGTTTCGTTTCGCCTAGATCACGCCCGCTCGAAGCAGATCGTGAACATGAAGTATGCCGACCGGGCGTTCGGCTTCGACCACGAACAGCACTGTGATCCGGCGCTCATTCATGACCTTGAGCGCTTCGGCGGCCAGGGCACCGGGGGCGATGGTCAGGGGGGAGCGGGTCATCACCTCGTCGGCGCGGTGGGTCAGCAGGCCGTCCATGTGCCGCCGAAGGTCGCCGTCGGTGATCAGGCCAGTCAGCCGGCCGTCGGTACCGACCACGCCGGCGGCCCCGAACCGCTTCTCGCTCATGACCAGCAGGGCCTGGGCCATGGGCGCATCGGCGCTGACCAGCGGCAGCGCGTCGTCGCCGTGCATCAGGTCGGCGACAGTGCGCAGCATGGCCCCCAGCTTGCCGCCGGGGTGGAAGACCCGGAAATCGCTGGCGGTGAAGCCGCGGCGCTCCAGCAGGGCCACCGCCAGGGCATCGCCGAGAGCGATCTGCAGGGTGGTGGAAGTGGTCGGGGCATTGACCTCGGCCGTGGCCTCGGCGGCGTCCGGCAGCAGCAGCAGGGTGTCAGCGGCCCGGCCCAGCTGGCTGTCGGCGCGGGCGGTGATGGCGATCAGCGGAATCGAGAAGCGCTTGGCATAGGCGAGCGTGTCGGACAGCTCGCGGGCTTCGCCGGATTTCGACAGGGCCAGCACGACATCGTCCTGGCCGATCATGCCCAGGTCGCCATGGCTGGCCTCGGCGGCGTGAACGAACATCGCCGGGGCCCCAGTCGAGGCCAGGGTCGCGGCGATCTTGCGCGCCACATGGCCGGACTTGCCGATCCCCGTGCAGACGATCCGGCCCTTGGCGGCGAACAGGGTCTCGACGGCGGCGGCAAAGGGCGCGCCAAGGCCTTCGGCCATCTCGCCGAGGGCCTCGGCCTCGACCTGGATCACCCGACGGCCGACGGCGACGGCATCAAAGGCGCTCATGGAGCGGTTGATCCGGCGGGCGCCTTGACGGCACGGAGCGCCTCCTCGGCGCGGCGACGGGCGCTGGCCTTCTCCCGCTCGATCTTGGCGCGCATTTCCGGCGTCTGCTGGATCGGCGTTGATCCGAAGGGGGCAGGGGAGCGTGCGCCATAGCCCTGGGGCCAGACCATCGCCAGAGCGATCATCGCAACAGCGATGAGCGTCATCAGGGGCATGAAGATGCGATCAGACATGCGCCAGCCTATAGCATGTCGTTCGCCTACGGGGAGAGCCCTGCATCGGGGTGCTTGACGACGCGCGCCGGGGAGCCTAGCCCGCCCGGTGACACCTGCTAGGAGGCCCCATGCCGACCCTCGTCCTGCTCCGCCACGGCCAGAGCCAATGGAATCTTGAAAATCGCTTCACCGGCTGGGTCGATGTCGACCTGACCGCCGAGGGCGAGGCCCAGGCCCGCAAGGGCGGCGCTCTGATCAAGTCGGCCGGCATCGAGATCGATGACGCCTTCACCTCGGTGCAGACCCGCGCCATCCGCACCTGCAACCTGGCCCTTGATGCCGCAGGGCAGAGCTTTGTCCCGGTCACCAAGGACTGGCGCCTCAATGAGCGTCACTATGGCGGCCTGACAGGTCTCAACAAGGCGGAGACGGCGGAGAAGCACGGCGAAGCCCAGGTGACCCTCTGGCGCCGGTCCTACGACATTCCGCCGCCCGAGCTGGCCCCCGGCGGCGAGTACGACTTCAGCAAGGATCGCCGCTACGCCGGCAAGGATCTTCCGACCACGGAAAGCCTCGCCACAACCCTGGTTCGCGTGCTGCCCTACTGGGAATCCGACATCGCGCCGAAACTGACCGCCGGCGAGACGGTGCTGGTCGCGGCCCACGGCAATTCGCTGCGCGCCATCGTCAAGCACCTGTTCCAGGTGCCCGACAGCGAGATTGTTCACGTCGAAATCCCGACCGGCAACCCGCTGGTGATCGACCTCGACGCCGGCCTCAAGCCGGTTGCAGTGCACTACCTCGACGAGAGCCGTGCCGAAAGGCTGCCACCCATCGCCTGATCGGCCGGAAATAGCTGGAAACGCTGCGTTAATCCGCTCGCCCCATGCTCGCGGTCTATCTGAACCGGATCGATCGCGAGCCCCATGAGCGCCCCTGTGGCGTCAGGCCAGGAATATCGGCGCCTGACGCAGTACGAAGTCGACGTCATCTGCGCCAAGCACGACCGTCTGTGGTCGGCCCGGCTGGGTGGCGCGCGCGCCGTGTTTGCCTTCTGCGACCTTTCGGGACTGTCGGTGACCGGTCGCAACCTCTGCGACGCCGACTTTACCGGCGCGCTTCTGCACGGCTGTGACCTCAGCCGCGCCAAGCTGGACAATGCCAACCTCTTCGGGGCCGACCTGCAGGGGGCAAACCTCATCGGGGCTTCGATGCGGCGCACCGACCTCCGGGGCTCCAGTCTGCGCGGGGCCAATCTGACGGGGGCCGACCTGTTCGAGGCGGATTTGCGCGAGGGCGCGCTGGCCGCCGCCGACCGCAAGGAAGGCTTCCGCCTGATCGAGCCCGTGCAGCGCGAGGTCCATGCCGGGGGGGCCATCCTGGCCGGCGCCAATCTGGAGCGCTCGCGGCTTTCGGGCATTGTCGCCGCCAAGGCCGATTTCAGCGATGCCATCCTGAAAGACGCCAAGCTGGTCCGGGCGAACCTGAAACAGGCCAACTTCAACGGGGCCAACCTTGCCGGCGCGGATCTCTCGGGCGCCAATCTGAGCGGCGCCGATCTGCGCAATACGGTGCTCGTGGGGGCCAAGACCCACGACTGGAACATCAACGACACCAATCTGGACGGGGCGCTGACCGACAAGCCGGCCGGGACGGACGTCGCCGGGCTCCCCTATGCCCAGATGATCGCCGACCATGCCCGGTGGTGCGAAACCGGCGGCGCGGAGGGCAAGCCCAGTGTCTTCGACCGGGCCGACCTGCGCAGCCTGCGCACGGTACGCGGGTTCAACCTGACGGCCCTGTCGGCCAAGGGGGCCGTCTTCTACGGCCTCGATATGGAGGGGGTCCAGATGCAGGGTGCCCAGCTGGAAGGGGCCGATTTGCGGGCCTGCAACCTGCGCCGGGCCGACCTGCGCGGCGTCCGGCTGAAGGGGGCCAAGCTCTCCGGAGCGGACCTGCGCGACGCCCAGCTTGGACCGCTCCTGATTGCCCGGGACCGGCTGCTGCCCTCGGACCTGACCGGGGTGCTCTTAACCAATGCCGATCTGGCGCGCGCCGATCTGCGCCATGCCTGCCTGTCCGGGGCCGACCTGTCGCGGGCCAATTTCACCAATGCCATCCTCAAGGACATCGACGTTACCGGAGCCATCCGGGTCGGCGTCCGGGGCCTTGAGGATATCATCTGAAGGCTGCGACAATTTAGCGCGCAGCTTAACCGTTCGCTGGTTGAAACCGGCTATAGTCGATTTCAGAGAACACGTTTTTTGGGGAAGGCCGCCGGCATGGACGCCGCACAGAACCTGTCTGGACGCAGACGCCTGAGCCAGGCCGAGCTGGACATGATCGTGTCGGCTCACGAGAAGTTCGTCACCGGCAAGCAGGGCGGACGACGGGCCTCGCTGCGGTTCATGAACCTGTCGGGCCTCGACATGTCCTTCAAGAACCTGATCGACGCTGATCTCTCGGCCTCGGTTCTCGAAGGTTGCCGGATGGTCCGGACCAAGCTCGACCGCGCAAGCCTGTTCGGCTGCGACCTGCGCAAGGCCGACCTGCGCCAGGCCAGTCTGGTTCGCGCCGACCTGCGCGGGGCCTGCCTGCGCGGAGCCAATCTGGGTCAGGCCAATCTCACCCAGGCCGATTTTCGCGAAGGCCAGATCGCCATTCCCCATCCGCGCAAGGGTCTCGATACGCTGCGCCACGAAATGCGGACCGGGGAAGCCGATGAAGTCAATTTCTCCGGGGCGACCCTGGACGGCTCGCAGTTCTCCGGCGTCTCGGCCTTCAAGGCCGATTTCAGCGACTGCTCCCTGCGCGGGGCCAATCTTTCGGGAGCCAACCTCAAGGAAGCCAACCTTTCGGGTGCGATCCTCGACGGTGCCGACGTCAAGGGCACCAATCTGGAAGGGGCCAATCTGAGCGGTGCGGTGATGGCCGGCGTCGACACATCGACGGCCCGGGTCGTCGGGGCCCACATGACCGGGTGCCTGACCGGCTCGACCAGTGAAGCCATGGGCAAGGCCCAGGAACTGCATCAGCGTGTCCTGGCCAACCAGCAATGGTGCATTACCGGCGGCAAGGAAGGCCATGTCGCGCGACTCGACGGTGAGGATCTCAGGCCCCTGGGCGACCGGCTGAAGGGGATGCGTCTCACGGCGATGAGCGCCAAGGGCGCCTGCATGGTCGGGCTGGACCTGACCGGGGCGCAACTCCAGGGGGCCAATCTGCAGAATGCGGACCTGCGCGCGGCTATCCTGCGAGGCGCGGACCTGCGCGGGGCGCGGCTGTCCGGAGCCAATCTGACCAAGGCCGACCTGCGGCAGGCCTGCCTTGCGCCCCTTCCACTGGGGCCCGGCCGGCAGACGGAAACCCAGCTTAACGCGGCCCGGATGCGCTATGTCATGGCCCAGGTGGCTGACCTTCGCTCGGCCGTGTTCGACGGTGCCGACCTGCGCGGTGCCGATTTCAGCGGGGCACGGGCCCATCGGGCCAGTTTCCGCGACTGCGACCTCACCCAAGTCCACGACCTCGACCTGTCGGCCCCGGACTAGGCTGTAACGAAAAAAGGCGGCGCTGACGGGCGCCGCCTCCAGTTCAGAGCGGGAAGGGTCTGCGGTGTCGCGGGATCAGGCGGCCTTTTCGCCTTCGATCAGCGAAGAGGGCGCGGTGCTGATCTCGATCGTGCGCGGCTTCAGCGCTTCGGGCAGCTCGCGCTTCAGGGCGATCGACAGTAGGCCGTCAGCCAGGCTGGCATCGGTCACCACCACATAGTCGGCCAGCTGGAAGCGGCGTTCGAAGTTCCGCTCGGCCAGGCCCCGGTGCAGGTAGCGCCTGGCCTCGTCATTGGCCGCCTTGCGACCGGTCACGGTCAGCAGGTTTTCCTTCACCTCGATGCCGAGCTCTTCGGACTTGAAGCCCGCGACGGCGATCTCGATGCGGTAGGCGTTTTCGGCGGTGCGCTCGATATTGTAGGGCGGATAGCCCGACGCGGCTTCATTGGTGGCGGCGGCGTCCAGCAGGGCGGCCAGCCGGTCGAAGCCGACGACGGAGCGATAGAGGGGGGAAAGGTCGATCGTACGCATGGTCACATCCTTCTTTTCAAGCAAGGTTGCAGTCGATGTTCGTCCCGTCGGCGACCCGAAACCGGCGTCGCCTGTGGTCCGGAAGGCCCGGTTGTCCAGCGCCTTCAGAGCCTAGTTGGGGAGCAGATTTCCGACTTCAAGGCCTTGATGATCGCGCCTGACTCTAAGGGCTTGATCGGGGCGCGACCCCGGCTAAGGTCCCCGCACCTGACGCGGAAGAGAGACCTCAAAATGCCCCACCGTCGCCAAGTCCTTTTGCTGGCCGCTGCCCTCTGCCTCGCCGCGCCCGCGGCCTATGCTGCCGATGACGCCCTGAAGGCGGCCGTCAGCGCGGCGACCCGTCCTGCGGCCGATGTGGCCCGCGATGGCGCGCGTCATCCCTATGAAAGCCTGACCTTCTGGGGTCTCAAGCCCCGGCAGACCGTCATCGAGGTCTCGCCCGGCAACGGCTACTGGACCGAGATCCTCGCGCCCTATGCCAAGGCGACGGGCGGCACCTACAGCGTCGGCGTCGCCGACCTGGCCAATCCCAAGCTCTCCGAAGGGGCCCGCAAGGGCCGTGAGGCTTTCGAGGCCCGTTTTGCGGACCCGGCCCGCTACGGCAAGGTCGGTTTTGTCAACTTCGGGTCCGTGTCCGGTCCGCTGGGCGCGCCCGGCTCGGCCGATCTGGTGCTGACCGCCCGCAATGTCCACAACTGGACCGTTCAGCCGGGTGTCGCCGACAAGGTCTTTGCCGACTTCTTCGCGGTCCTGAAGCCCGGCGGCTATCTGGCGGTCGAGGATCACCGCGCTGACCCCAAACCCGAAAACAGCGCCGGGGCGGACGGCTATCTGGCGACGGCCACGGTTGTCGCCCTGGCCGAGAAGGCGGGTTTCAAGCTGGACGCCAGCTCGGAGATCAACGCCAATCCGAAGGACACCAAGGATCACCCGTTTGGCGTCTGGACCCTGCCGCCGGTCAAGCGGACGGCTCCGGGCGGACAACCGGCCGATCCGACCTTCGATCGGACAAAATATGATGCGATCGGTGAGAGCGATCGCATGACCCTGCGCTTCCGCAAGCCGTCCTGAGCCGGGGCCGGGTGGCGACCACCAGGGTCCAGACCGCAACGGAGCGCCGATGACGTCTGAATTCTCGGGACTGCGTCGCCGCTTCGTCGTCGGGGCTCTGGCGGCCGGGCTGGCGGGCTGCGGTCAGCGCAAGTCTGACAGCCCGACGCCGGCTGCCGTCCCGAAAGGCGGGGTCACCACGATTGAAGGCGCGGTGGCCGGGGCCTGGCGCAGCCAGCTTGACCGGCAGCGTGATCCCTGGCGGCATCCGGTCGAGAGCCTCCGGTTCTGGGGGCTGTCGCCGGGGCAGACGGTCGTGGAGTTCTGGCCCGGCACGGGCTGGTATACCGAGATCTTGGCTCCGTTTCTCGCCGACACGGGCGGCAAGCTCTATGCCGCGACCCTGGCCGCCGATCCTGCTGACCCGGCCGCCGTCGAGATCGGGGAGGCCTATCGCCGTCGCCTGGCCGGCAATGCCCGGCTGTACGGCCGGGTTGAGCTGACCAGCTTCGGGCCGGCCAGCGGGCCGGTCGCGCCGGCCGGCTCCGCGGACCTCGTGCTGTTCCTGCGCAACGTCCACAACTGGATGGCTGCCGGCATTGTCGAGAAGGCGTTTCGCGATGCTCTCGCGGCGCTCAAGCCCGGCGGTGTCCTGGGCGTCGAGGAGCATCGGGGCGAGCCTGGACGGGTTCAGGACGCCCTGGCCGCGGACGGCTATGTCCAGGAAGCCTATGTCATTCAACTGGCCCGTGAGGCCGGCTTCGTGCTTGCGGGATCCGGCGAAATCAACGCCAATCCGAAGGACACCAAAGACCATCCTTTCGGGGTCTGGACCCTGCCGCCGACCCGCTTGTCGGCCCCTCGTGGCGAGGCCCCGCGTCCGGGTTTCGATCACGCAAAGTTCGATGCCATCGGAGAGAGCGACCGCATGACCCTCAAATTCGTGAAGCCCCGATGAGCGGCGGTTCCTGGAAGGCCGGCCTGGGCCTGGCCGCTGTCATGGCCGTCGTCGTGGCCACCCCGCTGCGGGCCGAGGAGCAGTCGGTTCCGGCCGGCAAGGCGTTTCCGTTTCTGGAGACCTTTCTGAAACTGCCGCCGGCTGACAAGACCCGCTTCCGACTGATCTATGCGCCCCGCTTCGACGGCAAGAGTCTGGCGGGCCAGAAAGCCACCCTGGTCGAGGCCAACGGGACCCGGACCCCGCTTCCGATCGGTCCTGATGGCTTCTTCGAGCGGACGCCGGGCCTGGGCCAGATGAAGGACGCCAAGGTGCTTCTGGATGGGCCGGCCGGGGCCAAGTTCGGGACGACCATGAGCTTCGTCACGACACTCAAACCCGCCACCGAATACGAGGTGCGGGAGCTGGTCGCGACCGTCGATGAGACCAATGCCACGATCCGCAAGAACGCCGGTCCGGCGGCCATGTTGGCCCCCAAGATGGGCGGCGTTGCCTTCAAGGACGGCAGCGGTGCGGTTGCGGTCTATCCCGACGGCCGGACCCGACCCTTGCCGGAGCTGCGGGGTACGCCGGTCTTCTGGCCGGAGGACTTTTCCGGGGCGGTCCGCGTGCGCCTGACCAAGGCCCCCTCGGCCGTTCGTTTCGCCCCGAAAAAGAAATAATCAGGTCCGGTCTGAACACTGTTTACTTGCGGCTGTCACAAAGCCACGTTATCGCCAATTCAAATCGCGCAGACAGGGAGAACGCGCTCATGGCTACTCTGCAGGAACTTACCGATCGCATCATCACCGCCGTCGGCGACGACAGCGGCCTGGGCAAGAGCCTCAAGTTCGACCTGAAGGACGTCGGCGTCGTTCACATCGACGGTGGTTCGGTGACCAACGAAGACAAGCCCGCCGACCTGACCATGACCCTGAGCATGGACGATCTGCTGGCCATCGGCGCCGGTTCGCTGGATCCGACCATGGCCGTGATGACCGGCAAGCTGAAGCTGTCGGACATGGGCGTGGCCATGGGCCTGCAAGCCAAGATGGCGGCGCTCTTCTCGAAGATGCGCTGATCCCATGGGGGAGCGTGCGCCTCTGGTTTCGATTCCCGAGGCGCCGGTCCCTGACCATGGAACGGCCGAATGGTTTAGCGGCGCGGACGGGGCAACCCTCCGCGCCGCACTGTTTTCGCCGCCGGGAACGCCGCGCGGCTCCGTGGTCGTCAGTCCCGGCCGCAGCGAGCCGATCGAGAAGTATTTCGAGGTCGTGGACGACCTTCTGAACCGGGGCTTTGTGGTTCTGGTGCACGACTGGCGGGGGCAGGGGCTCTCGGCCCGTGCCCTGCCGGACCGGCTCAAGGGCCATGCGAAGGGCTTTCGGCCCTTCCTGAGCGACTTTTCCAACCTCCTCGAGACCTTTGGGGACCGTCTGCCCAAACCCTGGATCGCTTTGGGACATTCGATGGGCGGGTGCCTGACCACCCTGGCCCTGGCCCATGGCGAAAGCCGTTTCTCCGCCTGCGTACTGTCGGCACCCATGCTGGGCCTGAACACGGGGGGCAAGCCGGCCCGCGCCGCCCGCGCCCTGGCCTGGATCTTCGCCCGTGCGGGTCTGGCCGGCGATTACACCCTGGGTGAGCGCGGCGATCCGTTCGTCCAGAGCTTTGCCCGCGACGCCCTGACCCATGATGAGGCGCGCTACGACCGCTATCAGGCGCAACTGACCGCCAATCCCGACATCGCCCTCGGCGGCACCACCTGGGGCTGGGTGGACTTCGCCTTTTCCGCCTGTGCCTGGCTGCGGCGTTCGCCGGGCGTCGAGGCGATCGCCATCCCGGTGACCATCGTCGGGGCCGGCGAAGACAGCCGGGTGCTGAATTCGGACCTCAAGGCCATCGCCACCCGTATTCCCAACGGGCGCTATCTGGAAGTGCCCGGTGCCTTCCACGAGATCCTGATCGAGATCGACGCCCGCCGGGCCCAGTTCTGGTCCGCGTTCGACGAGACGGTTGATCCCGTCGCGCCGCTAGCCTGACGACTTCGCCGAGCGCCTGAGGCAGATCAGGGCCTCGTCCAGCGGACGGCGGTCACCCGAGATCACGATCTGGCCGCCGTTTTGTCCCACGGGCTGGCCGCGCCAGTCGGTGACCATGCCACCGGCCCCTTCGATCAGGGGAATGGCGGCCTCGATGTCCCAGGATTTCAGGCCGGCTTCGATGACCATGTCCATCGTCCCGGCCGCGACCATGGCATAGGCATAGGCGTCGCAGCCCAGGCGGGCCAATTTGGACCCCGCCCGGACCTGCAGCCAGGCCCCGCGTTCGGCGCCGTCGAAACAGGCGTCGGCATCGGTCGTGCCGATGATTGCATCGGTCAGGCGTTCGCAGGGGCGGACCTTGAGGGGGCGGGTCTGGCCCCGGGCCAGAAGGCGCGAACCGCCAGCATGGCCGATGAAGACCTCGTCCAGATAGGGCTGTCCGATCGAGCCCAGCACGGGCCGGCCCTGGTAGCGCAGGCCGATCAGGGTGGTCCAGAGCGGCAGGCCGGCGATGAAGGCGCGGGTCCCGTCAACGGGGTCGAGAACCCAGACGAACTCTGCGTCAGGCCGGTCCTCGCCATATTCCTCACCGATCACGCCGTGATCGGGATAGTGCGCCGCGATCAGGCGGCGAATGGCAGCCTCCGCACCCCGGTCAGCCTCGGTGACGGGATCGAAGGCGGCATGGGTGTCGCGCGGCAGGTTCTTGCCGGCTCCCTTGTCTTCCAGGCCGTGGTCGGCCCGGAACAGCGGCAGGATCGCCGCTGCGGAGGCGCGGTTGAGCTCGAGTACGAAGGCGTCGAGGGCTGTGAGCCGGTCTGCGGAAAGCGTCATGGGCGAGGGTTTAGCGCCCTCGCCGGATGCGCGCCACCCGCAGTTAGGCGTCTGCGTGCTCAGCACCGCCGTTGAGCGACTTGGCAAGGTCCAGAAGACGACGGCGCGGACGCTCGCCCAGCAGGTAATAGGCCCGGATCAGGTCCAGGGTTTCCTTGCGGGCAAACATTTCGCCGCCTTCGGTCTCGCCGGCGTTCTCACGACGGGCCTGATCGGACAGGCCGTCATAGAAATAGCCGACCGGAACCTCGAGGGCTTCGGAGAGCTGCCACAGACGGGCAGCCGAGATGCGGTTGGCCCCGCACTCATATTTCTGGATCTGCTGGAAGCGAACGCCGACCGTTCCGGCCAGCTGTTGCTGCGTCAGGCCGAGCAGGCGGCGGCGGCGTCGAAGACGCTTGCCGAGATGCACGTCGATATCATTGCCCATGGAAGCCAAGCCCCCCGTTCCCATCACCGCGCGTCCCGAAACGGAACGCTCGCCGGTTTCGTCGCAAGGCCCGTGCCGGATGAAGTGGCGTTGCATCGGGCAGGCAAGCCAGCCTACTAGAGACACATGTCGGATAAGCGTCGGCCTTGGGCCCAGGATCTGCTCTGGCGCGCCGAGGCGCTGGGCTTTGACCTCTTTATCGGCGTCGTGCGTCTGATGGGCGTGGACGCCGCATCGGCGTTCGGCGGCTGGCTGGGACGAACCTTCGGCCCGCTGAGCGGGGCCCATAAGGTGGCCGAGCGCAATCTGAAGCTGGCTTTCCCGGACCAGGACGCCGACTGGCGAGCCCGCATGCTGGTCGAGCAATGGGAAGGCCTGGGGCGGACCTTTGCTGAATTCCCGCTGATGGATCGCATCCTGCCCTCGACCGGCAGGGTCGAGGTGGTCAACCAGGAGCGTCTGTTCGAAATCGCCCGCGACAAGACACCCGTAGTGTTCGTTTCGGGACACCTGTCGAACTGGGAGGTGATGCCGGCGGCCATCGTGGACTCCGGGGTCATCTGCGAGATGACCTACCGTGCGGCCAACAACCCCTATGTCGACGAACGGATCAAGGCCAGCCGCCACCGCTACGGCGTCCGGCTGTTTGCCCCCAAGGGCGGCGACGGCGCGCGCGAACTGCTCGAGGGGATGAAGCAGGGACGCTCGGTGGCCCTGATGAACGACCAGAAGTTCAATGGCGGGGTCGCGGGCCTGTTCTTCGGCCACGATGTGCGCACGGCCCCCGGCCCGAGCCGGCTGGCCATCCGCTTCGGCACGGTCCTGCAGCCCATGTCGGTACAGCGGATCAAGGGGGCGCGCTTCCGGGCGGTGGTGCACGACCCCATCGTCATTCCCAAGAGCGGCGACCGCACGGCGGACATCGAGACCGGCGTGAAGCTGGTCAATGCCTTCATGGAAGAGCGGATCCGGGAGCGCCCGGCCGAGTGGTTCTGGGTCCACCGCCGCTGGCCAAACGAGATCTATGCGGCGCTGGCGGCCCGCGAAGCGGAAAACCCCTGAGGCCGGGACCTAGATCTCGATCGCGCCCATCTCGGCATCAGGCTCGCCGGCCCGGCGGAACGGACCCTCGTAGGTTGCCTCGGCGCGGCGGCGGCGGCAGGGGCCGAAATAGGTGCTCGACCGGATGAACGGGCGAGGCTTGAAGATGACCTCATTGATCCGGTCCAGAAGCGACTGTGCGGTGACCGGCTTGACGATGATCTCGGTCACGCCGGCGTCACGGGCTTCGAACACCCTGTCCCGGTCCGCAAAGCCCGTCAGCATGATGATCGGCAGGAACGGGTCGACGCTGTCGGGCGAGTTGCGCACCAGCTGGATGAACTGAACCCCGTCGAGCGGCAGCATCTTGAAATCGACTATGGCGATGTCGATCATGGTCTCGCGCAGGATCTGCAGGGCTTCTGCCCCGTCCATGGCTTCGCGGAAATGCTTGACACCGACGCCGGACAGAATGGCTCCGACGATCGCACGCATGTGCTGGTTGTCGTCGACCATCAGGAAGCGAAGATTCGCGAGCACCGCCGACATGCGGAATATCACTCCGGACTGGAATCGTTGCGAAAGGGCTTTGGAGACGTCTCTACCGCCGGTTCGATAGCGGAAATAAGGCTAACGGAGGGTTTAACTTCGCGCTAGGGGCGCGGGGAAACGGCCCCTACCATCAGTGCGGGATCGAGATTGCGGCCGTGCCATTTCATCCGCCAGCACAGGTGTGGTCCGGTCGCACGGCCTTCCTGGCCCACGGCACCGATCAGCTGACCCTGATTGAGCTTGGTCCCTGCCGACAGTAGGATTTTCGAGAGGTGCAGATAGGCCGTGATCAGGCCTTGGCCATGATCGATCAGGATCAGGCCGCCCTCGAAATGCAGTCCTGTTTCGGCAAACACGACAAGCCCCGCAGCCGGTGCCCGGACAGGTGCGCCCACCGGCGCGGCCAGGTCGACCCCATAATGGGGACGGCGCGGCTCGCCATTCAGGATCCGCTGGCCACCGAAGCGCGCGGACCGGCGGGCACCCTCGAGGGGCAGGATGAAGCCGGTCTGGAAATCGTCAAGGTCGGCGACGCTGGCAAAGCCGACGGCCTTGCGGGCACCTTCCGCCGCGATGCGCTCCAGCAGGGCGGGGTCTTCCGGCTTCACCTGGTTGTCAGGCAGGCCGTCAATCCGCTGGATGTCGAAGGACCCCGGCGCGATGGCGGCCTCGTGGCTGGCGGATCCGTCTTCGGTCGAGACGGTCAGAACCGATGTCGGGCCGGCGTCGCGGTCGAAGCCGATCACGAACAGGCCGTCGGCCGAGGCATTGCCCACGGCGGTACCGTCGAGATCGAGGGCAGCGCGAGGGGCCGTACGACCCAGGGCAAAGCCGCCCTGGACAAAGCGTCCGGACAGCGAAAGGCCCGGTGCAGCGGCTTGGGCGGGCAGCGCCAGGCCGGCTGCCGACAGGCCGGTCAGAAGAGCGCGCCGGTTCAGGCGATCTTCTCTTGCCAGCGCTTAAGGGCCTCGGTGGGCCCGGCATAGGCTTCCTGCAGCTCCGGGCTCCAGTAGCGCAGGGCGTCCAGCGAGACCTTGGCCCCGGTCACGGCGCAAAGGACATAGCGGCCGGGCGACATGACGGCGAACTCGCCGTCGCCATAGTGCAGCACGGCAGGGCCGTCGGGTTTTCCAAGGTCACGGTCAAAAGCGTTCATGGGGTCACTTTAGGAC
>NZ_QAII01000154.1:12197-23346 GCF_003060965.1 Caulobacter sp. HMWF025 | reverse complement strand
GTCTATGCCGGGGCCCGGGCCCGCTACACCATCACCGTGGACGGATCGGGCGGCTATTTCATCCAGGACGAACTGACCGGCCTGACCAATGAGGGCCGCGACCGGATCTCCGGCATTGAGACCCTGCGCTTCAGCGACGGCACCGTTTCCACCTCGGCCGTCGCCGTGGCCGGAGCCTCGCTGCTGGGCGGCGATGCCTCCGACTCTCTGGTCGGCGGCTCGGCCAATGATACGCTGGACGGCGCCTGGGGCCCCGACACCATGGTCGGTGGCGGCGGCGACGACCTCTATTACATCGAAAACGCCGGCGACGTGGTCGTCGAGGCGGTCGGCGGCGGCTATGACACGGTGATCACCGCCCGTGCCTGGACCGCGACCGCCGGCTCGGAAATCGAGTATGTGGTCCTGACCGGCACTGCGCCGCTGAACATGACCGGCAACCTGTACTCCATGGTTCTGGAGGCCAATGCCGGCATCAACACCCTGGACGACGGCGGCGGCGCCGACCTGCTCAAGGGCATGGGCGGCAACGACGTCTATATCGTGCGCAATGCCGGCACGGCGGTCGTCGAGGCGGCCGGCCAGGGCACGGACCTGGTCCGCACCGCCCTGGGCGCCTACACCCTGACCGACAATGTCGAGAACCTGACCTATACGGGCACCGGCAACTTCTCGGCGACCGGCAATACCCTGGTCAATGTCATCACGGCCGGAACCGGCAATGACACCCTGAACGGCGGGGCCGGTGGCGACCGCCTGATCGGCGGGCTCGGCAACGACACCTATGTGGTCGACAACGCCAGCGACGTCATCGTTGAGAACGCCGGCGAAGGCTACGACACCCAGGTTACCAGCCTGGTCAGCGCCATTGCCGCAGCCAATATCGAAGCCCTGACCTATGGCGGGACGGCGAACTTCACCGGCTATGCCAATGCGGCCGGGACGGCCGTAACCGGCGGGATCGGCGCGGACAAGCTGATCGGCGGCGTCGGCAAAGACACCCTCGACGGCGGCGTCGGAGCCGACACCCTGACGGGTGGCGGCGGCGACGACGTGTTCATCGTCGACAACGTCGGCGACCGGATCACCGAAGCGGCCAGCGGCGGCACCGACACGGTCCGCACCAACCTGGGCAGCTTTACGCTGGGCGCCGAGCTGGAGACCCTGGTCTATACCGGCGGCGCGACCTTCGCCGGCACGGGCAACAGCCTGGCCAACCTGATCACGGGCGGAGCCAATGCCGACACCCTGCTGGGTGGCGGCGGCAACGACACCCTCGACGGCGGCTTCGGGTCGGACAGCCTGGACGGCGGGGCCGGAACGGATACGGCCGTCTATGCCGGAGCCACGGCGCGCTATGTCGTCACCAGCGACGGCCTGGGCGGCTTCTATGTCCAGGACACGCTCAGCTCGGCAGTCGACTATCTGTTCAACATGGAGGCCGTGCAGTTCTCCGACGGTCTGGTCAGCCTCAATGGACCCCTGCCGGGCGTCTCCCTCGTCGGTACGGCGGCGGCTGACACCCTGACCGGGACGACCTCGGGCGACACCCTGGACGGCGGCGCGGGCATCGACTCCCTGGTCGGCGGTTCAGGTGACGACCTCTATATTCTCGACAATTCGGCTGACGTTGTGATCGAGACGGTCGGTGGCGGTTCTGACACCGTCCAGACCTCGAAGAGCTGGGTCGCCACCGCAGGGTCCGAGATCGAGCGGGTCATCCTGACCGGCACGGCCTCCCTGAACCTGACCGGCAACCTGTTCGCCATGACCCTCGAGGGCAATTCGGCGATCAACACCCTCGATGACGGCGGCGGCGCCGACGTCCTCAAGGCTTTTGCCGGCAACGACACCTATGTTGTGCGCAATGCCGCGACCACGGTCATTGAAGCGGCCGGCGAGGGTACGGACCTTGTCCGCACCACGCTGGGCAGCTTCACCCT
Source organism: Caulobacter sp. HMWF025 (assembly GCF_003060965.1). Lineage (GTDB taxonomy): Bacteria > Pseudomonadota > Alphaproteobacteria > Caulobacterales > Caulobacteraceae > Caulobacter. The sequence continues at coordinate 21,403 of NZ_QAII01000154.1, read as the reverse complement.
GGGCAACAATCTCGAGAACCTGACCTATTTCGGCAGCGGGACCTTCGCGGGCACCGGCAACAGCCTGGGCAATGTCATCACCGGCGGTGCCGGGAACGACACCCTCGACGGTGGCCTCGGGGCCGACCGCCTGATCGGCGGCCTGGGCAACGACACCTATTTCACCGACAGCGCCAGCGATGCCGTAGTCGAGAATGCCGGCGAGGGCTTTGATACCCTGATCACCACGCTCAACAGCGCGCTGGCATCAGCCAATATCGAAGCCCTCACCTTCAATGGCGTGGGCAACTTCGTCGGCTATGCCAATGCGACCGGTACGGCGATCACCGGCGGTGCCGGCACCGATACCCTGGTCGGCGGAGCGGGCATCGACATCCTGAATGGCGGCACGGGCAACGACACCCTGACCGGCGGCGGCGGAGCCGACGTGTTCCACTTTGCCAATCTCGGCCAGGGCGTGGACCGTATCAGCGACTTCCAGGTCGGGGTCGATCATATCGGCCTGCAGGCGACAGCCTTCGGGATCGTCAGCCTCGCCGATGTGATGTTCGTCAGCGGCGTCGCGCCGCAACCGTCCAGCAGCCAGGCGACCCTGCTCTATGACACCGGTACGGGGGCCCTGTTCTACGACGCCAATGGCGGAGACGGATCCGACAAGGTCCAGATCGCCACCCTGGGCAACAAGGCGGCGATCAGCCTCAGCGACTTCTGGCTGGTCTAGAGCCTTCCTGGATCGGGAGCCGAACTCCGGCTCACAGACCACAGGACATAATGAGGGACGCCCGCCTTGCGCGGGCGTCCTTTTTTACTGCATCTCGAAGACGAACTGCCGGTCGTCCGTCGCGTCGATATCGCGGAGTTTGCGGGCGGGGAAACCGGCCAGCACCGAGGACGACTCCGTCAGGCGGCTGACGACGACCGAGCCGATGCCGAGAATGCAGTTGTCTCCGATGGCCGCGCCCGGCGCAAAGCGTACGGCCGAGCCCAGATAGCATCCCGCGCCGATGTGAATGTCGCGGTCGATGACGCTGGCCCCATGGGTCCAGAACTGGCTGTCGACCCCGGCCACCCAGGTGCCGGCCCCGATGCTGATCTCGCCGTAGACGTCGAAATAGTGGGCATCGTTGATCAGCGCCTTGTCGCCGACCACGAGGCGCAGGGCATAGCCCATATGGGCCTTCGACGGATCGGCGGCCATCGCCCCGGCCGTGAAGCGGTTGAAACGGCCGATGATCACATTGTCACCGATCTCGGCGCGGAACGGACCGATGAAGCGGTTGTCGCGCCCCACGAAGGTCTTCGCGCCGATGCTGAAGGTCGCACAGGTGATGACCGTTCCCAGGCCAACGCCCGAGCCCGGGCCGAAGCTGTAGCCGAACAGGGCCTTGTAGAAAGCCTTGCGCAGGCCGTTGGTGGGCAGCCAGGCCACGACCAGGGCCATCAGGGTCCGCAGTCGGGACGTCGGAGTCAGCATTTTCATGAGCAGGGAATCCTGAAACGTCTGATCAGCGGCAGGCCTTCTGGGTGTCGCCACGGCCGTATTCGGCATAGAGCGAGCCGAACTGGGCGGCCAGACGGCCCCGAACCTTTTCGAACTCCAGATACCAGGCCAGGAACAGCGGTCCCCGCCACTTGCCCAGCAGGGGGAAGAGCGGCAGACGGACCACTGCGGCCAGGGTCTTGAGCTTGGGATTGATGTCGCTGGGGGTCGGGAACTCGGTTTCCCAGCGGTAGGCCACATTGCCGGCGCGGTAGCGGCGCTGGCGCAGCCACTTGATCGTGGCGCGGCTGTCGGGGATCTCTTCATAAATGAAGGCCTCTTCCGACCAGGCCATCTCGGCCCCGCGCAGGGCCAGGGTCCGGAAGAATACCGTGTCGCCGCCGCCGGTCAGGCCATAGGCGTGATCGAAGGGCTCGGGACCCAGCGGCTCGACGATCGCGAGATCCAGCATGAAGTTGCAGGTGCAGAAGACGAACGGCTTGCCGCCCAGATAGTCGCGCTCGACCGACCACAGCGTCGCGTGCCGGGCCATGTCCTGGCGATTTTCGGAGAAGACGGGCCGCACCGGGCCGCCGACGATCACCGCCCCGGTTTCGGCCTGGGTCTTCAGCAGCTCTGGCAACCAGGCCTCAGTGACCCACTCGTCATCATCGACCATGGCAATTTTCTCGGCCCCGATTTCGCGGGCCTTGGCGAAGGCCGCGTTACGGGCCGCCGAAATTCCGGCGCGGGTCTCAACGACCAGATGCAGGGTCTTGCCGCTGCGGTCGCGGAAATCCTGCGCGACGCGCTCCACTTCGGGATCGGCGCCGTCATTGTCGACGATCACAAACTCCACATCTGCGGGAGTCTTGATCAGCATGAAGCTGTCAAGCAGCCGGGCCAATTGGTCCGGGCGCTTATAAGTGCAGGCTGAAACAGCGATCATCCACGCCTCGTGCGTCTATGAGAAATCAGAAATCGAACCTGACGAAGACCAGGCCGGACCGTCATAGCGGAACCTCAAGACCGTAACGCGAAAGCCGGAAGCCGGCGCGTCACATCTCCGGAAATGGGCAATCAGGGTGAAATCTGCATGACTTCTCACCTGACGGCCCGTGCCCTGCCCCCAAAGCCCGCGTTCCGGCAACCTGAGCATTTTTGGTTTAAATTTCCATAACACCCGACGCAAGCATAACTAATCTTGCGATAACCAATAACCGAAATAAATCACACTCGAATACTTTTGGTATATTGAGAATTAACTGTTGTTATTGAATGGCCATTTACAGGTCGCTGCGAGATTACTCGTGACCAAGGGGGCTTTCATGGCAACTGTCACTTATCTCCGATACGACGGCATCGCGCTCCAGCAGAGCGCAGGCGCGCTCAAGCTGTTCAACGGCACAACCGCGGCGGACAGCCTGACGGGAACGGCCGGAAACGACGCGCTCGTCGGCAACGGTGGTGCTGATACCCTGGTCGGCGGGGCCGGTGACGATACCTATGTCATCCAGAACGGCATCACGACGGTCATCGAAGCCGCTGGCGGCGGCATCGACACGGTCAAGGCGACCAACAACTACATCCTGTCGGCCAATGTCGAAAACCTGATGCTGATGGGTTACGGCAACAAGGGCACGATGACCGGGGTCGGGAACAGCCTCAACAACCTGATGATCGGCGATGCCAATTCCCAAGTCTTCATGGGCATGGGCGGCCACGATGTACTGGTCGGCGGCGGCGGCAGCGACACCTTCGTCTTTGACGTAAACTCGGGCCGCGACGTCATTACGGACTTCCTGGCGGGTACGGGGACCGGAGCGGATGCCGTCCGTCTGAACGGCGTGGCCTTCACCAGCTTCGACCAGGTCAAGGCTGCCATGACCCAGGTCGGTGCCGACGTGGTGCTGAAGATCTCGGCGACCTCGGACATCACCTTCCGCAATGCCACGGTCGACGCCTTCACGGCCTCCAACTTCAAGCTGCCGATCGACACGAGCAAGTACACCCTGTCGTTCGCCGAAGAATTCAACACCCTGAGCCTGCAGACCAACGGCCTGGCCTCGACCGGGGTCTGGTCGGCCGAATACGGCTTCGGCGGCTACGGCAGCAAGGCCAGCCACTTCATCGGCTACTACACCGGTGAAGACCAGATCTATGTCGACCCCAGCTTCAAGGGCTCGGGCACGACCGCGCTCGGCATGAACCCGTTCTCGCTGAACAACGGCGTCCTTTCGATCAATGCTTCGGTGAATACCGAAGCGCAGAAGGCTGCTCTGTGGGGCTTTGAGTATTCGTCGGGCCTGCTGACCACCAAGACGACCTTCACCCAGCTGTACGGCTATTTCGAGATCCGGGCCCAGATGCCGACGGGATCAGGTGGCTGGCCGGCCTTCTGGCTGCTGTCGCCGACTAGCGCCAATGAAATCGATGTGTTCGAGGTCAACTCGAAAGACCCGAACGCCATCAACATGACCACGCACGACAAGTCCCTGCCCAACAAGGCCGTGACGTCCCTGGCCTATGTTCCGGATGCGGCGACCAGCTTCCATAATTACGGCGTCCTGTGGACCGCCGAAACCATCACCTACTACATCGACGGGACGGCGGTTTATCAGATCCCGACCCCGGCCAACATGCACGAGCCGATGTACCTGCTGGTCAACATGGCGGTCGGCGGCTGGGCGGGCGAAGTGGACAACGCCAACCTGACCACCGCGTTCAAGGTCGACTATGTCCGCGCCTACAGCCTGGATGCGCCCAAGACCGCCCTGCCCGCCACCACCGCCAAAGCGGCCCAGGCTGTGACCCAGACCGTGACCCTGGATCCGGCCACCGTGATCAGCGAGGCCTCGGCCAACTTCCGCATCTATGCCGGCACCGACGGCGGCTTCCAGATGGTCAATATCAAGACCGGTGCCGTCCAGTACCTGGCCTCGACCGCCCAGCTGCAGTTCACCGATGTCCTCAAGACCGCCACCGCCCTGTCTTCGGGCCAGGCCCAGGTCGGCGGCGCCGGCAATGATGTCCTGACCGCGTCGACCCCTGGCCTGCTGATCGGTGGCCTCGGCGATGACCAGCTGAACGGCAGCAGCGGCAACGACGTGCTCATGGGCGGCATCGGGGCCGACACCCTGACCGGCGGCGCGGGCGACGATGTGATGTTCGGTGGCGCCGGCGACGACACCTATGTTGCAGGCGCAGGCGACACCATCCTGGAACTGGGCAACGAGGGCACGGACACCGTCCGGACGACCCTCGACGGCTACACCCTGGGCTGGAACCTCGAGAACCTGACCTATGTCGGCTCGAACGCCTTCACCGGCGTCGGCAATACGGCGGACAATGTCATCAACGGCGGGGCCGGCAATGACAGCCTCTCGGGCCTGCTCGGCGCCGATACCCTGAACGGCGGGGCCGGCAACGACACGCTCGACGGCGGCCAGGGTGCCGACCTGCTCAACGGTGGTGCCGGCAACGACACCTATACCGTCGACAACCGCGCCGACGTGGTCGTCGAAGCTGCCGGTGGCGGGTTCGACACGGTCAATGTGGTCATCGGCTACACCCTGCCGAACGGGGCTGAAATCGAGCGGGTCGTCATGGCCGCCGGCTCGACCGCGATGAATGTCGTCGGCAACGAGTTCGCCCAGGTCATCGTCGGCAACGCCGGCACCAACCTGCTCGATGGCGGCGGCGGAGCCGACACCCTTATCGGGGGCGCAGGCAACGACACCTACATCATCGACCATGTCGGTGAGACGGTCGTCGAGGAGGCCGGCGGCGGCTACGACTCGGTCCGCACCAGCCTGTCGTCGCACACCCTGGCTGCCAATGTTGAAACCCTGACCTATACCGGCACCGGCGACTTCGCGGGCACCGGCAACAGCCTGGTCAATGTCATCACCGGCGGCGTCGGCAACGATACCCTGGACGGCGGCGCGGGTGCCGACCGGCTGGTCGGTGGCGCGGGCAACGACACCTACATCATCGACAATGCCAGCGATGCCATCGTCGAGGACGTGGGCGGCGGCTATGACACCCAGGTCACCAGCCTGACCACCGCCATGGCCCGGGCCAATATCGAGGCCCTGACCTACAGTGGCTCCGGCAACTTCGTCGGCTATGCCAATGCCACCGGCACGGCGATCACCGGCGGAGCGGGCGATGACAAGCTGTCCGGCGGGGCCGGGGTCGACGTTCTCAGCGGCCGGGGCGGCAACGACGTCCTGACCGGTGGGGCCGGCGCGGATGTCTTCCGCTTCGAAAACCTCGGCAGCGGCGTGGACCGGATCACCGACTTCCAGGTCGGCGTCGACCACATCGCCCTCAAGGCCACGGCCTTCGGGATCACCACCCTCTCGGACCTCTCGTTCGTCAGCGGTGTAGCGCCCCAGGCGGCCGACGGTCACGCGGCCCTGCTTTACGACACCAAGACCGGCGGCCTCTTCTACGACGCCAATGGCGGTGACAGCGGCGACAAGGTTCAGATCGCCACCCTGACCAACAAGGCCGGGATCTCGCTCAGCGATTTCTGGCTGGTCTAACCCCTCCGGCGGCTCTGGCCGTCGACGCCCGGGACGATGGCAACATCGTCCCGGGCGTTTCTGTTCTCAGGGCCCGTCAGGCCAGGGCTTCGGCTCCGGCAAAGGCCAGACAGCGCTGTGCGACAGCCTCCCAGCCCGGCTCACCGGGCAGCCAGTGGCTCATGTCGTCAAAGACCTCGAACTGGCCGTTCAGCCGGGCGGCGACCTGGCGAACGGTGGCCGGGGGGTGGATCACGTCCTTGCCGCCGGCGATGGCCAGGGTGGGAACCCCGCTGGGCCGGGCGCTGGTGGTCATGAAGGGGTCCAGCCACCAGTTCAGGGTTTCCCAGAGCGCCCGGCCGCTTTCCGGGGTCATCCGGGCATACAGCGCCCGCCGGTCCGGCTTGGGCAGGCGATCGAGACTGTAGCGCCGGACCACCCCGTAGTCGGGGTCGACGGCCTGCAGCCAGTAGGGTCCGAGGGCGAACAGGCTCATGGCTGACGCCGCTTCCTCGAGACTGGCCCCGGCCACACCCCAGGGGGGCGACGGGGCCAGCAGGATCAGCCGCGAAAGCTTGACCCGGTCGGCCGCCATCTGGGCGACAAGGCCGCCCATGGAATGGCCGATCAGCACCGGCGGCTCGTCGCAGGCCGCACAGAGCCCGGCAATCTGCCGCGCATAGTCGGTCATCGAGCGCCCGGCGACCGCGCCCTGGCCGCCACGTCCCAGCAGATCCGGGGCCTGCACCGTATGCCCCGCCGCCTCGAACGGCTGGCGAAACACGTCGAATGTCCAGCCGCCGCAAAAGGCGCCGTGGACCATGATGACCGGTGCGGGCATGGCCGCCTTTCGTACTCCGCCGACGAACAGGATCGGCCCGCCTGATCCTATACGCTCTTGCGGGCCTTCGGGGAGGGTTTGCTGGCGGCCTTCACTGCGGCAGGCTTGGCCGCCGCTTTGGGGGCTGCCTTGGTTGCCGCTTTGGGACTGGACTTCGGAGCCGTCTTCGGAGCCGTCTTGGCTGCAGCCCGGGCCTTGGGCGCGGCCTTGGGCTCCGTCGCAGGCGTCGCGGGCGCGGCAGGCTCAGCCTTGGCCTTGGCGACCGTTCCGGCCGGGCGTTTGGCAACGGCACGGGGTGCACGGGCCTTGGCCGCTGCGACCGGTACGACCGGGGCTTGCCCCCCGGGGGTCTCGGCCACCGCCGGCTCGATAGCGGGCGCGGGCGCAGGTGCGGGCTCGAGAATGGCCGCGGGGATCCTGGCCTTCGGAGCCGTCCTGGGCACGCTCCGGGACGGGACCTGGGGCACCGCAGACAGGCCGCGCGTGTTCAGCCAGCCGATGACGTCATCAAGGATGACCTCGACACCGGGCTCGTCGATCAGCCAGTGCGCGTTGTTGGGGTATTCCACATAGTCTGCGCCATACTTGGCCCCGACCAGACGCAGATCCTCGACCGGCGTGGTGCGGTCCTGCGCCCCTGCGGCCACCAGCACCGGCACCTTCACCCGCGCGGCGTCGACGTGAACCGTCCGGTTGGGATCCTTGTCGGGCCAGGCCAGATCCGACAGGGCGCGGCCCGAGTCATAGACCGCCCGGGCAAAGAGGCCGTCGTGCCGCGCAGCGGGCACGACATTCAGGACGCCCCATTTGAAGCCGGTCTTCCACATCTTCACGGCGCGGGTCTCGGGCCGGAAAGACAGGGCGATGTTGAGGAAGGTGATGACAGGCGACAGCTTGGGCTTGGCCCGGGCATCGGCGGGTGAAGCAGGTGCAAACAGCACGATACCGGCCGCCAGCCCGGCCTCGGCGAGCTTCTGGGCGATCATGCCGCCCATCGAGTGGCCGAACACGATGGGGGCTTCACCCGTCTCGCGCGACAGGCTCGCGGCGAGGGCGCTCATGTCGGCGACATAGTCGGCCAGGGACAGGCCGGCCAGGCCCTTGCCCGGCGCATCCGTGCGGCGCAGCTCGGCGCGCAGGGTCGGGGTCTCGACGCGATAGCCCTCGGCCTTCAGGCGGGCGGCGACGCTTCCCCAGCAGTCACCGGCACAGCCATAGCCGTGGATCATCAGAATGGTTCGCGCCATAAGTCCTCCCCATCGCAGGTGACTTAAGCATCACCTTGCGCATAGCCCCGGAACGCAGCGACGACCGCCTGATAGACGCTGCGTTTGAAGGGTACGATCAGTTCCGGGGTTTCGTCGAGACTTCCCCAGCGCCACGCGTCGAACTCGACCTCACCATGGGCTTCCAGGTCGATTTCGGCCTCGTCGCCTGTGAAACGGAAGGCGAACCACACCTGCTTCTGGCCCAGCCAGCCGCGCGCCTTCTTGCTGCCCGCGAAATCGGCCGGAAAGTCATAGGCGATCCAGCCCTGGGTCCGGCCCAGCAAAGCCGCGGAGGTGACGCCCGTCTCCTCGGCCAGTTCCCGCCGCGCCGCGTCCAGCAGGTCTTCGCCGTCATCGACCCCGCCCTGCGGGAACTGCCAGTTGTAGGGCGGCTCCTGCTGGTGGCGCCGGCCCAGCCAGACGCGGCCGTCGGGGTGGAACAGGACTACGCCGACATTGGGCCTGTGCCGCGGCAGGTCGTCTTCGCGGGACGCTGCGCTCATCGGCGCGCCAGGGCCGAGGCCGGTGCCAGTTGCAGGCCCCGGGCGGGCAGGCCGGCCGCCCAGGTCCGGACCTGGTTGATGGTCACCGGATAGGCAAAGCCGGATCCGAGCGACTGGCCCCGCGCACTGGCCCCGGTCTCGAGGGCCCGAAGCTGGATGTCGATCGCCGAGGCCGAAAGCTCGTCATCAATGATCCGGTCAGCCGAGGCCCGCGGGATGCCGCCACCGCGCCGGGCGGCCAGGCCGTCATCGACAAAGGCCAGGCCCCGGGCCTTGAGGGCGGCGTTGAAGGTGTTCATGGCCGCATCCGAGTCGATGAAGCGGGCCCCCAGATAGTTGCTGAGCCCGAAATAGCCCGTGGCCCGCGACATCAGCCACTCCAGCTTGCGCACGGTATCCTCGGGCCGGTTGGCGGCGATCAGGGTGTAGGGGCCCGGATCATTGGCCGGATAGTCGGCCGGCTCCATCGGGGTTTCCAGCAGCACCTCGTGGCCGCTGGCCCGCGCCAGATCGATCCAGCCCTGCAGACCTTCGGCATAGGGCGCAAAGGACAGGGTCACTTCCGGCGGCAGGGTCTCGATGGCC